>LCLX01000001.1 GCA_001002285.1 Microgenomates group bacterium GW2011_GWC1_46_15
ATTTAGCTTTCGAAATGTGAGAATGTTTGTAATACTTATTTAGATTGATTAATGAAGACATTGCGGCTTATTATACCGCTTTAAGTTTACTAGCCCCTATGATATAATCCTGATATATCAATAAAAAAAGAGGTTCATTATGACTCGCCTTGAAGGAACAATATCCAATTTTATTGACGTTGCAAAAAAATTAAATGATGTCCTCGATGATTTCAAACGCAATTCTCCAGATAAATATGCGGAGATTCTAGATAGTTTCACTTTCCCTGTAGGTGATGGGGCATGTGGATCAGATAGGAACGCCTGGATTAATGCTATCGAGGAACTAGCAACGCTTCCAATTACAGCGGGTTCTGAATTTGGTAGGATTGTAAGACATGCTGCCATTCATTACAAACTATGTCAACAGAGGCGTATTATTGGTCGAAATGTTTTTCTTACACTTATCTCTTGCTCGGAAGTACTCCATAATCACATTTGGGCAATGGCTTTCCCCAAACAAGGATCCATCGGTGGAGCGCGGGCTCGTCAGTCTGAGCGTCGTACATAAAGTTCGTTACATTCCCGATCCGCCGTCGACCACACCAGCATCACTGTCTACTGCCCGTACCTTCCACCGGAGTTGCCAACACGCCGAACAACTGCAGAACTTGTTTCACGCCCTTATCCGCGGTAAGTAATGCCTCCTGCAGTGTTTTATCTCCACTATTCACCGAGTTGATCACGTTTTCATAGTACTTAATCGTTTGGTCATTAATACCGTTGTCAAACGTGCGCGAAGACAAGTACCACGACTGCGCTTTTGGCGCATCCTGAATATACGCGCCCATGTACGGATCGGAGGCAATGAGATCTTTCATGTCCACGCGCGAGTAAATTTCGCCAAACAATCGTGGTGTATTTTGCGCGGACGCGTTGTGCAGTTTTTGCATCACGTCTTTACTGCTCATGTACACTAACAATTTCCATGCAACATCTGCGTTCTTGCTCGTTTTTGATACGCCTTCCGCCCAGTAACTCGCAAACGCAACGTTCGTACCTGGAAGTTGTGGTACCGGTGCAATACCAAAATCAAGGTTTGGGTTAATAGATTTTACTTCAAACGCTCTCCACGAAGGCGCGAACATCATCGCGGATTTTTCTGTCGCAAATGCATATGTTGAGTTTGGAAGCGTTTCATCCCACACCTTGAGCGCGCGGTAAAAGTTGGTGTAGTACTTGATTGCGTCGGAGGCAAGCTGTGTGCTGGGATTCGCTGGATCGGCATTGTTTTGGAAAAGCAAAAGGGCGAGAATATCAGAAAAATTGTCCACGTTTGTGGTTGTACCAAGCGCGATGCCGGCGCGGTCAATTTTCTTTGTTGTTGTGTTGCGGACTGTTAAGTCTTTCGCAATTGTTTCGAGGTCAGCCCACGTCGTTGGCGGTGTTTTCCCAGCCGTTTGGAAAAGCGTTTTGTTGTAGTACAAACCAAGGCCGTCATACATAAGTGGAATGCCAACAACGCCATCGGGTGTTTCAAGGTCTTTTGCGGCAGCAGGGTAAAATGTTTTTTCAAAATCTTGCCGGGATATGAGTGAAGACGGGAGTACCGCAAGCGATGTTCTCAGCATTGGCGTCCATGTCGCGTGGAAGCGGAACAGGTCTGGACCCTGTCCTTTTTTGAGTGCGTCTTGCAGGCGTTCGCGGTAGTCTTTTGGAGACTGCTGTTGATACTGTACGACGACATTATTTTGTTTTTGGAACTCACTTAATACGTCAGTCATCGCGGCAGAGGGTTCCCATAGCCCCCAGTAGGTGATCGTTTTTTGTGAACCGCCGGGGCGGGCAACGTCGCCGCCTGTTTGCGTATCTGATCCGGCCGGCGGAGTGGTTGAAAGGCTCGGTCCGTTTTGCTTTAACCCGCCAATGACGCGCGAAACAATAAAGAAAATGATGCCGAAAACAACAAGACCTCCCAAAATAAATGGTAAAAATCGGAATGGTGATTTTTGAATATGGCTTGGATCTGCCGTCGCCACCGTTGCTCCTACTTGAGAGAAAGACGGGTTTTCTGCAACCGATGGCTGTGTGGAAAACTGTGGAGTTTGTGATTGTGGTTGCGGTTGCCCCTGTGGTTGCGCTGGTAAAGACTGCGGTGATTGAAACACTGATGTTGGATCGGGCATGATGATTCCTCTATACTACAATACAACACATGAGAAAGTTCCCACAAGGGAGCAAGCGGAAAAGCGGACGATACCAATCACTTCGCCGTACCACGCTCCATATTTTTCTCGGCTTTATTACTGCACTCTGCATTTTTCTCGTGTGGGTGTTCGCTATTTTTCGAAGCACTCCTTACATTTTACCCGGAGTGTCCGTAAACGGCGTTGAGGTTGGCGGAGAAACAAAAGAGCGCGCGGTTGAAATGGTCCGCGTGGCCATTCAGCATAATCAGCAAAAACTCCCTGATATTGCGTTTACCATCGAACGCTCCACCTTTGCAACGCCGTCCGCAAGTCTGGGTATGCGACAAGACGTTGAGTATGCCGTAGATCAAGCATTTTCTGTTGGCCGGTCTTTTTCTCTGTTCAAAAACGTCATTGATATTACCGATGCGTACCGGCACGGGCGCGCCATTTTTGCGCCATATGTGTTTGATGGCCAACGCATACGTAGCTGGACCGCGATGGTCGCAAAAGAAGTTGATGTTCCCGGGACAGAACCGTCTCTTGTGTTGCGCGTTTCTGGAAATCCTTCCACTCTTTCTGTGATTCCTGGAAAAGAACGGCGCGTGGTAGACACAACCGCGCTTGTTGAAACATTAAGCCAGCGTTTTCAAGAACCTCCCCCCCATATTGCACTACCTATTGTTGTTCGCCCGGCACTTACCCCGGACGAGAGTATTACTATTCAAAACCGGGCAAAAAACTTTGTCGGCAAATCCATTGTTGTTCGTATTGATTCATTTTCAACCACACTCAAAGACAAGGCATTGATTGATGTGCTTGCGCTCCCCACTGGGTTTCAGAAAGACCACATCCTTACGTTGGCAGAACGATGGAAAAAAAGTGTTGAGCGCCCCGCGCAGGAACCTAAGTTCGTATACGATGGGAAAAAAGTTACGACGTTTGATCCTCCCATATATGGACGAACTATTTCTATTGATGAGACTGTTCGTAGTTTTACCGACGCGATGCATGCTATTGAGTACTCGAAGCTCGGTCAAGAAAACGAGCGCTTCATCGAAATTTCTGTTGAAAAAACATATCCAAAAACGTCGCTCAAGTCATTGAATACGCTCGGCATTAACGAGCAAATTGGATATGGCGACTCGTTGTTTTATCACTCTATTCCAACGCGTGTTCACAATGTTGTACTCACCGCGCAACGCATTGATCTTTCGCTCGTTGCGCCAGGAGAAACGTTCAGCTTTAACGCGCATCTTGGCGACGTTTCTGGAAAAACAGGGTTCCAGCAAGCGTATGTTATTCAGGAGGGCCGCACGGTGTTGGGTGATGGCGGCGGGGTGTGTCAAGTTTCCACAACCGTGTTCCGCGCTGTACTGGATGCTGGTTTACCGATTGTTGAGCGACACGGACATAGTTATCGTGTTGGATATTACGAGCAAAACTCCGCGCCCGGATTTGATGCAACAGTGTTTGCGCCATCGGTTGATTTTAAGTTTAAAAATGACACGCCTGCGTATATTTTGGTCCATACCGTTCCCGATGCGAAAAATTTAAGCTTACAAATCGAGCTGTGGGGAACAAAAGATGGGCGGACTGTTGAAATTTCTGAACAAAAAGTGTGGGATAACGTGCCGCCACGGTCAACAATATATCAGGACGATCCGTCATTACCGCCCGGAGTATTAAAGCAAGTTGATTGGTCGGCGCCGGGGGCAAAAGCATCGTTCAAGTATGTGGTAAAGCGAGATGGTGAAGTGTTACAGGACCGCGTGTTTAAGACGGTGTATCAACCGTGGGCGGCGGTGTATTTGAGAGGGATTTAAAAAAATATCAATCTACTGATGTTGCGTAAGCCCTCGAATCTTTGCCTCAATAAGTTCTTTTATCCCTTTTTTGAGTTCGGAAATATTCCCCGCTTCTGTAAGTCCCTGAGCGGTGCTCAGCATAACTTTGCCATCAGCGTAAAGCATTACCGTTAAACCACGTAACTGGGCAGACACATATTTGGTGGGGTCACAAAAAATTGCAACATCTTGGGGTTGCGTGTCAAAACCTTGTGCAAGAAGGGGTACAAATTCTTTTCTTACATAGGCTTCCATCTGGCCAACAGAAAGCATTTTTATATCTTCTACCAATCCTCATGTAACATACCCATCGATGTCTACCAACTGAAGTCCCATATTTCCTCCTTTGTCCTTTGTACAGTCCCCGCAATTGTATCGTTTTTTTACCTCAAGTCAAACTTCCCATTTCCCTTTCCTTCGAGTACAATCGGGCCATGGACACAGCCTTTATTCCCAAAGATCATGAGTCATCAATGTACGCGTTGTGGGAACAAAACAACGCGTTTCAGCCTGACCTCAAAAGTACAAAAAAACCGTTTTCTATTCTCCTTCCTCCGCCAAATGCTAACGCGTCGTTACACGCCGGTCACGCAATGTACGTGATTGAAGACATTTTAGTCCGGTGGAAACGCATGCAGGGTTACCCCACTGTGTGGATTCCCGGCACCGACCACGCGGGATACGAAACACAGTATGTGTATGAAAAACAGCTCTCGAAACAGGGAAAATCACGGTTCGAGTTTGACCGGCAAACACTGTATGACGATGTTGCGGCATTTGTGAAACAAAACTCCGGCCTCATTGAGGAACAGCTCAAAGTTCTTGGATTTTCGCTTGATTGGTCGCGTAAAACATTCATGCTTGATGAAAAAGTCATCCGCATTGTGTACTCCACGTTTGAAAAATTAGTGAAAGACGGCTTAGTGTACCGCGACAACTACATCGTGAACTTTTGCCCAAAGTGTGGCACGACGTTTGCTGATCTGGAAGTCAACCATATTGAGCGCAAAGATCCGCTGTACTACATCAAGTACGGCCCGTTTACAATCGCAACGGTGCGGCCAGAAACAAAGTTTCGCGATGTTGCATTAGCGGCACATCCAAAAGACCCCCGGTATAAAAAGTGGATCGGGAAAAAAGTTGAAGTGCTTGGGTTGCTTGGCCCTGTGAGCATGACTGTGTTGGCCGATGAAGGCGTTGATCCAAAGTTTGGCACCGGCATCATGAAGGTGACCCCCGCGCACGATCCGCATGATTTTGCATTAGGAAAAAAACACAACCTTCCTGTTGATTCTATTATTGATACCCGCGGCCGCATGGACTTCTCGTGGTACTTGAATACACATAACGAAAAAAATACCGAGGTTAAATATCTTGACCGCGCGAAAAAATATCATGGAAAATCGGTCAAAGACATGCGCGTACTTATGCTCGAGGATCTCAAGCAAGATGGCATTTTAGAAAAAATTGATGAGAACTACACACATAGTGTCGCGGTGTGTTACAAGTCCGACCATGACATTGAACCGCTCGTGCTCCCCAACTGGTTTATCCGCATGAAACCATTAGCTGAGCCCGCGATGAAAGCAGCAAAAGAAGGCCTCGTAACATTCGTGCCAAAGCGGTTTGAAAAGCAGTACTACCAATGGTTGGAAAAGTTCATTGATTGGCCAATTTCCCGTCAGATTGTGTGGGGCATCCGCATTCCCGTGTGGTACTCCGTCAAAGAAAATCCTGATCTTGAGGTAACGTTTTTAAATGCAAAACATGAACGTGTGATTGGAAAAGTATCTGAGCTCCTTGCGCAACACAACACAATGCAAGAAATCACTGATGGGCTCCAGCAGCTTCGCGCTTCAGCCAACGCTAAATTTGTCGTGAGCGATAAAAAACCCGGCGAAGAGTACTTGCCGGAAACCGACACATTTGACACGTGGTTTAGTTCGGGCCAATGGCCGCTCACAACGCTCGACTATCCAAATGGTAAAGATTTTAAAACATTCTACCCAACAAGCGTGCTCGACACGATGTGGGATATTTTGTTTTTCTGGGTTGCCCGCATGATCATGTTTGGGTTGTACATGACCGGCGAAGTTCCGTTCAAAACGGTGTACCTCCACTCGATGGTTACTGATGAAAAAGGCCAAAAAATGAGTAAATCAAAAGGCAACGTCATTAATCCTATTGAAATCGTGAACGAGTTTGGCGCGGACGCTTTGCGTATTTCGTTGGTTGCTGGATCAACGCCGGGAAATCCCATCGCGTTGAGCAAGGAAAAAGTAAAAGGCTACCGGAACTTTGGAAACAAATTGTGGAATATCGGCCGATATATTCTGTTGCAACACGAGGCTGGAACAAAAATTATTGCGCTACCCAAAAAACTAGATAAAGAACACGCGACCATACTCAAAAGTCTGAGCTCAACAGTAAAGTACATCACTTCCGCACTTGAGAAGTACCGCTTCTCCGATGCCGCGCTTCGCCTTCACGGATTTGTGTGGGATGAGTGTGCAAATACGTATCTTGAAAAAACAAAAAGCAATACAGATGGCGGTGAAACATTCACGACACTCGTACGCGTATTCACAACATCTCTTAAACTTCTTCATCCATTCATGCCGTTTGTTACGGAATCCATTTGGCAGGAATTTTCTAAAACACACCTTGTTGATGAACCATTACTCATGACCGCAGAATGGCCCAAATCAGTCTGATATGATAACTCAATGAGGGATTCACTTATTTTCGCTCTCGCGTATCTCAAATACGGCATTGATACTGTCGCACGTACGCCGTCTTATATTGTCCTGTGTGTATTTATTACGATCACACTGATTGCAACAGCGTTTCGATGGGACTCGGCAATACTGAAAACACATCCACTCATGGGAACTACTTCCCCATCAGCATATCTCAACGCTATTCATTTTCTTGTTTCGTCATATGGAGACCGACAGGCTGCGGAAGTTTTGGCGAAACAGATACGTGATACAAAAGAACTTGATGGCGCGCTCCATCCCGAAAACCGTATTAAAAATCTAGAAACATTTTGGCAATCGGTGGCCACTCAACAAGCAAATGCGCGTGAAGCGTTGTTTGCGTTGGCAATCATACACGTTCAACTCTATGAAGATGCTCAAGCAAAGGAGTCCGCACAACATGCGATGCTCGTCGAGCCAAACGATCCACGGAGAAATCAAGTACTTCGGGAAATACTGCAGAAAAATTAACCCTTTTTCTCTTCTTTTTTCTCGGGAGCTGCTGGTTTTATTGCTGGTTTTGCCGCCACTTTACCGGCTGGCTGTTTCGCACCAGCGCCAGCCTCAGCTGCCACTTCGCCTTCTTCGCCCTCTTTCTTCGCGCCTTGTACCGTTGTTTCAGTTTCAACTGGCTCAACAACCACTGGTTCCTCTTCTTTCTTTGGCTCTTGAATCAGCACAAGCACTTCTTCTGGAGGAAGCTTCACTTCAATTTTTGCGCGGTCAAACTGGAGATCAGAAACTTTATATTCCTTCCCAATTTCCGTAAGCCCACTAATATCAAACACAAACTTTTCTGGAAGATCGGATGGCAACGCCTCAACCTCAATCTCGTCGTGGAGCGCGAGCAAAACGCCACCAGCTTTCACCGCGACAGACTCTCCGATGAGCTCGAGCGGAACTTTTGCAGTCACTTTTTCTTTCAAGTCAACTTGCTGAAGATCAACGTGAAGCAGTTTTCCGGAAAGCGGGTGATATGCGATGTTGGTAACAAGTACGGGGCGAGGCGTTGTTTCGCCTTCAATAGTGAGTTCAATAAGACCCGTTTCTCCGGCAGCCGCAAATGTTTTTGTAAATGCAATTTCGTCGAGTTCAATCGAAACCGAGGCGGTGTTGCCGAACACATTCGCCGGAAGCTTGCGCTGCGCGCGGAGTTGTTTTACCTTTTTTCCAAGAAGCGTGCGCTTCTTTGCTTGAAGGATGTGTTTCTGTTTCATAAGATGCTGATTCTATCATCACTCTCGAGCAACTTCAACAGCCATGTACTGGTGCGTGTCCATCGCGGTATCAAACTGAATAATGTTCCCTACCACCGCACCTTCCGGCGCAACAACCACCGCTTGCAGTGGTTTCTGCACTTGCAGAGAAAGCGAGGCGGGATAGGCATCGCTTCCGGGCTGACGTTGGAGAAAGAGCGCGTATGACGTAATTTTGGACGTAGTAAGTTGCGTGGTGTAACTCACCGTCACCGTCGTGGTCTTCCCCACCGGAATATCCAGAGGAAATCCAATAACACGCTTTCCAAACTCACTGTCCTGCGTAATGGCCGAAGCAGAAAGCGGTTTTTGGTCAATCACGATATTTGTGAGCTGAGTAAAATCAGGAACATACAGGCGGATGTAATCTCTATACGGGCCCGCCGGCCAAGCCGACGACGGCGCGCCATTGGTAAACCGCATCGTGTGCGTATGAATCGCAGCATTTTCCGTCAAGATGACGGAGTGGTTCATAGACCGTTTTACATAAAAATTCGCACGGTTTACCCCGACATTGGTGTCTACATGAAAAACCGTATCAACAAAGCATGGATACTGCGCAAACTGCGGCGGGCACGGCGGAGTTGCCACTGCCCCACTCCACCCAAGCAGGGCAAACGTTTGTTGAATGTCGCTATCGTTTACCGCAAGTAATGTGTCGCTCGTTTCTAGTGTTTTTAAAAGCGCCGTTCCAAGTTTTTCCGCAGGCTCAACATCGCGCACTACCTGCACCGCTGAAAAAATTGTGCTGGAAAGCGCGGTTAAGTACTCCCGCTTTTTTGTGCCCGTGAGCGAAAGAGACAACTCACTTCTGTTCTGCAGGCGTTCAAAAATGTTCTCAACAGAAACCGACTCGTTATCATAGTCCGCGACACGAACCGGCCTAATCGCCCGGAGTATTTCTTGTAGCGTATTCGCGTTAATTCCGATTACCCCGTCTATCTTTACCCCCAGTTCTTTCTCGATAAACCATAGTGATTGGCGCGCGGTTTTTGGAAAGTCCGGACTCCAGTTGCTGTCGCGGAAGTACCACTGTTTTTCTGAAAGATATTTTTGCAAGTCGGCCGGCGGCTCAACTTTGCCATTAAGCAGGGTGTCGGCGGCATACGAATCTTGGACTTGAACGTCCAACAACTTTCCTTTGTCAAACGTAACAAGTGCAAAACTGCCGATAAATCCGCCCGTTGGGCGTAGTTCCAGCGGGTTTTGAATTAACACAAGGTATGTTTTTTTCTGTTGAGTTCCGAACATCTGCGCGACCGCAGGGAGCGCATGATCAATCGAAATGGTGTCTTTCCGCAACTCCATGAGCTTTTTCTGCAGCGCCTGATATGTTTTATCATCCTCAAAAAGTGTGTTTTGTTTTGCGCGTGAAAGTTCAGCAGAAAACTGCGCAAGTTGCTTCTCGACGTACTCCGTGTCGCTCTGCACTTGGTTTACGTGTGCAAATGGCTGTTCATTCCCAGATGACACTACTTGAATAAATATATTCGCAAGCGATTGAGAGAGTTGCGCGCTCGACTGCATCGCCGCCGCCCCCTTCTCTAAGATTTGAATAAGTTGTTCTGTGTCTTCAACAACATCTTCTTTTCCAAAAAGTGAGTACAATGGGGTAACGACTGGCCGCACTACCTGAAATACGATAGCCCTTCTTTGCAAAGCAGATGTTTCTTTTTTGATACTTCCCTGAGTAAGGGCGTCGGAAAACAGGACCGCCTGCGTTCCTCGAAGCGACGCCTGAATCCCCTTTTTAATGTACTCAAAAAGCAGCGTTACGCTTAAAAGAAATATTCCCGCTATGGTGAGTGAAAAAAGAATAATTTTTGCTTCTTTATTGAGGTAACGAAATAATGGTTTATGCCTAGTGGCCTGGTCTGAGCGGCGCTGTGGTGAGCTTGGTTGTGGGGACATAGACGGCGCAGGCGCTTGGCGGTTCTTCTGAAACAGTGCAAATAGTACGCGCTCTTTTTCGTGCTCTTCGTGATCGCTTTCAGATTGAGATTGGGGCTGAACTTGCGGCGCCGTTTTTATTTTTATCTGCGGGACTTGCCGACGCACCGTCCCCCGGACTTCAAACTCTGTTGGAAGGTGCGAAAAAAGCGAGTACGTCTTGGAAACTGGAATAACAATCTTTTTTTTCTGCGCAGCTTCATCGCGCGCTTCTTGGCCAGTTTTTGTTGTGATCCGAACCTCTCCCCTCTTTTTTCTCCCATTCAAGATTTGATCAAGTACTGTGCGGATATTTTCAGGACTTACTTCAAACACATCCACAATCATGACAAGCGACTGCTTTGCTATTTTTTTTATCTCTTCCTGGCTAGACTCAAAAACGTTCTCTGAAATAAGGAGAAAACATGGGCTCCCCCACTCTTTTCCTTTTTGTATTGCGAGCGCAAGTGTCTCGGCAGTCCCTTTCCCCCATCGGTCAGCGGAAAAAACCACCGCGTATGGCGTTCCCTTGGGAGGAAACCGGGAAAATTCGTGCGCGAATCTCCCCTCGTACTCTGGATTTTGTATTCCAACGTGGCGTACAAGCGTTTCCACAAACACGCTCTTCTCACCGAAAAAGATAACGGGGATACTCTCCTGAAGTGTTTCTGTAATAAAGCGTCGTGGCATGGCGGGCAGTCCTCTCCCCCTATCCTACTTCACCCTGACATTGGGTTCAAGATTAACGCCTGGAACGCTTCCCTTCATGAAGATTCTTTAAAAATTCCAACATAACGACGTTGAGTTTTCACGTTTTTGCTTTACCCATGTTTTGAGAGATATATTCTACTTGTGTGAGGATTATCGTGATGTAATCTCTGCGTCAAGCGCGGCATTCACCAATGCGTCAGCCCGTGCGTTTTTATCGCGGGGAATATGCGTGAATATATATGACAGTTTTAACGAGTCAAGAATGATGTGGATTTTCCTCACATACTCGAGAATGTGTGGTTGTTTTACTTTATATGTCCCGCTCATTTGTTGAACGACTAAAAGGGAGTCGAGAAAAAATTGAATCCTTGTTGGTTTCTCCTTCCCAGAGGAAAGCGGGGAAGTGGGGGAACGGGAAAGCCATGTTGATGCCTGAAGAAGCGCTTCATACTCTGCGGTATTATTGGTTGTTTGGCCAATATACAAACTTATTTCAAAAAGCGTTTTTCCTTGAAATTCTCCATGGACTCCTATTGCGGCTGGCCCCGGATTTCCCCGGGCTCCACCATCAGTAAAAATTGTTAGTGTGGAATCACTTACTTTTTGCATCAAGATTCCCCTCAGGAAACACCGTGAGTCTTCTTTCTATTCCTTCGCCCTCTGACTGCGTAACAACACCGGCGTCTTTGAGTGCCATATGCACAAGCCGGCGTTCTTCAGGAGAGAGCTGGGGAAGTGTTTCTGGTTTTCCAGACTCTTTAACCCGCTCAGCAACCTCAAGCGCCATCTGTTGAACAGCGTCGCCCCGACGCACCTTGTACTCATTAATGTCAACCGAGATGCGTTTTTCTCCCAATTGGTCGCGGAACGTTGTCGCGACAATGCGCTGAAGGCCGGTGAGCGTTTCACCACGGCGGCCAATAAACATCCCAGAGTCTTCCTCTGGGACGCGAATTGTTGCTTTAATGGTCTGCTCGTCTTCTTCTATGGTAATTTCTGCGTTTTCACACCCCATGTGGGCGAGTGCCTGTTCCAGATAATCTTGAATCGTCATGCCGTCTCCTTTTTTGCGCGTACAAATATTTTATTCCAATACATCTTGAGTCCACCTGGGCCAGAAACAAGCCATTGCTGGCCAATGCTAAACACTGTACTTGCAACCCAATACACTGCGAGACCAGCGGGGAACTTGAGCGCTGCAAACGCCGTCATAAAGGGAATCATAAACACCATTTGCTTCTGAATAGACTCCGCCATGTCTTGCGCGTTTCCTTCTTTTTTATTTGCTTCTTTCAGCTTTTTTGACTTTGCATCATCTGGAATGAGGTCGTGTGACTCGACGCCAGGCAAAACCATCACTGACAATATCAACTGTGTAAGTCCTGCGAGGACGGGGAGAATATATGTGTGGTCTGGTTTCGCTAAATCAATAGTAAAAAACATTGTGTTGATTGTTACACCGTTTACTTGCGGAGTATTAAGAAATGTATTGAGCCCTTGATAAAGAATAATGAGCGCGGCAAACTGAAGAATAAACGGCAAACAGCCCGCGAGGGGGTTGACGTTGTGTTCTTGATAGAGTTTTAACTGTTCTTGCTGAAGTTTTGTCTTATCTCCCCCATGAAGCGTTTTAAGTTCGTCTAGGTGCGGCTTGAGTTCCTGCATTTTTTTCTGTGTTTTCATGGTTGGAATAGAGAGGGGGGCGAGGATGCCGCGCAAAATCAGTGTAAAAAGAATAATGGCAAACCCAAAGTTTCCGCCAGAGAGTTGGTAGAGATAGACAAGAAAATGGAGAATTGGTGCCGTGATTTGTTCCATATGTCGCGCGAACGAATATACGTATGATCTGTATTTATGATCTACACGAGAGAATGCGTTTCATTCCCATCAATAATCCCCGCATTGTACCATATTTTTGAATGCTTCTTGCCGCATACTCACTGCAGGTGGGGGAGTGGATACACTCCGGCGCGCGACCAAACGCCGTTTTTTCCATAGACCGAAATACTGGGTACACTGCCCGATAGGCATTAACGAGTCCTATCGCGCATTTCTGTGAGAAGGTGAGTGATGGTGCGCTCGAGTGAGTCATGCGTTTCTCCTGCTTTATGAATAATAATAATACACTCTTTGCCTTGTATTTCGGTGGCGTTATTAATAATTTTTTCTTGAATAATCGCGCTCACGATTCTTTTGAGAAGATTGCGCCCTGTTGCTTTTCTTACCACAGTCGCCGGAACAATAACAGCGGCGCGCGGTGTCTTATCTTGAGATTTTCTCCAATAGAGTCCTACTCCGCGCAGTGATACCCGCTTTGCCTGAGGAAAAAATTTCTTTTCTTTGCGGAGGTGAAGGCGATTCTGTTGAGGAAGCATGCGGTGCGCTACACAGTCAGCGTTTTTCTACCTTTTTGTCTGCGCCTTGCCAAGACCTTGCGGCCATCTTTTGTCTGCATGCGCTTGCGGAATCCGTGCGTGCGGGTCCGTTTCTTTTTCTTTGGTTGCCATGTGCGAAATGTTTTTGCCATGTGGGCATTATATCAGGAAAAGCCGAGAGTACAACGTCACCGCCCTCTGTTTCTTTATGTTCTTTAGTTATCCACATCATCATTTTTAACAAATGTGTTTTTTAGTCCGTCTTTTTTCCTACTTGTAAAATGTGGATAACTGCATATAAGATTGGTGGACGTTTCCCCGCCCAAAAACTCTATTGCGTATATCCACGCAGTTCTGTCACCAAACGCTGCCCAATTCCGCCCGCCAACGTTACACATAAAAGGCGCTCATATGACCATGATGACTCCACAAGAACTCTGGGAAAAATCCCGCCCACCACTTGAAGACGCTCTCTCAAAAAGGATGTATACTTTTTGGTTTAGTACAACAGAACTTACCGAAATCCGTGAAGTCGGAGAAGACCGCGCGATCGGTGTTATTAGCGGCTCAAGCGTTTTTCATCTTAGTAATGTTGAAAATAAATACTACGCGCACATTAAGGAAGTGTTTGACAAACTTACGGGGAAAAAATTTGAACTTCAGTTCGCCATTAAGCGGGGAGTGAAAAAACAGAAGAGCATTGCTGGGGGAACGGGGAAGGGTTCATCAAAGAAAAATCCTCAAGAAGAGTTCCCCAACCTTTTTTCGCAGGAAAATCAGCGCATTGAAGGATCTCAAGAAAAAGGTAAAACATTTCCCACCTCGTTTACGTTTGCCCTGCAAAAGGCTGGCCTTCGCGAAGACTACGCATTTGAAACGCTCGCTGTTTCTTCAAGTAATGAAATGGCACACGCCGCCGCGGTCGCGGTGTCACAAAATCCCGGAACCGCATACAACCCGCTTTTCCTTTACGGCGGGGTGGGGGTGGGGAAAACCCACCTTATGCAAGCAATCGGCAATAATATTTTGAGGAAAAATCCACAAACGCCCATTGCATATATTACGGGCGAGCAGTTTACAAACGAAATCGTCGCGGCAATTCAGCAAAAGCGCACGATTGATCTCAAGAAAAAGTTCCGCAACTATAAGGTACTCCTTGTTGATGACGTGCAGTTTATCGCAGGGAAAAACACCGTGCAGGAAGAGTTTTTCCACACGTTCAACGCGATCACACCGGCGGGGGGACAAATTATTTTGACTTCAGACCGCCCACCACACGAAATCATGTTGCTTGAAGACCGGTTACGTTCGCGGTTCGAGGCCGGGCTTATTGTTGATATTCAGCAGCCCTCGTTTGAACTCCGCACCGCCATTTTGCTCATCAAGGCTAAAAAACTCGAGCTCGACCTTCCTATGGATGTGGCACAGCGGATTGCTTCGGCGATTGAAAGCACCCGGAGGCTCGAGGGAATCCTTATTAAACTCCACTCTGAACACACTCTTTTTAAAAAACCCATCTCTATTGAGCTTGTGGAGGAAATTTTGGGGAAAATCGAGAAAGTTGAGTTTCCAAAACAAGATATTAAGCCCGCAGAAGTATTAAAAACGGTTGCCGCGCAGTTCCATCTCACAACAAATAGCCTCAAGGGGCCGTCCCGAGTTAAAAATCTCGTTGAAGCTCGGCATATTGCGATGTATATTCTCCGGTATGATCTCGGGGTAACCCTCGATCAAATCGGTCTTTTGTTTAATGGGCGGGACCACTCCAGCATTATTCATGCAACCGAAAAAATTAAGGCTACTATTATAGAAAATGAGGAGCTCCGCACTCGGGTAAACGCGGTAAAAACAAGCCTGTCATTCCGCCAAGAGTCGTAGTCCTTTCCCACATTTCTAGACCACAATGGTAAAAAGATGTTGATATCTCTACTCCAATTGTGGGAACTGTGGACAACCCCAACTGAGTTATCCACTTACCCACAAAATTGGGCGGTTATCCACAAAGTTATCCACAGTTTTCCACATAGTATTCAACACAAATATCTCCCGAATTACTTGAAGGGCCGTCGATGAGTTATCCATTTACCCCCATTCCTACTACTAGTACTACTATTGTATATACGTTTAAGAAAGACACGAACAGCCCCTCCAGGAACTCTCTTTAACAATCCTTCTCAAAACTATCGGTACTTCACAAACCTCCTTTACACGTTTACAATTCGGGCACGATGCAATTCACTATTCTCCAAGAAAATCTTTTAAAGGCAACACAAGAAGTTCTTCGTTTCATTCCATCAAAAACACCGCTTCCGATTCTTTCATGTTTTCTTCTTGAGGTAAAAAGGGGGGAAATATCCTTCTCCGCAACGGACTTGCAGACAGGGATCAAAGAAACCGTTGATGGAAAAGTGATGAGTACGGGGGCTACCGCGCTTCCAGCAAGAGTATTTGTCGAGTATATTTCTTCACTACCAGCCGGAACAATTGAAGTCGAAGAAAAAGATGCAGAGCTTCATATAACAGCGGGGAAAGCGTCAGCAGTGTTTCAAATATCTTCTCCAAAAGACTTTCCACAGTTCCCAGAAAAAGAAGGGGAGGATGTTGTTTTGCCGCGCGAAGCATTTCTCTCGATTATAGAAAAAGGAGGACTTGCCTCTGGTGTGGATGAAACGCGCCCCGTATTCTCATCGCTCTATATTGAAGGAAAAGACGGGGTATTGTGTGGGGTGAGCACCGACGGATACAGGTTGGCACGGAAAGAAGTAAAGATAAAAGGGTGGAAGTACGACGGCATCCTTTTGCCAACCAAAGCCGTCCGCGAAATTTCCCGCATCATTGACCGCCTGCACGTGGAAAGCGTTGGAATAAGCCTCTCTGCACGCTTAGGGCAAGTCTTTTTTACCGCCGGCGATTTATTTTGCAGTGTTCGGCTCATCGAAGCAAGTTTTCCGGACTACGACACAATTATCCCAAAAGAATTCGGTGTTCAAATAAAGTTTCAGCGTGAAGAATTTTTGTCTGCACTCAAAACTGCGCTTGTATTTGGAAAAGAAAGTTCTGGAATTATTAAACTTTCCATTCAAAAGGACTCGTTGTTGATTACTGCATCATCAAACGCTGTTGGGAAAAATGAAACACAGGTTGATATAGAAAAAATTACGGGAGAAAATGCAGAAATTGCGTTCAATGGGAAGTATCTTCAGGATTTACTGTCCGCGGTTACCGGCGAGACCGTGTGGTTTGGAATGAATGAGCCATTAAAGCCTGGAATGTTCAAAATTGAAGGTGAAGAAGGATTTGTGTATATCGTGATGCCGTTCCGTATGCAGGGGGAAAGTTAGATTTAAGCGGCCGCCTGCAGTTGTGGTTGCGATAGCGGTTGACCAGCCGGCGCTGGAGCGTTTTGTGCCTGGCCAGAGAGTTGCGAGGCACTTCGTTTTTGTAATATTTCTTCAGGATTCGTTGTAATAAGGTCGTGTTCGTCTTGCGACGCAACGACGCGGATCGCGACATGATTTTGTCCGGCAAAAAATAATCCTTCACCAACGTCGCTTGCTATCAAAAACCTCCGCTCTCCTTCGGATAAGAAAAAGACTTGTGAGAGATAGGGGATCGCGGCAGACGACTGTTTCATTAAAAATTGAATGGACGAGTTTGTAACAATCGCTTTTCCAAAATCGTTGTTCAAAAAGTCCTCAACGTCCTGTGTGATCGTGGTGATGCCAAGATAATACTTGCGCGCGCGCTTCGCCATGGAGTGCAAGAAACTTGCGGAGTCTTTGTACTTCATAAAGTACCACGCCTCATCGACGATCAGAATGCGTTTTTTAAGGTTTTTCTTAATGCGTGTCCAAACAAAATCAAGGATTAAAAACATCGCAATTGGGCGAAGTTCCTCTTCCATTTCTTTCACGGAAAACACAGTGAATTGATTTGTGATGTTGATGTTTGATTTTTGATCGAAAATACCACGGAATGACCCCTTGATGAATTTCTCCAGGCGCGCGGCGAGATTTTGGGACTCTTGGTTTTCCATTCCAAGAAGCGCTTTATATAAATCTTCCATAAGCGGAGGTTCATTGGTTTGTGTTGCCGGATCGGGTGTAATTCCTTTGGCCTTGTATGCCGCGATGAGCGCGCGGTCGAGCATCGCGTCTTCGGTTGGAGAAAGCTCTCCCATCATAATTTTTAACAACGTATGAATGGAAATAATCTTCATTCCAAGCTCATTTTCACCCTCTTCATAGACCGCGCTCAAATCAAACGGATTGATTTTTTTAGGAGAACTAAACGTGAAGTTGATGTACTCGCCGCCAACGGATGTGCAAAGATCTTCGTACTCATGTTCGGGATCAAGAACAATGAGTTCGACATCAAACATGAGCTGGCGCAGAGCCTCAAGCTTCACGGCGTATGATTTTCCAGCACCGGATTTTGCAAACACCACCATGTTCGCGTTTTCCATACTAAACCGGTCGAAAATCACCAACGAATCATTGTGCTCATTTACGCCGTACAACAGGCCCGTGTCGCTTGTGAGTTCGGCTGAAGTGAATGGGAATGTTGTCGCAAGCGACGTGGTGTCCATGTTGCGCGTGATCAAAAGTTTGTCCACGCCGATCGGGAGGGTGGTCTTAAACCCATCTTCAATTTGAAGCGCAGCAACCTTGCTCACAATAAGTAATGAGCCGAGCATGGAGCGGATTTTATTTGTTGTTTTATTGAGTTCTTCCAGTGAAACATCAGAAATAGTGATATACAGTCCAAACTGGTAGAACCGTTCTGCGCCTTTTGCCAACTGTTCCTGGATTGATCGCGCGTCTTCTAGCTTAATTTCGGTATTAATATTACTCAGTTTTCCTTGCCGAATATCCGAACTAATTTCAGCCTCCATTTCAGTGATTTTCCGCCGTAAATCATCCAGAATCTTCTTTGATTCAACAGGGAAAATATGCATAGAAATGTCCAATGAATGCGGGAAATTAATGAGTGGGGAGAGCCAGTTTGCCGGAACGGTTCTTGGGTAGCCAGCGACAAATAATGTGCGGATAAACACATCATTGATTTTTTGGTATGAAAAATCCACCTCAATTGCTTCCGGCGCAATAATGTCTTGGATGCTCACAAGGCCGGATGAAAATCGGTCAAGATCTTCTTTTGAAGGAATATGGGGCTGAGTACTGGACGGGACAGTCGCCCCGCCGCTAGAGCTAGCGTTTTGCTGCGCAGAGTCTTTTTGTTTTGGTTTTAAAAACGGAAATGTGATGGGCATAGCAATGCACTCATGGTATCAGGCATATGTATGATGTTCAACACCGCGCCCCACGCCTACAATTTAATGCAATCCAATCAACAACACAAAACTATCTCGAAATCTACGACGTTACAAACGATCTCGTCATTTTGCGCGATGGAACCGTGGCGCTTCTCCTGACGACAAACTCGCTCAACTTTGGACTGCTTTCCGAAGAAGAACAGGACTCGATCATTTACACGTACGCCGGCTTATTAAACTCACTCTCTTTCCCCATTGAAATCGTGATTCGGTCGCAGAAAAAAGATATTTCCGTGTATCTTCATTATGTTGAAGAACTTGAACAAAAAAATCCGATGCCAATTCGCAAAACGCAGATCCGCCGGTACCGCGAGTTTATTCAGGAGTTGGTAAAAGAACGGAATATTTTAGACAAGAAATTTTATATCGCAATTCCATTTGCGGGAGCGTCGCTATCGCTTTCCGGCGCGATTCCGAACATTAAGAAAGAAAAAACGTTTTCTTTAGATAAAGCGTATGTTCTCGAAAAAGCAAAAACAGACCTGGAGCCCAAACGCGACCACTTGATCGCGCAGTTTGCCCGCATCGGACTATATGCCCGCCAGCTCACAACGCAGGAAATTATTCATCTCATGTACACGATTTATAATCCTGGGACGTCTGAAGGACAGAGAATGACGGATACGGGAAGTTACACAACGCCGCTTGTTGAGGCGAGCTTGCAAGGAGTGATGAGTCAGCCAGCGCTGCAGTCGTTCACAAAAGATGCGGATATGGGTGAAAAAGTAGCACCGACACCAGCGCCACAAGCGCAAACCCCAGCACAAACGCCCCCACCAACTCAATTGGAAGAAAAACCCATCGTGCAACAATCCGCGCAACCACCCCAATCAGAAAAAACGAGTGGAACTGTCCGCATTATTCCTCCAGGAGAGCCGGTAAAAATTCAGCCACCGACAATGCCAATAACGCCAACGATGCCAGGAGCATCAGTACCAACACCATCAACGCTCCAGAATTTACAAACTCCAACACCGGTGGTTTAATTTTTCGCGCGGATTTCCAGAGGCCCAAGAATAGCGTTATTCATCGAAAGCGTGATTGGATCAAACGTAAACCCGTCTTTTTCTGTGGTAATGCGGTACTCGCCAGACTTGAGTGGGGATGTTGAGAAAAACTGACCAAGTCTCCAACACCATGCCAACGACAACGTTAGGGGTCGTTGGTGTTTTTGGAAAGGGGAGCATTGTGTTTACCGTAGCCTTCGTTGCGGTATCCGTTGCTTGTGATGAAAACGCAACTTGATCGGAATGATAGTGAAGCACATCTGGCGCTGCTTTTTGTGGTTGTAGCGCTTGTTCAGGCTTAATTCCTTGAGCAGTGTCACGGGCAACAGAAACAGGTTTTTCTCGCGCAATAGTCACGGTTTTATTTATCCCGGGAAGCACGCGGTCTTTCAACTCTCTTTGTTCTTTGATTTTTGAGAGTGAAATAATGCCGCGCATTTTTGACGGATCCTGCGCGTGTAAACTATGCATCGTAACAACGAGCGATGGTTTTTCAGCATACTCATCAAGCATATTTGGTCCACCACTGGAAACGGTAACATTCTTTGCCGCGGGAGTAGTGTCGTATAACTGCTGAAGCGCCGCGACCCTATCATATATTTCTTGATCAAACTCATCCCGCACGACTGGTTTTGCGATGGACTCAAAATACGCCTGTGCACGCGATGACCTGCTTTTTGCCGAACTCATCGGAAGTGGCGCAGTAGCCACGGTTTGCGAGCGCGTATATGAAAAAAGATCCGGCACGCGCAATGATTTTTTCCAGTTGAACTTTGTTGGGTTGTAAATGGCGCGGATAAACGCGAGAAACCATTGGTCGAGTGGCCGTTCCTCAAGCGGGAGAAACGCGAGCGCTGCTCCAGCTAGGACAAAGATAATAATAAGCGGAAACTTAAAAATCTGAGGAAGATTCGAAGAATATGTTAAAAATGCAAGCACGCCGCCCGACGCCAGTTCAAAAAACTGTTTCAGTGTCATGTTTCCAATGAGATGGAACTCGTATGACGTTACATTCTGTGGGACAGGATGCTCTTGCATGAAAACATTGTAGCAGAGAAGAAGGGCGACCGATTATTGCGTAACCGCAGTGGTGATAATTTCGATGTGAGTGGGAAGCCCCTGTGCATTTTTTGCCGTTCCACCAAAGCGGTAATAGGGAATATATGTTTGATCGGATGAAGTAAAACGGTACTCAATGTGTACAGAGTCAAACACAGCTTCGGTAAGAGCGCTAAGTGATAAAACATTTCCACCAACGATAGCAGAAGAAACAACTGTTCCTTTTCCACCCCGCAAGTTTTCAAGAGCCTGATTCATAGAAAGAGGAGTAATGTTTTTATCTTGTGTGGGTTGTGGTGGAACTATACTAAACTTCAGCTTTGCAATAGTCCCATCTGAACGAACAAAGGCCAATGCGGTTGGAGCAATTGTGCTTTCAAAGAAAACAGGGTATTCGTTGAGTGAAAATATAAAAGGAATGCTTGCAAGGTTTGCAACGATCCGATCTGCTTTTTCAAGATCATGTGTTTCTAAGAAAAATAATGTATTTTTTCTATCAGGCAACAGGTGTTCTGTGTTAAAACCCAAAGAAGCAAGAAGGATTTCGGCGTTTTGAATACTGTTTGTAAATGTTTGTTCCAACTGAAAGGTTGTTTTTGACGGCGATCCTCCTTGGCGGGAATACTCGACAGAACGGGAAACTTTGCTGTATGAAATTTCTTCCTGCGTTGATGGATTTGTCCATACTCCCGCGTATGTTCCGGGTGGAAGAGCAAGTTTTTTAGCAAGAGCGGAAGCAAACTCTTCTGGTAACTGAGTTTTTCCGCTGGTATATGTTGCAAGTGTTAGGGGAAGAGTTGGCGCTGTTCCGGTGAAAGAAAATGATTGTATTGAAAGTTTTGGAACAATAGCAGGAATGTTTTGTTCAGCGCCTTCGGGCAGGGTGGGTTTTTTAGAACGTGAAAAGAGCACAAACCCAATGGCGAGCACCATGATAACAATACATAGAATAATCCAAGATGATTTTTTTGAAAAAGTGAAGTTCATAATGTACTCGTATTGTATCCCGGATCGCATTTCGACCGAACTTCTCCATCCATTATTGGTGGTTCCTGGACGATTTCATCACGGTATGCCCCGTGAACCTCATAGTGTACGTGTGGCCCCGTTGAATGGCCGCTACTATTTACCGTTCCAATAACGTCTCCAATAGAAACAGAAGCCTCTGTCCCCGCACCAAAGTTACCAAAATCGTTGAGGTGTCCAAAGAAAAACACGAGATCTTTTCCGTTTATTGTTGACTTAAGGATGACGTGGTTTCCGTACCCACAATCTATGCCGAATGCACTAGCAATACTACAAATTCCAAATCCTTCTGGGTAAAATGTTGCAACTCCGGGATACGGAGCGTATACCGGAGCACCCGTTGGCGCACCAATGTCAATCGCTTGTCCACCAAGTCCTGGTCCTACACCACACACATTTTGCCCGGAAAGCCCCGTTTCACACCCATGATGAACGCCGTGAGTGCCACCACCGAGCCGTGAAGAATAAACATCGAGTCCATTCACTTGTCCGCTCGTTGGCCAGCATCCCTGATTACCAACTCCAGTTGCGTATATTGCAGAACGAATACTGCCTTCTACTGATGTTTGAAATGCCAACTGCCGTTGTTGTTGTGTAAGTGCCCCCCATCCCAAAACTCCAAGCCCTGTTGTGGCGACAACCGCTCCGGAGAATCCGCCGACCGTTCCAAGCCCCGCGCTTAACTGAGTCATAAAAGATGAAAATCCGGCACCAAGCCCAGTGAAAAATTTTGTTAGTCCACCTAGGGCCCATTTTCCAACAGCAGCAAAAAGATTTTTTGTTACTCCAAGGAGACCCGAAAGATTTGCGACTCCTTGTGAAAAAAACCACTTTGCTCCTTGCCAAATTGCCCATCCAATAAGACCCAAAATAAGTGCGATCGCGGCCATAATACCGGCAAGGATCGCGAGCAACAACTTGAGTTGTTTCCCAGTCATCTCAACAAGCTTGTTGTATGCGTCTTGAATAATTGGGCCAAGAACTGGAATTTGCGAAGCAATTTGAATAACTTGGTTGAGTTTTTCAATGGCGGCAGCGGCTTCAGGTCCAAGAACGCCAGCGGCTAATATCGTAAGCACAAATTGACCCAACTGCCGGTCAAGATTGTTTTTATCCTGCGCGCCAGTAAACATTGGCGAGTTTTGTCCGGCAGAAAATCCCTCACCCATGAATTCGCTCAACGCGCTTCCGGCCTCAAACAGCCCATCGTCACCGATATTTTGAAGATACAAAAACTGCACAAAATCCTGGCTCACGCCGTACTGCATAAAAAGCTGGTACAGCTGAGTTGTTTTCTCTTTTTGATGAAGCTGTTTCCATACCGTTGCAGAAAACGGTGTCGTAGGCGCGAATTGATTCACTAAGTATTCCTGTATGCCTTGTGGTTGGCCAAGAAAATTCTGTATATGTTGATTGAGGGTTCCGCGGAAACGAGCACCGGCCTGATTTGGCTGAGGGGAAGTGCCATACAATCCCGCGGCAACCTCCTTAAATCCGAACGCCTGCAGCGCTTTTTCAACACCTAGCGTTACTTGCGGCCGCACCCCGTGTGTGGGATCGGCATACAATACGCCGTTTTGATGCGTGAGCGCATAGATTTGTTGGCGGTGCGCGGAAATATAATGCAAAAAGAATGACTGCCAAGAGAATGCTTGCACTCCGGCGGCTTTTGCGCGTGCGATCTCGGCCTCAAGATTTCTTTGTATCGTTGGACTTTGAAAAAGATCACTAAACAACCGTTCAAACGCTTTTTCATCCATCCGATCAACATTTGCTCGTGTAATTGCCAACGCTTTAAGTCGCAAAAGTACACCGTTAATATCTTGTTCGGGCACATGAATAGTTGTTAAAAATGTGCGGAGGTTTTTTTCAAGTGAGTCGGTATATGCCTCAGACGAGCGGATATCGGAGCCCGCTTTTTGATTAAACTCCGCGATTTTTTGAAGATTTGCTTCAAGCTCTTTACCATTTTCTTGATTTTTTAAAACGCCGCTGAATGTTGCGTTATCAATATTCTGTGCGATGGTTGCGGGTGTAATGGAGGCAAACTGCTGGGCAAACCGCTTTTTTGCCTGCACCTTGTTTTCAAACAATTTTCCATTTGTGGAGTTGAGCGCATCGAATAGCGCGTCTTGGAATGATCTCTTTGTTTGCGCGCGAATCATGATATCGCGGAACAACCGAAGTCGGGCGCCCGTTTTTCCAACATCTTCTGGCCGGAGTTTTTGCAGTTCAAGCAAAATAAATGGATATAACTCGTCGCGCGACTTAAAAAATGTGTTACGGAATACCACAAACTGCTGGTCATTTACACCATACGAAGCAGCGATACCACGAAGCACCGCCTCACGGATGCGTTCAGCCTCTTTGAGATACGCAATGTTAAACTTGTCGACGTCTTGCGCACGCGCATACAGGTCTTTATCAATAGGCTGGGGCGGTTTTTGTTCCTCCTGTTTCTTTTTCTCCTTTTCCTCCTTCTCTTTCTTCTTGTCTTTTTCGATGATGGGAATTGGAATACCAGCACCACCGCTAGTTTCTCCTTGTGCCTTCACAACTTCTTCTGCAGTCTCTTCCTCTTTTTTGAGTTCTTCTATCGCCCCAATGGGCAAAACGATTGACTGCGCTTCTTCCAAACACGCAACCAGCAACGCCGCATCATCAATGTCATTCTGCTTGCGCGCCGGCGTATATCCCTCAAGTTTTACCGCGCCAAATCGCGCGCTTTGCGCCCGTTCATTAAATACTTGCTGCTTATGAAAAATGTCGAGATCAAACTCTTCGGGAATTTGCAGGCGAATGGTAATCAGCAAACTCAAGAGTTTATTGAGTGAAATATGATATCCGCCATCACTGTCCGGTGTTACGGCGAGCTCGGCGAGCAGAACATCGCGCCCCGCATTTGTCTGAAGCTCATGCAAGAGATGTGCCGCATTCTCAATATCGCGCTGAGAAAACGGAACTTTTTGCAAGCGGTACACAACACTCTGAAGCTTGTGATTTGTAAGCCGTACTTCTGGAAAAAACTTTCGCGCAGCGTCTGCCATATCCGTATTGTATCTCAAACATGATTACGAGATTGAAGAAAAAGAGGCGGACATCACCCGATTGAGAGGAAGAAGGGTGGATTGAATAAGCTCGCTCGCTCCAACGCGGCCAAACTGAAAAAAATCTGTTGCGGTTGGATCAGAAAACTCCCCGGCCCCCGTTGTTGTGCGCGAATCATCAGCAAAACTATTCTTTTCCCACGTCAGCTCGCACCGCCAACACACACCGCACTCACCAACAAAGTCTGTGTTTCCGCACGCGACACATGTTCCTTGTTTGAAGTTCTGGTCAAACCGTTCTTTGCCGATCAACTGCGCAATTTGATCCTTAGTAAACACGTGGCCACGGTCTTTAATCGCGGTAAACAACTCAGCCGAACCCATGCTCGGCAACCCAAGCCCCTGCATAAATGAGGTGCTGTTTGCCATTTCGGTAAACCGCGTGAGTCCGCCAAAACTTCCAACCGTACAATCTAAACCAGAGTACATGCGGGATAAAACATTTCCCATAGAAGGAGCCTTTTCAACCAAAGAGAGAAGATGAGTATTGCGTTGTTTCTGTAGTTGAATATCTGTCGTGTGGGCAGAGCGGTTTTCTGGATTAAAACTTTCTGTATATTGTGCGAGTGCTGCTTGAGTATCAAATGTTTTTTTCTTGTGCAGAAACGTATTCATGACGATGTCGAGGGCAACACGATTGAGGACGAACTCCCGCGTGTGATCAATGATGCCGTGCGCGCGGAGACGTTCAAACCGCGCATATTCTTCCAATAATACCGTCGAAATATACTCTGTGGCAGATTGAATAACTGGAGACAGTTCAGAAAACTGACCAAGCGCAGTTTGTTGTTCTATAAAAAGTTGTTTGAATTTTTCATGCGATTGGAGCTGGGCAATCATCTCGCCAAAAAACTCCATCGCTCCTAAGGGCTGATAGTGTGAATCAACTGTAAAGACGGTATTCATAATATCGTTTTCGGTTGGCCGCACTGCAGAATCTTTTTGAGCAAACTGCAGTGCCCGCACTTGTTCTTCATGCCCAAGCCGATTAAGGTATTGATGAATCAATACAACTCGCTGTTTTCCTTCAGGAAGCCAGGGAACATATACCTCTTGCCACACATTCCAAAATGCTGTTTTCCCGGGATACACATCAAGATTTTGTGGAAGAACAAAAAAATGTTTGGGCCCAACAAGTGGCCGGCGCGTTTCATCTACATGTTTTTGCAAATCAATGTCATGAGGGAGGGCGCCTTCATATGGGACAAGGCCCGCCGGGATTGTCTCTCCATCTACATATTCTAGAAGCGCATGTGGACATATAGTATTGAACTCCTGAATAACTGTAGCAACACGTTCAACCTGTTTTTTTTCCAGAACAAACCGCGCGCGATATTCCGCATTTGCCGCGTGTTCAACCGCCCGCGCGCTTAAATCACGCAAATCATCATTTCCGTGATCCGGACTCAGGAGGCGCAACGCCCCATCTTCTTGTGGTTCGATAGTAAGATAGCGCTGATCGTATACGGGAAAGCCAAGAATTTCTTTGAGTGCGTCGGTAAGTTGACGGCCGACAATTGCAGAAAGTTCAAACTTGATCTTTTCATATCTTTGTTGCGGTGACTCATGTTCGTATTTTTTGAAAAGATTGGGAAGAATGTAATCAAACACGTGGGAAAGGTTGAAGTGAGCGGCAACTTCGTGATTATTTTGTTGTCGTTTGGGCTGTTCAAATAGTTCCGATTGTCCAAATTGGTTGCGTTGATCAAACTGAATAGACTCAATAGTAGTGGTGCGCGCCATAAAAACCCCTCTTGAGGAGGGGATAATGTTTCAACCAAGCGCACTCGCGTGCGTGTGCATCTCCCTCGCTCGGAGATCAACACAATGTCTCGTTCCTGACTTTCGAGGCTAGGGGTTGCGTTGTCGCTTTTACCACCAGCGCTCGATTCACAGTTGCGGCACAGTCCGCGATTTGCACGCGGTTCCGAGTAAGAAAGAGTGTAACATGAAAAAAGATTTGCGAAAAGTCTTACAACTCAGCCCCTCAACTTAGCCTTTCAACTCAGCCTCGCAATGTAGCCCCTTCGACTCTTGTGTGGCCACCGTAAACTACCACCATAAACACACTTGACTCTATTCCCAATTGCACATATAATCATGTGCATATGGAAATAAACTATAAATCCTTGATTTCAGAAAGTACTACCCCCTTTTTTACCAGACAAAATCTAAAAATACTTTTAGGACGCAATCGACGCACAGTGGACTATCGCATCAAGTCTTTAATCAAAGACGGAATATTGGTCGCGGTGAAATCCGGATTTTATATCAATAATGTCTTGTATAAAAGCACTTCTACCCCCAAAGACATGGTTCTCTATATAGGTGGGATATTGGTGCCACAAAGTTATGTTTCTCTGGAATATGCGTTGTCTTTTTATGGTTTTTTGGCTGAGCAGGTATACACCGTCACATATATCACAACGCAAAAGACCAGAAAGTTTCAAAATAACCTTTTCAGTTTCTCGTACCGGAACATAAAACCGGCGCTGTATTGGGGATATATGAAACGCCCTTTTGGAGACTTGTCTTATCAGATGGCCAGTCCCGCCAAAGCAATGTTTGATTTTCTCTATTTGACTCCAGCGGGGACTGATCAAGCAACCAGAAATTTGTTGTTTGACTCACGATTCAATTGGGGAGCGTTCTCCGCCAAAGATAAAAAGGAATTTCAAGAGATTATAGAAAAATCCACATCAAAAAAGATGGCAAATATACTGAAATACCTGACACAGGAGAATGTTATATGAACAACCAAGGCATGTATCAAAGGAATGTCATCAAAGAACGTTTGCAGGATGAAATTCTACGTTTTATCTACAACAACGATGTGTATAGCGAATTAATTTTTACGGGGGGGACGTGTCTACGTAAAGTATATGGTCTTAATCGCTTGTCCGAAGATCTGGATTTTGATTTTTCTCCCGATGTCTCATTTGACACTAAGATATTTGCCAAAGACGTAAGGACATATCTATCGGCGGATACCAGAATATCCGGCAATAATAATACAGTGTTTGTCAAATTCCCCGACAACATTTTTGTACGATGTGACTTTTCCCCGATTATCTTAGGGGAATATCAAATACAAAAGAGCTTGATTATGGCTGACAATTGTCAATTTTTTGTTAATGCATATGATTTACCCACTCTTTATGCCAACAAAATAGCGGCTTTTTTAAGTAGAAACTTTTTTAAAGGAAAGTTTCAAAAAATTCCTTTCAAAGGCCGCGACATTTATGATTTGTATTGGCTCCTTCAGCTTTCGGCAAAAACAGGATACACCCTCAAACCGAACATCCCACGATTAATGGCCCTTTTGGGAAAAGATTCTTTGCTGGAAATAAAGAATTTTGTCAAAGACAAGATATGTGCAGTAGATCCGCAGTTTGTTTACAATGACCTGTCCCCGCTTATTGAATCTAAAGAGTTTTTGGATCAGTTTTTACAAGATTTTGGGAAAACAATTGTCAATCAACTAGACTATGTTTTAACATAAAAGTAATACATATTGACAAAGTATTACTTTATATAGTAGTATTACCACATGCACACAGCAACAATAACACAAAAAGGGCAAATAACGATTCCCTTGGTCTTGAGGGAAGCCTTTGGATTAAGAGCGTACGGTAAAGCCAGGCTGGAACAAGGAGATGGTTTCATCAAGGTATACGCGCAGGAGGACATTTTGGATTTAGTTGATACATTTGTTCCCAAAGTGAAAAAACCACTCATGAAAACCCGCGAGGCGTTTGAAAAGAAATATACGAGGTTTTAATGATCTATTTTATAGATACAAACATTTTTTTGAGAGTTCTCATACGGGAAAACGAAAGCGCGTTTCAGCAGAGTAAAGCCTTTTTAGAGATGGTAAAACGCAATGTATATGACGCGGTAACAAGCACGATGGTGATTTCCGAAATAGTGTGGACTCTGGGCTCCTATTACAAATTTCCAAAGAAAAAAGTACTACGGACAATACAAGGAATACTTCATCTCAGCGGGCTAAAAATCGTGGACGAATACGATATAAACAAATCTCTTGCACTCTATGAATCCCACACATGTAAATACATAGACGCCATGATCGCAGGAATGCCGGGGGTACAGTCGGGCGCCTGGAACATCGTTTCCTATGATAAGGAGTTTGACAAATTGGGTGTCAAAAGAGTGGTGCCCGCAAAATTGTTGAAATAGTATTGATTGTTATTCCCCTCCTTTTTCGTTAGTATGGAAGCTACTATGAGTGATGGAAACTTTGAGGGCGGAGCTCCGTCCACATCAGCACCAATAGCTCCGGTAGTAGATACGCCGGCGGTGCAGCCACCTCCATCCAATGAGGTCTCTGTAGAACAAGAGGCAACCAAGCGGTGGACTCCACCAAATCTTGATGACATTCCAGAGATGAAAAACGCAAAAAAACTTGGAGACAAAGAAACAAGCACAGACTATGCGGCGTTCAAAAAAAGAGATAAGGATGGGAGCCTCATTCACGTTGATTTATCTGGAATGACCGACGAACAGAAAGAAAAAATCGATGGAATAGACACATACTACGAGTTTGGGGGACAAACCGCGTATCATGATTTTGCAACATGGGCGGCCTCCGAAAAAGTTGGATTGTATGAGGAAAGGAAAAGCGAAGGCGGCCAAACAATAGGATTTCTTCCAAAAGAAGGAGTAAGTGTTAAAGACGCGTTTGATAGATTTCTCATTGAATCAGATAAAGGAAAAGCTATCGTCGCTTCAAAAACGACAGAAGTAGAAAAACAACGCGTGCGCCAAGAAGCAGATGGAGAATTTCTTGAGGGGATTGAAAAAGCGGTCGAAGACAGGAATTTGGGGGAGTTTACGCGACTGTATAGAGAAAGAATACAAAACGTCCTTAGAGATGGGGGGTTGAGCGATCAAGAAGTTGAAGAAATTTTTTCTTCGCAGAACGCATTTGTCCAAACGCTGAGAGAAATTGCAAGTAAAGGTGATCAAGATACAGAGGAAAAACCAACTGATGATGGAGTAAAAAAAGAACCCAAAACCCCTCTTGAAAAACTACTAGCGGGGGGAGATGAAGGAAGGCTAAAGAAACTACGAAAAAAACTTGGAGAACTTGATTTTTCTGCAGCGACAAACTTTGGAGAATCAATAGCCGCCGCAATTGAAAATGAAATGGACCTAGGAATACTTATTGATTATTTCTGCACAGGAAGGTATTACGACAAAATTGCGAAGAGCTTGGGATATAAATCAAAAGAAGAA
This sequence comes from Microgenomates group bacterium GW2011_GWC1_46_15, assembly GCA_001002285.1. Lineage (GTDB taxonomy): Bacteria > Patescibacteriota > Microgenomatia > UBA1400 > UBA12028 > UBA12028. The sequence goes on from LCLX01000001.1 coordinate 29,839, forward strand.
CTTGGGACAAAAGGAATTGGTCCCTCGGAAATTGAAGACTATACAAAAAGAGATCCCAAAAAAGAACTTCTCCTTTTAGCCAAGGGATTGGAAGAGGCGAGAATCATATCGGAAGAAGAATATAGAACCTATCTTGAGAGCGATTCCGCAGAAATATTAAAAAGTGAAGAATTTAGAAAAAAATTATCCAATATTTCGAAAGAAAATAAACATAAATTTGATGAAGGGATTGTGAAAGAAATGAATAGGCTTGGACATGAAATCTCAAGAGAAGGGTTTGCATATTTAATGATGATTCCTGAAAATGTAAAAAATCTTGGAGGAAATCAAACAAAAAACGAAGAACATGAGCAAGAGTAATATTGCATGGTAAAATAACGGTATGAATCCAGGATCGGGCTTATCAGGTTTTGAGAGAGGGAGATATTTTGATGCTCCAAAAGATGCTGGTGGCAACGTTATTCAACCCACCGCGTTAAACGAAATTAAACTAGATGGCCAGCATCCCTACGTTGCCGTAGATCTTTGGGAACAGTATTCTCTTGATCGGCTTCGAGAAAAAGAATCTTTCATTAGAGAGGCATTAATTTTATTAAATGCGGCGAAATCTCATCCAAAAATAACACCAGAAGATTTGGCGGCAATAGAACAGCTATCGAAACGAATTACAGACATTATTGCGAGACTTCCGGAAAAAGAAAAAGGAACAGACACAATAAAAAAATATTTACTTCGAAGAAAATCAATAGACCAAGTAACCTACGAGAGACTTACAACAACAGAGGCTGGTGCACGAGCAATTGCGAGAATGCTTATTGACGAAATGCATGTGCAAATAGGGATTATCCAAGACTCAGACAAAATTTATATTAACTCGGATATTGCATCTTGGAAATTTGAAATACAATCAGGACTAGAAACAGATCTCAAGTCCTTAGGAGAGTCTCTTCAGTCTTTAAGTCCAAGCCACGAAAAAATAGGAGAGCAGTTTCTCACAGATCTTTTTGCCATTTCGAAGTTAACAAAACTATGTAATGGATTAGAGAGTACACAAAAGAATGCTAAAGGAACGGCGGAGTATCTTGATAGTATTAAAGTTCATCTCACAGACGGACAGAAAAAAAGAATAATTGCCATAGCTGGAAAGGAATATTGCGAGAAAGATGGAAGGTATTTAGCGCAGGATGTTCATGATGCCTTAGTAATGTATGAGGCTTTATGTGCTCCAGAAATAATGACTATTGAAACGGAAGATGGAACAATTATTCATGGATATCCTGTTAAAACTAAATATAATGCATTTCCCCAAAGTATCGCTTCAAATATAGAAATAAGATACGCAATTAGAAGAGCAATAGGTGCGATTCGTGGAGAAAATCCCACAGAACTTGGGCAATTGGGACGCGACTTGACTGTAGCTCTTGCAGAAAAAGATCCAAAAGAAAAAAGAAGAAAGATAAAAAAACTTTTAGAAGAGAATATTTCTTTTTATAAGGAAAAGGCAAAAACAGATGAAAAAGCAAAAATGGACGATGCGGGAACAACAAAACATTCTTGGTTTGCGGAACTAATGGCGATTAATTATCTTGAAGGAGAAGTATATTCTGCGCATTATGATGCTGGACAAATAAAAAAGGACTCAAGCGGACAACCTATTCTTGGAAGCAGTGGCTATCCAATCATTGATCGCTTCGGTGGATGCGCCGCAACGTATAAGTTTGCCGTTGTTACTAATGCGGCGGCCGGCATGGCGAAATATAGTATTCCCGGAGAAGCGGAGCGAGGAGACCCAGGACCACCAATCTTAAGAAATATTTTAGTTGCTCCACTACTTCCATTAGATGAATACCTTTTTATTGAGGAAGGGAAGCGTGGGACAGCGAGCAGATTAATGGGAATGACTTTACGTGAAGCAATTTTTAATACAACCTCTGCAGAAGAATTAGAACAGGTTTGGAATAGTTCCGCAGAGAATCTTATTAACGCAGATGAACAAGTTCAGGGGGCCATACATGAGGGGTGGGCATTTTGGGAGATGATGGTGAAGGGTATGGGAATTAAATTTTCTAAGATTGCCCACGTTGCTGAATGGTCAGAGGGACTTGACATAGAAATAGATCCATCCATAGAAACCAAATTAAAGGGGGTGTCGAGCGGAATAGAATACTGGCTAATAAGGGATAATATTAGAAATAAAAATTCTATTCAAAAACTTTTTGTGAAAGAATTTGGATCAGGAACCGATTGGAGAAAAGAATACATAAGATACAAAAAGTTCGAGGCAGTTGTAGTTGGGATAAAAAGGAGCGGGGGAGATGTTGATTTAGCGGTTCAGCAATTTCAAAGAAATGAAGGATTAACACAAAATATTGTGGACACATACAAAAAAATATACAACGAATTGCGCAAAATTGCCTCACAGGACTTTGATTTGGCGGAGGGTTGGGATAAGGGATCTCCTGGCGAAAATGATGAATATTTTATGAGATTTTCTGAGCGCGTGTTCACAAGAATTTTTGGTATTGATATAAAACAGACCAAGGAAGGAAAGTATGGAGAATTTGTTAAAGAAATTTTCAAAAATGACGTAACTGATTGGATAAGGACAATGAAAAAATTTGTTATAGGGCTTCTTGTTATAGGACAAATACAACTCAATAAAGAGGCAGCAAACATTCAAAAAGATGATGTGCTCGCTATAAAAGCAATGTTAAATTATGATTTTTGGCACCATGAGCAAGAACGGCTTTCCGTGAAAATAGTGAGAGCGATGCGGGGAATTAGTGGTAAAACAATTGAATTTACCGGAGTTGGTCTGTTTGAGCAAGATGAAGTTAATGCAATTATGAAAGATGCCGGAGTTCCGCGTGGAGTCATTGTTGACGCAGAGCACGTGTGGAAAAGAGTACAGCAAATCAAACACGGTTAATTACTTCTGTCTTAAACTGGAAATCCCTCATCACCTTTTACCGATTCGTTCCTACTAGGCTGGAGATTTGAGATAGTTTCTTTACGCTTCTTTGTTTCAGGTGTCTCTGGCACTTTTTCTGGCGTGAGAACCTGACCAATTTGCTCCGCTATTTTAATATTTGTAATCTGCTGGTTAGCGAACTTCGCAACTTTATCAACTTGTGGTGCCACGTATTTTATTGTAGCAGGGGCAACAGCCCCAACGCCAGTTCCTATAAGTCCTCCAGCGAGCATTTTGCCAACACCCTGTCCACGTTGCGAATATGCACCAACAGCTGCCCCCCCAATAGCACCAAGAGAGGAAGTTGCTCCAAGAGAAAGCGCTTCTGGGAGGATTTTTCCCATTCCTGGTAATGTGGGACCAATTCCAGGGACCAGTTGTCCACCCTTCCATCCTTTACCCAGATTTTCTCCAATCTTCGGCAACCACTCATCCATCAATCCCTTCGCGCCAAGCCACTTTTTGCTCATCTCAACAGCCTCGGGGATAAGCATGAGAATGCCGAGGGCAATCAGACCAGACGCAGCGCCGGAAAATCCATCACCCACTGTAATTTGTGGAGCCTGGAACCCACCGGTATCACCCGCGCGGTATCCAATACTTCCTTTTCCGCTTCCGCCAAGCGCGAGTGCAAGGAAAATCATCACGATCACAACGGGGAACGGCAATAATGTCGCAGCAAGGTTTTTTATCCATTGCACAAAATCTCCGCCGTCTTTGAGCGCACCAAGCAGCAACTGGAACGGCGCAAAAATCACCGAAATAATGAATGTTACATAACTTTTCAATAATTCAAAAAAGGTTTTGATGACTGCAAAAAACATGGCAACTGCGATAATGACATACCCAACGACACCGACTGATTTTCCAACGATGTTTGATGCAAAATCTCCAGTATTTGCGAAAAGGTTTTCCGCAATATCTCCAATTGCTTTTGCCGCACCACCAACAACACTCCCCTTTACTCCGCTGTCACCGATACCAAAAATAAGACCGAGACCATTTGTTACAATATCTCTTGATAGTGCGATGTCAATCAATGTAAGATTATCTCCAAACTTCGATGTATCAATCAAATTTGCAAACACCCCCGTGATGAAGTAAATCACAAGATACATGATGTCGATCATGAAGCCGGCGATGGCATACGAAAACGTAATCAGTAGCAGCGTAATCACGAGGTTGGGGAGCGCGTTACTAATGGTAATCACGGTTTGGCCGTGCAAATTCTTGCGGAACATAATCATGAACCCAATCGCGATAAACACGAGGACAAACACAACGTACGAAAGATCGCGGAACGCTTTCCACACAGGCAAGATGGGGTTCAAGCTCTTGAATCCGATGCCCTGCGCGTACGCCTGTGAAACAAGCGGAGAGTGTTGAAGAAGATCAGCAAGCCACAACTCGCCACTCGCAGGCGGGTTTTTAATCATCATCGCGATAGCATTTCCCATCTCAGGGACAACGCCCTTGACAACGTACTGGCCTTTTTCATCTTGCACGCCCAGCAACATTGCCCCAATGCCGCCAACTTGTGAGCCGGTGGTGTAGAGGGTGGCCGACTCAAGAGGATACGTTCCGGTTCTTGCGCTGTTGATGATGGTTTGGTCAAACGTCTGTTTCGAGGGGACAGCTTCGGCCTGCGCGTACGCAATGGGGGTGGCAAAAAACACAACAGCAAAAACGCCCAAAAACACCGCAAATATTGCGCAAAAAAACCGGCGGCCAAACTTCCTCATATGTTTCACATTTTACTGGCATCGTGAAGGGAACGCAACACACCTCTTTCTAGTAAAAAGACATCTTGACAAAAATAAATCATTGTATATGATGGTCATATACAACATGAAACCAAAAACAATCCTATTTCCAGAGTTATTACGGTTTGAATGGGATCGGGGAAATGAAAGAAAAAATAAAGAGAAACATGGAGTTGAACAAAAAGAATGTGAAGAAATTTTCTTCAACGATCCACTCATTCATCTTGATATTAAACACTCGATTACGGAAACACGCCTTTTTGCTTTGGGAAAAACACGCGAAGGGAGATATTTGTGCCTTATTTTTACGGTAAGAAAGGAATGTGTGCGGGTGATTTCTGCTCGAGATCAAAGTAAGGAAGAGCGATCAGCATATACAACACATAAAAGAAAGGGAAAGAAGAGGTAAATAGTATGAAAAAAATGAAAAAATCTATTCCGGTCTTCAAAAACGAGCGCGATGAAGCGAGATTTTGGTTGTCGCACGATACGACCCAATATATTGATTGGAGTAACGCCGCGCGCGCCGAGTTTCCCAACCTCAAACCAACCACGAAAACGATTACGTTGCGCCTTCCCATGATGTTGTTGAACAGCATTAAGAAGTTGGCAAACAAAAAAGACGTGCCGTATCAATCGCTCATGAAGGTGTTTCTTGATGAAAAAGTCAGAGAAGAAATGCTCACACCATGATAGAATCAGGGCATGCGGCTACGCTCAAAAATTTCTTTTTTCGTCTCCAGGGAACCCTCCACCCTGAGTTCCTCAAAAAGGAAATATCTCGCATATTGTATTTTTCTCATCATACTTTTTGCTTTTGAAATTTTTGCCACGCTTGCACCGATCAAAGCATTTGCCGCGGGTAACGTTCTTGGCACACACCTCGCATTTTTTGACCCGGGCAATCAAATTCGCATCCTTCAGTTCATTAAGTCGCTCAAACCACCCGCACAGTATCCTATAACCGCGGTTGCGGAAATCAGTTGGGGAGAGGACAGTAATAATTCGCTCACCAGCCTAGTGGCGGAGCTAAACGCAGGGGATTATGCAATTAACCTTCGTATTGCTGGACTGGCAGCGGACACAACACCAGCTCAGGTGGTCGCGCTCGCACAAAAACTCAATCAAGTTACATGGGTGTATGGCAAACCCATCATCATTTTTGGAAACGAAGATAATAATATTGATGTTGAGTGGTATTTTTCTGATCTTAGCGTTGCATCAGCAAAGTACGCCGAGTTATTTACCGCGTTCGCGGGTGCGTTGGACACATCTAAAATGGATTTGTCTGCCGCGCCAATTCCAGAACACCCCAAATATCCACAAAGCGCGTTTTTAAACGGCGCGGCAACCGTATTTAAAAGTCCAAAAATTTCAGCATTTGTATTTAACTTGTACGACAACGGCGCTGGCTCGTTTGAGCCGTCCGGGTGGAGAACTCAGCAAGCCTTTGAGGGGATTAAGCCTCGCAAAGTATTAACCGAGTTTGGTCCAAACCCGCAAAATCCAGCAGACAATACATATAAAAATTGGTCGGAGTTCCTCAAGAAATATGAAAATACCCTTCCTGAGGGGTTCCAAACCGCAACGGTGTTAGTCCCGAACTTGTGCGATAAAACGACAACGCTCGCGAATCAGTGGTACTACTACATTCTCGGCAATTTTTACGACTCAAACCTCAATGAAATTGATGAGTCATGTTCAGCGCAAACGGGAACCGTAATTTTTCCTGGGCCTGACGATATTCTTTCCTCTTGTGCAGCAACAGGCGGTGGTGCGGCGTGCGAGTCAAAGTTTCAGGAAGTTGCATCAAAGTACATGATGACGTGCTCGCCCGTTATTACGTTTAAGCCGAGCATTGATCCCGCAGGCGAGGAAATTAAAATAGGGTCGTTTGTGGGAACGCTTCTTGATTATTGTGCGAACAGGCAGTCGGATAACAACTGTATTTTTGATCCGGTAAAAAACACGATTGATGTGAATGCGTCTAGTGCGACATTCCCGTATATACGGAGCCAAACTCCTGGCCGCACGGGTAGCCTTGAAGGATTTTTTACCACGGATACCCAGCGTACGCGGACCAATGTAAATGATTTTACACAGTACTCACCGCTTTCCAAACTTCAACCAGCGGGATTAACGTGCAAGCAAAATATCCAACAACTTGAGTCCGTGGAAACGTTGTGCCGCGAGTTTTCTGATCCACTGAAACAAGGAAGAATGGCGGATAACCAACCGTCACTTGTTGAGAAATTCCGGTCTGCGCTTGGGCTTAAACCTGGCGCTTGCGACCTTAATGCAACAATTGATGGAAAAAAGTACCTCGATATCTTGAAAGATGTGCGGGATACAATGGGTGGCAATGCACAAAGCTATTGTACTTCTGACACATTTTTACATCCGCAGGCAGATACAGAAACTACATTGGTGAAACTCGTCATGCGGGTACAGCCGGTACTCCGTGCGGCATATAAAAAAGCGTACTTTGTTATTTATCTCCAAGCGCCTTCAGAAAATACGGATGCGGCATCAGCATTAATAAGCGCGCTTTTTCACACAAAAGACAAAGGTCAGGAGCTTTTCAAAGTCGTTCCCGTGCTCATTCCCGCAACGTTTGGATCACAGAAGGACGACAGCGATATTTACCGCATTGACGGAACAAAAGTTGAGGGAGCGTCGTTTAACGGAGCATACACACAAACAATTTCTCCACTCTTGAGTGGAAATGCACAAAAGAATATCTCAGATAAACTTATTGAGGATGAACAAACCATCTTTTCCCAAATGCAGAGATTGGGTGGGTCGGCACCGGGGAATCCTGACTTACTTAATGTTTCTGGATGTGTTCCAGGGCCAGAAAGTCAAACATCACTTGCATGCCAGTTTGCTTCCCGCGTAAACGCAGGGCTACAAAAACATGAGTTTACAATTCCAAATCAAAAGGGAACGTGCGAGTTTCACGAAGAAGTTGCTGGTGGGCAAACTGCACAGGTTTTAAACACGCCGGTTAAAGCAGGATTTTTAGACACCATTCTTGCATTTTTCTCCTCACTCTTTGAACCACAAAAGTCCGACATAAGTGTTACGGGAAATATTAACGCAGGAAAACTTGACGAGATTTCGGAAGAACAGGCAAAACTCCGCGTCTTTTTGCTTATTCCACGCTCAGAATTCGGCCTTATTAAATACACGGAAAAAGCATTATACCAGGCGATTGTTCCGGATGCGGCGTCACAAAAAGTTTTTACGGAAGTAAAAGAGGGAAAGATTTTAGACACGAATGAGTTTTTACGGACACAGGGAGTGATGTTGAATGAACAGGGTGGCGCAAAACGTTCGTATTTAACAAACGCATCACCCGCGCCCGTTATTCCTCCCGCAACACCTGTGCCGATCACGACAGAACTGACCGCGTCGTTCAAGCCCCAAGGAGACGCAAACCCGCTTCTGTATGGAGGGTGGTTAGCGCGCATGATTCACTCGTTTACCGCAAACGTGCTTGCTCCCGTAGCCTCAACAATTTATGATGCCAGCTACGAAACAACGAAAGGTTTAGAGAACTATTGGTTAAGGGGGGGGAAAGGAATGGGTTTGAACTACGGCAAGGAAATTACCTCATGCGATGGATACCGTCAGCAAACAACGATGATGCCCAACATTGCTGGAGTGAAACAGCAAATTTGTGACGTTGCCACAAAATATAACATTCCATATCAAGTGCTTTGGGGAACGTTTAAGATCGAAGGAGGGCGCGCGAGATCACGTGCATATAATGGCGGCGGGACGGTTGCTTGCAGCGTGAACTCTGTTGGAGCGGTTGGACCATTGCAGCATCTCGAAGATATCTGTCGCCCCGGCCAGATATCGCAGGAAAATGAAGCTCAAGGGAAAAATGTATGCGATTTTAATATTGGACTGGACGTAACGGCGCAAATTTATAAACGCTTTACCAATGATCCGAATTATCAATATGCAGACGGGAAACCAAATTGGTATTGGATAACGGGGGAGTATAACATGGGTGGTAAAGTAACAGGATTTGGGCCCAAGTGCGAAGGTGCGCCAGCGACCGACGGATGTAATGGAGCAAACTATTGCGTCTGTGCAATAGAAACATTTGCAGATGAGATTTCTTGTCCCAATGCTCCGGAATTACTGAATATATAAACACTTACGGTTGCACGATCCTAAAAATCGTGATTTTTTCACCTACCCCCGTGAACACACTAATAAAGTTAATAATAATCCAACCGAGAAGGGCAACGACAATACCGGTAATGGCCATCGTAAGCGTTTTCTTTGCCGCATCAGTTGATTTTGGATTTCCACCAGAGGTGAGATACAAAAACGAACCAATCAGCAACATCACAAACGCGGCAATGCCAATTGCGGTCATTGCAATACCAAGAATGTTTTGAACGACACACTCAGCGCCTTGTAGCGTGGCAACATCAGCGGTTCCTTCCGGAACTGTTTCAGTAGAGACACATCCGGACTGGATATCTTTCCATGACTTTGTTACTTGGGCGTGTGCCGGAGTTGGAGATGCTAAAACAGTGGCGAAGCAAAATACTGCAACAACGGAAGAAAAAAGAAACTTTCTCATGGGGTCAATTGTAGCATACACGAAAACCAAAAGACCTCCCTTGCGGGAGGCCTTCCAATTTCAAATCCCCTTTCAGAGGATTCTCTCTGTACACGGAAAAATTAAATTTTAGTACAACGGTTTAATGTTACTCAGATTGAAAATATCAATGCCGAACAAGAACGCGACAACCTGCATAAGCGCGTAGGACGCTGCAACAATGGCAAGGCCAACAAGCGCCGCGGTGATTTTTCCTCGAGCTGCTTCTGTCTTTCCCTTATCTCCGCCGGAAGTAATCCACTCAATGCCTCCGAGCACGAGATATGCGAACACGAGAATCGCGGCAACAATCAATGCGATTCCAAGGACGCGGGAAAACAACAAACCCAGATCAGTAATCAAAAACCCATTAGCCCTTGGGTCAATTGTAATAGGTGGCTTTGCCTGTGCAATCAACGCGAACATATTCCTCCTTTATTCACACGTATACCTGTATTGTACGGCGTGTTTTATAGTTTGACAATATCAATCCCAAACAGATACTGCAAGAGCCCAAAAAATGCAAACGATGCTGCGGTAATTGTTAACCCAATGATAGCGTTCGTGATGTCCTGGCGCGCGGCATCGAGTTTTCCTTTGTCTCCGCCGGCCGTTGTCCACTTTAGGCCGCCAAGAACGAGAAATGCAAACGTCGCAATGCCAGCCAATATTAAGCCAAAACCAGCAAATCTTCCAATAAATATACCCAAATCAAACTGCGTGTTCGGTGAAACTTTTGCGAGTTCACCCCCGATGTCTACCGTTGCTTGAAAAAGTGTCATAAAAGTTTCTTTCTATTTTGTCGTTCCACCATTATTAATTAAGCACACTAAAATCTGGCTTCAATAAATTAATGCCAAGCGGCCCACTCAGGAATGTGCTGATTGCCGCGACAGAACTCAACACAACAAATCCGATAACCGCTTGAATGATGCGCTCTTTTGCTTGCTCAATCTTTCCTTTTTCTCCACCCGCGGTAATCCAGTAGAATCCGCCAACGAGAAGATACAAAATAATGCCGAGACCACCCACAATAATGGCGGTCTGCCAGAGGACAGCAATATATTTTGCCAGTACGCCAGCTGCCGCGGCTGGAGTACTTGCATTCGACACATCGCCCGGTAACGCGGGGTTTGTAATTTGCGTGACAAGTGTTGACAAAATTATCATTTAAACAACCCTCCAAGTGCCGTTGCGGGATTTAAGATACTCAATCCGAGCACACCACCCACAATCCCAATAATGGCTTGTGAAACAATAACGATAATAAGCCCAATTGCGGCGTTTGTTAACTGTGTGCGCGCTGCCTCAACTTTACCCTTTTCACCGCCAGCCGAAAGCCACGCGAGACCTCCGAACACAAAGTACATGAGGAACATAAGACCGCCAACGATTGTGAAGAAACCAAGGAGGACGGAGAGAAACTGCTCGATGGGTTGGCCGCCGACATTTGCGCCACTGGCATCGAAATTAGGTTGGAAGTTTTCCGCTCCTGGTCCGGTAATGGTTCCTTCAAGTGGATTTTGTGCAAGAAATGTTTTCATATTAATTTATAAGTATTCGTTTTGTCCCCCACCACCGCCCCCACCTGGTGTTTGAATTGTTTCTTCCGGTCCCTTCAACTGTGGTTTCAAGAAAAACGTTGGATCCTTAAACAACACCCACCCCATCACCGCCATAATTGCTGGTGCCATAATCATCAACACAATGCCAAGCAAGCTCATGTTTAACTTGCTTAGTACTTTTTCGTGTGCCTTTGCGTCACCAGAACCAGTTAAGTAAAGATACCCAGCAGTGATAATATTGAATAGTGCGAACAACCCGCCCGATAACACAATAAGCGTAAGCATATTAGAGATAAAAACAATAAGACCGCCGCTTGTCCCATATGCTTTAAGTGCTTCGGGTTGCGTAATTGTTCCAAAAAAAGTTTCCATTTCACTCGATGTTTGTGCGAGAAATGTTGTTAGCATAATAAGTTCTTCTATCGTGCGTTAAAACGATAAAATCTGCAACCCCGTTACAATTTGTATGATCTGGATGATCCAGTACGACGCAAAGATTACGAGAAATCCAATGACCGCGCCGGTAATCGCCTGTGTTCCTTTTTCAAGTCCTTTTGGATCTCCTCCTGAGGAAATTATACTGAACCCACCAAACACAAGCAAGGCAAACACAATAAGTCCGGCGGCGATGTACGCGTTGGGCAACAATGTATTAATGAAGGCGGCAGGAGTTCCAAACGTGTCGGCAACAGTTTGAGTTTTATTGAGAAGAAATTTCTCTTTTAAATTAACTGCAGCCAAGAGATTCATACTGATATTGTAGCACAGGGCAAGTTCGGGACTTACTGCGTAGTTCCCGACCCCGTTGCTGTTTGTCCCGCGGTTGGTGTTGGCGAAGGTGTTGGTGTTGGACTAGGATTGTTTTTTGCCGCTCCACCGCCCCCGCCGTTGCCATTTTTGCCAACTTCTTCAACTTCTTGCGTCACTGTAAACGACGCTAACTCATCGACACTAAATATTCTTCGCTTCTTAAGATCTTCAAGCGCCTGCGTGTTAATAATGGGACTCAACGAAAGAATTTGTTGTTTCACATTCGGCGTGAGCGTATTTTTACGCAGTGAAAAATACACGCCCAATCCAATCCATACAACCGCGGCGAGCAAGCCGAACACAAGAATGTACAGCAGATCTTTACGCTTGAGGAGTGATGAAAGTTTTGACGTGTTTGGGTTCATATTTTTGATACCTTTGGTTATTTCTTTACTGCCACTGGAGCAACTCCATAGTATGCGGCTCTCAGTGTTGCCTTTGCTTGCAGGAGAGGGTTGGTTTGAACGACTGCCGCTCCGCGCGCGGTTTGCTGATCTTGTTGATTAATAATGAGCGTATCTACGGTTAAGTATCGGTCAGCGGAAAGAAGTGCTTGAAAAAAGTCATGAATGTCTAAGTAGGAACCTTTAACCGAAATAGTGAGAAGGAATGCGGTAACGGCATTTTGTTGGGGCACCGCGGGGGTTGCTGACGAAGTTTTTGCTGCTGGTTTTTGCCCAGGTTGTGCCGATTGTTCTGGGGTTTGACCGTCAGGAGTTGTTTCGCGCGGAACGCTACTGGTTTGAACGCTGGAAAGCACAACGTTGTGTTCTGATGCAATTTTTTCAATCCGGCGAAGTAACCCATCAATATCCGGTGTATTTGGAAGAGCAAGATCAAGCAGCGCTAAATCTTTTTGAAGCGCGAGTACCTCATTGCTTGTGGTGGAAAGCGCGGCGATTTTCTTTGTGAGCGCCTGGTCGGTCGTCTTTCTATCAGCAATATCTTTGAGCAATTGAGACATTGTGGTCAGCGTTGGCCCGATGGCGGCGAGCGCTAAAAACATAACCGCCACGATGGTAATAATGAGTTCAGTGGAAACTTTCGCGATGGGTTTTTGGTAGAACTTTTGCAGTTCCTGCATCGAGCGGTTACGGATCATGCTGAAGGTGACGCGGATTGGTGTGCTCATAATTTTTACATAGCGCTTTATTTTGCCAGCGCGATCCTCATCGTAAACTCAAATCCCGCTAGCCCCTGGTCCGAGCTTTTTACTTGATCAACAACGAGACCTTTTACAAGTGATTTTCTCTGTAAATTTACGATAAAGATCGCCAAATCTTTAGATGACGGCGCTGTTCCCACAACCTGCACTTGTTGGTCATGGAGTTGTGTAACAGAAAGAACAACATTTGGAGGAATAAGTGTGGAAACAACGTCAAGAATGTCCAGCGGTGTGAGTAGCGCTTTTTGCTGGGTCAAAAACTCTGTTTTCTTTTGAATTGTTCGTATATCGTTTTCGAGTGATCCATACGAGCTGATGAGGTTAGATTTTTGAGTAATGCCAGAATTGAGATCGGTGAGATCGCGGTCCAGTTTAAACCGCGTCGCAAAGCTGATAATCACGACGAGTTCAGTAAAAACCACGAGGTATCGCCCAATGTTTGATGCCCACAGCAACATCCGTCCAAGCGCCGTTTCGTAAAACGGGTCCTGCGGCATAAGATTAATAGAAAGTGGGCGAGGCTTTGTTGTCATGGTGTTGGTGTACGATGGGAGTACAATACAGGCTGTCCATTTCGTACGGAAAAAGTATGACAGAAAACACACTGATCTTCCAGCTGAAAAAGGGGAGCGCGCAGGCGGTGGAACGGTGGTACGCGGAGTACTCCAAACGACTATTCCGTTTTGTTGTGTTAAAAGTGTCAAATACACACGATGCCGAGGAGATTTGCCATGATACGTTTTTATCCTGCCTAGAAAGTCTGCCGGTGTTCCGCGAAAACTCCTCATTGTGGACGTGGATGTGTTCGGTCGCGCGGCACGAAATTGCTGATTACTTCCGCAAGCGCTACGCAAAAAAATTGTTACGCATGGTGCCGTTTAGCGATGCGGTGTTGCCCGAAAGTTATCTTGATATGCATGAAACATCAGATGCAGTGCGCGCCGTTTTACATGCTTTGCCGATCCGTGACCGCGAACTTCTCATCTTGAAGTATATTGATCGGTTGAGTGTGCAGAACATTGCCAGCAAGCTAAATATGAAGTTTAAGGCTGTTGAGTCGGCGTTGTTCCGCGCGCGCAAGGCGTTTCAGGCGGTATATGCGCAGCAAGAAGAAAACGTTGAGGAAAAGTAAACATGAAATCACACGATAAAACATTTATTCAGGCGATGCAAAATATCGCAAAAGAACAGAAGGTTTTGATGGAGACTTCACCGTTTCCGCAGTGGTTTGGGCCGGTTAATGCGCTGGTATTAAACCATGCGCTGGTTACGATTGTGGCATTATCGCTTGGAGTAAGTATGGTTATTTTTGTTCTGTATTTCCGATTTTTCTTTGCATTGGCGGTAGGAATGGCAGGAGGTCTAGGACTATGAAAATCAAATTTGTTTCATGGTCCATGGGATACAGTGTTTTTCAGGTCGTGCAAGGATTGTTGATTCACCCATACCAAACGATGCGGCAAGTGGTCCGCGAGCGCGTTTTTATTTGGTTGAGTTTCTCGCCCGTTTTTTTGTGGATTTTTGGTCTGGCGATTTGGAGGATTCTTGAGGTGTTACTCCTTCGCGTCATTCCGTATCCCAATGGCTGGATGTTTTTGGCGCTGTGGTTCACCACGGCGATTGGGATGTACCAGGTATTGCTGGCCTATTTGTTGGTGCGCTTTCTCTCGGTGGCCAGGCCTGAATGATTTTATCCCCCTTTTGCGACTAACGGTGCATGCCTCCGCAAACAGAACATCTTACACCAGAAGAAGTGGATGTATTGATTGAGGACTCGATTACGCACTATCCTACCCCTGGTACAGGAGCTGGAGGTGGAACGAGTTCAAGTATTCCAATGTGGCATCGGACAAATTGGGAGCGATTACATCTCCCAGGCATGAAGTTCTGTCCAACGTGTCAGGAAAAAGGAGAAAATCCTTTTCGATTAGGAACACGGCGATGTTGTCAGATTTGCGGGACAGTACTAGAATCTCAGCCACCACAGGAAAGCCAAGCAGTAATGTTGAGCGCGCCCATAATGCGGGCGCTTGTATCGAAAGAATAATATATGGCGACACACCTCATTCTTGTTGATAAAAACGACAATCAGGTAGGGGCGACTGATGTTTTGGATGCCCACCGTGGTGATGCAAAGCGTCATCGAGCCATTTCCGTGTTTTTATTCAACGAAAAAGGCGAACTTCTCATGCAACAGCGAAGCGCAAAAAAAATTGTCGGCGCGCTCCAATGGGCAAATGCGTGTTGTGGAAATGTTCACGATGGAGAAACACGCGAAGCATGTGCACACTGCCGATTAAAAGAAGAGTTGGGAATCACCGATGTTGTTTTGAAGCCATTGTGCACATTTGAGTATCATGTTCAGTGCAATCCAAAGTTCAGCGAGTGGGAAATAGACCAAGTGTTTGTCGGGGAGTATGATGGTGCAGTTCAACCGAATCCAGATGAAGTAAAAGCATACGCGTTTATGAAGATCGCGGATATTGAACGCCAAACAAAGTCGAAAAAAGAAATGTACACGCCGTGGTTCCACATCTTTCTGAAAAACAAAAACGTACACGATGAAATACAAAGGAGGGCGTATGCCAAATAGTGAAGGTGTAAAAATATATGTGTCGATGCGCGGGTTATTGGATAATGATGTACAGCGCGTGTTAACATTTCTCGCGCCGGATGAGTCGCAAAGAATCATGCACCTCGTTGGCGGCGAAGATGGATATACATATGAGCTTGTCAGCGGAGAAGGGGAGACAGAAACAGATTTACAACGGGCGGTTGAAGATTGTTTGAATCGTTTTTCCGGAGTTTCTTATACATTTATCGCAAAACTCGTACAAGAATTTGCGTTTTAAGCGTCATACTCTATGTATGAAAAAGAAAAACGTTGTTCTCATCAAACTCGGCGGCTCTATTATCACCAACAAAGATATTCCCATGTCGTTACGGCAGGACGCATTAGATAGATTAGTGCATGAAATTGTCCGCGCACGCCAAGAGCAAAAAGACACATTGTTCGTCGTTGGCCACGGCCAGGGGAGTTTTGCCCACGTGCCGGCGGTGAAGTATCAAACAATGCAGGGATTTGTGAACGATGAAAGCCCAATGGGTATGGCGATTGTTCAGGACTCTGCGGCTCAACTCAACCGCATCGTTGTCCGCGCGTTTCTTCAGCAAGGAGTCCCCGCGGTGTCGTTATACCCAAGCAATAGCCTGGTTACGAACGCGCGCAAACCAGTAGCATACTTTACCGATGTATTCGAGCAGTATCTCCGCCTAGGAATGTTTCCTGTAACGGGCGGTGACGTGATTGCAGATGAAAAACAAGGGTGCACGATTTGGTCCACAGAGGAAGTGTTGTCATTTTTTGCTCAGCAGTTTGTTAAAAAAGGATGGCACATTACAGGTATTTTTCATATTGTTGAAGTTGATGGCGTGTATGATCTCAACAAGCGCCTGGTTTCAAGGATCACGTACAAAAATTGGCCAAAAATAAAACAGGCGATTACCTGTACAAAGGGATTTGATGTGACCGGCGGAATGGGATTAAAGGTTGAGGAGTCATTGGCACTCGCAAAACTCGGGATTCCATCAAATATTCTTTCGGGACTTGTAAAAGACAATGTGTACAACGCTTTGGTTGGAAAACAGTGGAAAGGGACAGAAATCCTCTAGAGATTCTGGTACAATACTGCCTATGAACGCCTCGAAAAACACCATAAAACACATCGCCATCATCATGGATGGCAACCGCAGATGGGCAAAAAAACAGGGGTTGGGTGCAATCAATGGTCACCAGCATGTTGTAGATAATATTATCGAGCCACTCGTTGATCGGTGCATCGAACTCGGGATCAAATACCTCACGTTTTGGGCGTTCAGCACAGAAAACTGGGAGCGCGACAAAATGGAGCTGGAAGGCATGATGCAGTTGTTTCGCCACGCATTTGAGCGGAAAGTTGAAGATCTGCATAAAAAAGGAGTACGGCTGCAGATTTTAGGTGAAATTGATAAGTTTCCAAAAGACATTGCGGAGCAGGCGAGGCGGTGGGTAGAGATTTCTAAAAACAACACAAATATTACTGCGAGTTTTGCGCTCAACTATGGTGGCCGCGACGAAATCACGCGCGCGATCAAAAAGATGGTGCAGCTCAATCCAAGTTTAGTTGCTAATCAAGTGACCGAACAAAAAATTCAGTCATATCTTGATACCACTGATATGCCTGATCCCGACTTAATTATCCGCCCCGGTGGCCAACTCCGGCTTTCCGGATTTATGCCATGGCAGGGAGTGTATAGCGAGTTGTACTTCACTGATGTGTTGATGCCTGAGTTTACCGTTGCGGAGTTAGACAAAGCATTAGCTGATTTTACCGCGCGCCAAAGACGGTTTGGAAAATAACACCAGGCGTTTTGAGTTTCTCCAAGCAGATATTTACCCAAGAATGGTAATGCCGAACACAATTTGAAGAAGTTGTGCAATCCAGTACGATGCGAAAAGAAGAACAAATCCGATGACCGCTGCCGTCATGCGCTGCTTTCCCGCTTCTTGTGATTTTGGTTCCGCTGCACCAGTGAGCATTTCGAACCCACCCCAAATGAACATGAGAAAAAGGATAATCCCGCCAAAAGTGAGAAGGTACGGAAGGAGCGCAGAAAGAATGCCGCCGGGGGTATCAAGACCTTCCTTGAGGCCAATCGCGCCTTCGATGGTAGACATAATTTCGGAAGTTGCTCCGCCAGAACTTCTCCCAAAAGGATTTGCCCCGCCATTTTGTGCAAGAAGCATACCAATCATATGACGACCCTCAAAATCCTGGGATCTGCAACACCGTGATCCCTATTGTTTTTAATAGTACCATCGAAAAGATGATGAAGAGTAACCCGCTTACCGCCGCGGTAATTTTATTCTTCGCTTCTTCCGTCGCTTTTGGGTCACCTTTGCTTGTTGTAAGTTGAAAAGCGGCCGCCAACGTCTTGAGGAGTACGATGCCCCCGCCCATGCTAAGTGCGAGGCGGACAAAGGCGGTGAGGATTCCATTTGAGTCTGTTGGAATGCAACCGATCGCGGTCCAAACACCATCTTTATTTGAACAATTTTCACACTGGATTCTTGCAGTATCGTCGGAAACCCGGGCACAGAGTTTAAAAGAGGGGGTATTCCATGTCAATGGATCTTCGGTTTTGTATAGACACACAAAAGATCCATCTGCCGTTTCTTTTGGGATTGTATTTGCGTCACGACAGTGCTGGCTTCGGAGTCTTGTGACTTCATACCTAAAACACGCTGGTTGTCCGTGCTCACCGCAATCCGGATTTGGAGAGCATGTACATACCCCGATTGCGCCAACTCCGAGACATATTTTTGTGTCTGGTATTTCTGTTGGATCTGTACATATGGCAACACACCCAAATGGTCCGCAGTTCGGGAGACCTGATAATCCACAAATATTAACGCCGAGACATGAAGACGCTTCTACTGGGGAGAGGTGACCTGAACGGAGGAAAAGTAGAGATGTTGCGAACATGGAAACGACAAACAAAATAAATGTATTCACTTTCATACTTTTCGTATTTTACAATGAAAAAGACAGACATACTACAAGATATTATGTTACCCTTACTTTATGTCGCCCACTTTTCGCACACTCATTGTTTTGCTCGCACTCGTTCTGTCTTTTACCCTCGTTTATTCTGTCTCTTTTGCTCTCGACTGTGCTGGCGACTCTACATGCGTAAGTATCCAACAAGATATTGATAAACTTGCTGAAGATCTCAGGCTTAGTGTCAACGCAACCACCCCTTTAGAAAAACAAGTCGCCGGTCTTACGTCGCGCATCAACGCGGCACAGGCGGAAATCAACAAGGCAAAGAAACAAGCGGATACACTTGCGCGCGGGATCCAAGACCGCGAACAAAGCTTAGCTGAGCAATACGCAATCTTTAAGCAACGTGTGCGCGATCGGTACAAGCGAGAAAAAACATTCTCGCCACTCACATTGCTTTTTTCTTCAAGTACGGCGACTGAGTTTACCCGGCAGATTGGGTATTGGGAAACGCTGGAACGACGAGATCAATCTATCATCCAGTCGGTTGGTGAGGAAATTCTGCAGTTGGAAACGGATAAGAAAACGTTGGAAGTAAAACAAGGACAGTTGGCCGAGCTTCAAAAAAATCTGGACAAGCAAGCGGCGTTTTTTAAAGGAGAAATTTCAAAAGCAAAAGCATATCAAGCTGAGTTGAGTGGGAAAATCGCGGTGCTTTCTGCCCGCCAGCAGGAAATTTTATCTGAGAAAACCGGAACGTTTCAAACTACGGTTGGTGACGTACCGCTGGCCGATGACTTTAACGCATCGCCGGCGTACAACCCCGGGTTTAGTCCTGCATTCGCAGCGTTTTCGTTTGGTGCTCCACACTTTAAAGGTATGAGTCAGTACGGAGCGTACGGTCGTGCGAAGTCGGGCCAAAACGAAGAGGATATTTTGAAAGCCTACTATGGCAACGTGCGGATCGAAACTGTAGATACGGGCGGCAACATCAATACATCGTCCGGGAGCATGAATATCGAAGACCGCTATCTCATGGGCATTGCTGAGATGCCGTCGTCCTGGGACGCAAATAATCTCGCCGCGCTCAAAGCACAGGCCATTGCCGCGCGGTCATACGGTTTGGCGTACGTTGGGTGGCGGATGGGAAGCAGAAGCGTCAAAAGTTCCATTTGCACATCAGAAAACTGCCAAGTATGGAGTTCAAGTAAGGCAAGCAGTGCGCCGGATAACTGGAAGCGCGCAGTCCAAGAAACACGTGGGAAAATTGTAGTGAGCAACGCGTCTGGTGAAATTGTGAATACTTGGTATGCGTCAACATCCGGTGGCTATCAGGAAAGCTACTCGAGTCTTGGTCACTCGACCCCGGGCTTTTGGGACACAAAGAACGGCAGAAGCGGGTGGACAAGCGACGCATACGAAAAAATTGGCGGAAGCCCATGGTTTTACAAAGCGTGGTACAAGTCGCGGTCCGGCGATGCGTGTGGTCGGTCGCACCCCTGGCTTACACAAGAAGAAATGGCGGATGTCTTGAATGCTTGGGTGGTTTTGCAAGCAGGTTCGGATGACCGCGTTTCACCGCTTGGCGGATGTTGGGGTGGTAGTCCGTACTCTATTGATGAGCTCCGCAACAAGGCCAACGAAAAAGGCGGGGCGTTTACATCGGTTTCAAATGTTTCGATTGAGTACAGCGAAGGTGGATACACCGCCAACGTGCGGTTTAGCACAAATAAGGGGGATGTCAGCATTTCCGGGGCAGAGTTTAAGAAAGCATTTAACTTGCGTGCGCCCGGAAGAATTAGCTTGAAGAGTGGCCTTTTTTCGATCGAGAAGCGGTAACTCGCCACGAGCGCTGTAAGATTTGGACTTTCCACCTCATGGTACAATATCCTCATGTCACCGGAAATTTTCAACGCAAAAACAGCAAGAGCGGGAACACATTCCCAGAAAAAGATCGGGACTTCAACAACCACCCCGCAGTTTCACCCCCACGCTCAACAGCAACCTCAGTCCCACTCCCAACCTCAGCACCCTCACCATCACCGCAGAGCCGAGGACTACAGTACAATCATCGCTTCTCACAAACCAAGCACAAACTCGCTCGCCTCGTTTGCAATCCGTCCAGCAGGAGTAACGTTTGACTCCCAAGAACCCGATGAAGAAGTGCTTCTTTTCCTCCGTCAGCACATCATTATCAACATTCCTTGGCTTATTGCCGTAGCACTCATGATTATCACACCGCTCATTCTTCTTCCGTTCTTTTCTCCATTCAAATCAATTCCATGGAACTTTCAGTTTGTGCTCGTGTTGTCGTGGTACTTGCTCACCGCCGGCTTTGCGATCGAAAAAATTCTGATGTGGTTGTTTAATTCCTTTATCATTACCGATGAACGCATGGTGGACATTGATCTCTACTCGCTTATTTTTAAAGAGGCAAACTACGCTCAGATCGATAAAATTCAGGATGTAACCGTCAAAACCGGTGGTGCGCTCAACTCACTGTTAGACGTTGGTGATGTATTTGTGCAAACCGCCAGTGAAGTTCCGGAGTTTATATTTGATAACATTTATCATCCTACAAAAGTTGCGAAACTCCTCAACGAACTCATGATCGAAGAACACCGCGAAGAGTTAGAGGGGAGGGTCAGATGAATCAGCTCCCAGTCAGCCAATTTGTTTCTTTTTTCTCGAATCCACAGAACGCAACAAGCGCGGTGTTGGGCACCATGAAAATCCTCATCGTGCTTGTTCTTTCACTCTATCTCGTGTTTGGCGTTGTTATTCTCCGCCAAATTTCACTGATGACAAAAACGGTAGACACCCCGCTTACCCCCAAGATCAAGTTTCTTGGATATATCCACATGATTTTTTCAATCCTCGTATGGTTATGCGCGATTGTATTATTGTAGTATGATGCGTTTATGAGCTTCTCAACCGCTCCAGTTGTTGGGATGCCGGACAACACTTCTTGGCCGCAGGTATTTCAGCACTACACAGAATCCACCCTTTTTGTTTCTGCGTTTGTTATGAGCAATGGCGGTAAAGCGCGCACATACGGCCACGCATTCATTGAGCGGTTAGAGAAACTTCAATACAACAATGTTGCGGAACTTTCCTCGCTCCTTGAGCAGGCATACATGGAGTTTGAAAAACACATCAAATCGTTTTCTGCCGGATATTTTGAACATGCTGGGCGGGTGGTCGTGTGGTCAGTAAAGCAAGGTACAGTATTTCTTCAGCGGGAAGAAAAGTTTGGAAAAGTACTGCAAAGCGATGAATGGAAGGTAACCGAAGGAAAGGCTCAAAAGAATGACACATTTTTTTGCGGAACAGACGCGTTTTCTTCGCTGATGCCACTACACACGCATGAAAAAAATAGAAACATGCGCCCCGATGCGCTTGCCGAACTATTGGCTCAGCAGATTCAGTCGCACGCCGATACCGCGCGCATTGCGGCATACGTTGTACAGTCAGGTATTGCTGTATCATTCGCGCCAATCCCGGTGGAACCGTCATCGGCGAAAGAAGAGGAAAAGGTTCCTCCGTATCTATACTACTCTGGCGATCAACCAACTCAGACGAAAACCGGTCGAGGTACCGCACAGTTTAGCATTGGTGTGATGTTGCGCGCATTTTTTTCAACTCTCCAGCGCATCCCGTTTTTCCGCCGCCAAAGTGTGTATGTACGCTCTTTATCAAAAAAGAAAAGAATAGCGGTCGTTAGCGCTATGTTGTTGGTCATACTGCTGATGCTGATTGGCATTGGGTGGACTAAGCGCCAGGCGTCACTCAGAAATCAACACGTGCAAACTCTTCTTGCCCCGTATCAACAAAAAATGAATGAAGCCAAGGCAAAACAGGGCATTGATCTTAGCGCGGCGCGTATCTTGGCAAAAGAGGCGCTGACCGGCGCGCAGTCAACACTCAACGAAACTTCGAAAAAAAAGCCGGAGTACAAAAGCATTTCAGTGTTTGTAACAACTGCCCAGCAGTACTTTGACTCGATTTCCGGCGAAAAACATTTCGATAGTTTGCCGGTGTTTTTTAACTTTCAACTTGTACAGTCTGGGTTTTTGGCAAAAAAGTCTGCAGTTGTGGGCGAGACTGCGGTATTTCTCGATACAGAAACAAATGTTGGCATCTCGCTGAACTTGCACTCTAAACAATCCGCGCGCATGGAAATGGGGGACATTGCTACGTCGCGCGATATTACCGCGGAAGATAAACATATCATTGTGTTGGGGAGCGACGCGCTCTATCTCGATGGGAAGAAAGCACTCGAAGGCATTGATTCAACAAAAGACCCCGCATTTCTCTCAAGCTTTGGCGGGAATGCGTACGTGTTTTACCGCGGAGATGGTACACTATTGAAACACGTAAGCAGTGGGAGCACATTTTCTACTGGCACAAACTGGATCCGTTCCGCGCTTGGTTTTCAAAAAGACACCGCAACATCGCTCGCGATTGATGGCAAGGTGTGGATAGGAACAACCGATGGGCGGATCATCGTGTTTTCGCAGGGGACGCGGTTTTCGTTTACGACAAAAGGACTTACGGAACCGTTTGCCAGCGCGGTGATTGTGTACACCACGTCCGATCTTCAACACGTCTATGTGTTGGAAGCGGGTAAAAACCGTGTTGTTGTGCTGAATAAAGACGGAACGTATGTTGCCTCATACTTTGCGCCAGAGTTAGGAACAAGCACAGGTGTGCTGATTTCTGCTGACGAAAGCACCGTGTATTTCCCCTCTGGCTCGGTGGTATATTCGCTAAATCTCAAGTAAAATACGGGCATGCAAATGCTCATTGAAAACCGCCGCGCACGGGCGGAGTACACCATTGTTGAAACCTTTGAGGCGGGAATTGTGCTTTCCGGCCCCGAGGTCAAAATGCTTCGTTTAAAGAGGGGTGGTCTTGTTGGTGCCCACGTGCGGGTGATGCAGGACGAAGCGGTATTGTTGAACGCCCAGATTCCAGCATATCCATACGCTCGGCAGGAAGAGTACGATCCAAAACGCACACGAAAGCTGTTGCTCCACAAACACGAGATTTTAAAGCTGAAGCAGTCGCAGGAAACAAAAGGCTCGGCGATCATTCCGTTGTCTATAGGGATTTCACATGGATTTATGAAGGTGAAAGTTGCGATTGCCCGCGGAAAAAAGCAGTACGAACGGCGTGAGGAGTTAAAGAAGCGCGACTTAGCGCGGGAAGTCGAACGGGTGACGAAGAAGAGGATGAAGTAAAAAACTCATTGAGCGAGTGGATCACGAGGATTCGCAATGTGAGGGGTATTTTCAGCGATTTTTTCCTGAACGTCATCGACAAGAAAATAGCCTTCACAAAACACACCACCCCCAAATCTAACACAGCGAACATCGACAGCTCCTTTATTTTTTAGAACAATTTCTGCATATGTTTGATGCAATGGAAGTTCTCCAATGTCATAAAATATGACGCACAATGCTCCGCAACCCCCTCTATCTTGATGAAAAACGATGTCATACGTATGAATAGTCCCAGCACCAAACTCTCTATCCAGTTGTTGAGTGATGCCGAGACATAGGGAATCTACAAAATCTAAAACCCTGGGAGGACATGTTAGAACCTCTCTCGGTTTTTCCGGCCTACGGAAGAATCTTCCAACACTTCTCCCAATTTCTCCTAAGGCTGCTCGCATATATTCCTTTCCGGCAGGATATGGTACAACCCTCACATTATCGCACATCATCAATCCATTTCAAGTGGAGAGCTCCTCAAGTGGGAACGCAGAAAGACCCCGATAACGGCTGGACTTTTGAGCTGTTTTCTGATATAGTGCACCTCAAGTTACGGGGATGAATTGATTCGACGTAACGAGCTCTTTACCATCTGCAAGCCGTTTTGGACATAACGTAAAAATTCCAAAATACATCTGCAATTTCAACATTACAGAACTTGGTCGCGAAGACCGTAGACACAGCCAAAAGCCTAGTCTTTGGTTCTAACGTCCAACTCGCAGGCGTTTTCGCCTAAGAGCATTCATGCCGTCTTTCTCACTGATGGAGCGGTATGGGTGGAAACACAGTCAGTGTGGTAGCGAGTGCTCGAACGCGGCATTCGAATAAACTTTAGCGTTAGGGGAAAAAGTATGGTTGGTTTGCTTCCCGCTTTTTCCTTCACCAAAAGCATTCTACGCTTGTAGACGATGATAGATTTCTCTTACGGACCGCGGCTCATTACCGCGCATCTCCACACAAGAACGCAGTTCCTGTGGGATGCCCGAACGCAAGTGAGGGCGCCACCACCACAATATAAAATACAGATAAACCAAGCGCGCAACGCCTGATGGATGACCCACGAGTCATCCACTCATTTTATTGAAGACTTGCTTCCTCTAAGTATTGTTTGATTTCTTTTTGGTTTGTTTTATGTCCGGGCATATATAACACATCTTCTGAGTAATCAATATCTTCAAAGTATGCGAGTTGCACTCGAAAAAATTTTTCATTAAATTCTACTCCAAACAACACATCTGCTTGTGTGGCAAGTTCACGAAGAGAGAACTGTTTTAGTAAGAAAAAGAGATCAACATAATCCTTCCATTTTGCCCGTTTTCCCAAAGCAAATGCTTTCATTGCACCCAGCGTTAATAAGCTAGGTAATGTAATCACATTATCAAAATCTTTTTCGAATTTGATAGAGTATGGAAAAGAATAAAAAGTCAGTTTAACCTGATTCACAAGCACCGTTAACTCATTTTCTCCCTGAATATATGTATGTTCAATCTTTGCTGTTTTGTGGATCTGAGATTTGACGCGCTCAATATCAAATGTTCGTAGAGTAAATAAATCGAAGTCAATTGACCTACGATGGCCAAGATATAACGCAATAGCTGTTCCACTAACGAGACCAAACTGCGGAGTAAACACCGCAATCAATGGCAAAAGTTTTTCTTGGTTCTCGCTTAAAATGTTACGATGCATACTTTTGAAAAAAACGCATAAAATAGTGTTGTACTTCTGGAAGATAATTTGTACGGCGCTTACTATTCGTTTTGCGGAAAATCTGTGCAGTTTCACGCGACCCCTTAATCCTAATGTACGTTTTTACGTCCTCCCAATTCCCATAATTCAACACATGCTCAAGCACAAACTCGTCCGACAGTTGACCCGGATCTTTTACATACCAAGCTAAATATGGCTTTTGCTTTATAATGTCTTGAATAAACATACGAATAGTATAACAAAAAACAGCTGGATTTGGAGAAGAGTTACATTTTAAAACGAGTGGGCGAGTACCACGCCCCACACTTCTTTTGCTCCCGCTTTCTTTAAGACCTCGCACGCAAGGGACAAAGTAGTGCGAGTGGTTGCAACGTCATCCACCAATCCAATTTTCTTCTTTTGAACATCTTTTTTATGCAGACAAACAAATCCTTGTTGGAGGTTCTGTTTACGATCATCAACTTTTAATGATGCCTGCGAAGCTGTCTCGCGGATTTTTACCAGCGCATCTGTAAGCACGGGTGTCCGATTGAGCCTTCCTAAATGGTGAGCAAAGAGTTCGGCTTGGTTAAACCCTCGCACTCTCAGCTTTTTTGGATGCATAGGAACAGGAATAAGCGCATCAAACGACGGGGCAAAGTCGGGCCAGTGAAGCGAAAACATACTATATGCCTCTCGGGCGGCATCACACACGCGGGCATACTTAATCTTTTTCATGAGATCAGAAGCGGGCTCGCGGTACTGGACAATAGGGATAAAACCATCCAAACCAAGCGGGGATCGGCAGACGTCATGCGTTTTTCCATCGTTCGTTGGCCGGTCGCAGATTGGACAGAGCGAAAAATCAAAATACCGCAACTCTTGTTTGCATAAATCGCACAGATACGATCCCCATGCGTCACACGAGGCACACCGTTTTGGAAACAGGAGATCATCAATGAACATATCCGCACTGTATACCGCCGATCTTACAACGACCTTACGAAAATGAAACTGCTCAACGCATTGGGAGTTGGGGAAAACTCTGCGGATGTTCTGGTACAATACACATGCCTGGAGAGGTGCAGGGAATGGTTATCCGGACAGTCTTGAAAACTGTTGCCGCAAGGCATTGTGGGTTCGAGTCCCACCCTCTCCGCCAACTTATTGGAATAACCTGGAGGGGTCGCCTAGTGGTTTATGGCAATAGTTTACTAAACTATCAGCGCAAGCTACCGTGGGTTCGAATCCCACCCCCTCCGCAATATGAAAAACTCAAAAATAGAATTGTTCACGCATAGTGGTGAAACACTCGCAGTAATTTTTCAAGAATCATATACAGTTGTCCCCGGTGTTGTGTGTGATGTATAGAACTAACAATTACTCATCGAGATGGAATGGAGTCTGTTTTTGAGGTTAGTCCGGAACATGAGGGTTTTTCTCATCCAGTTGAAATTGGAGAAATCATGCAATGGCAAGCTGATGAAAACGAGAGTCTAGTGGTTTTTGAAATCTGTTTTCCACCCTATCAAGATGGTCGTTTTGAAAATCTACCCTAAACCACCACACGCTCCAGCGCTTTCCGCATATCGGGGTTTTTAAAAATCTCAGTGGATTGAAGAATTTCTTCTTTTGTGAGCCAAAGCACTTCAAAAATATCTTCATATTGAGCAGGGTTTTTTGTCACGTCAACCGTTGGTTCTCCAATCAATGTACATTGATATCCCGAACACACAATACGAATATTTTGCTCTGATGTATGAAGGACAAAATCCCAACCACCTACAGGACGTTGAATTTCAATGGTAAGTCCGACTTCTTCCATGACCTCGCGCAAGAGCGCGTCGTGTGATGACTCTCCAGGCTCAACGCCTCCACCTGGAATAGTGTGGAGGATTCTTTCGAGACCGCGATCAACAACTTTTTGTTTTACGATCAGAATTTTTCCGGCATAAACAATAAACGCCTTCACCGAAGGGCGGATTCTGACGATAGGTTTCATATCAATATGTGTTCCCCTAGAAAAACACGCTCCGAATCTGCGGTACAGCAAGAATAATCCCCTGAAGCACAGCTGATATCACGACGGTTATAATCAAAAACCGGTTTGAGTACGCCGGCGTGTGCTTTCCACGGACAAGAAACACGACGAGAAGTTCCAGCGCAACGAGCGTAGTAAAGACCGCACCGCGACTAAAAGACAATCCGCGGCTTAGTGCAAATGCAAAAACACTTAGCGCAATCACGGCTTGTCCAATCCCAACCCCGCCTATCCACACATAGTTTTCTCTGGTTAATAACGCCGTCCGGTTTACTTGGTATTTTTTCAACATCGTTCTTCCATCGCTGGGATCAATGGCAAGGGCGAGCGCGGGGAGTCCGTCTGTTACAATGTTGATCCACAGTATCGCCGGTGGCAGCAAGGGCAGCGGTAGGCCAAAAAGAAGCGCACCAAACATCACGCACACCTCGCCAAGGTTAGACGACAACAAGTACACAATAGTGTGGGTTAAGTTGGTAAAAACAGTTCGCCCTTCTTGGATAGCGGCCACAATAGTCGCAAAGTTGTCGTCGGTAATCACGATATCCGAAGCCTCTTTTGCAACGTCCGTTCCGGTCATGCCCATCGCAACTCCAACCTCCGCCTTTTTGAGCGCGGGCGCATCATTTACGCCGTCTCCTGTTACGGCAACAACGCGGCCCATTTCTTGAAATGCGCGGACAATCCGCAGTTTGTCTGTTGGCGTCACGCGGGCAAAAATACGCACGCGGCTTAAATGCTGACGAAGAATACTATCTTCATACTGCGCAAGCTGTTGGCCGGTTAAAATTTCATCATCATGGTCAATGAGGCCAATTGACTCGGCAATGGAACGTGCGGTTTCCGGCGAATCACCCGTCAACATGACAGTCATAATGCCGGCGCGCTTACAGATACGGAGTGCCTCAGTAACCTCTTCCCTTGGGGGGTCGGAAATGGCAACAAGTCCGGCAAACGTATATCCGGAAAATGTTTCTTTTTGTACTCCTTTTGTATAGTGTGCAGAAAGCCGTTTGTGTGCAAACGCCAACACGCGGAACCCCCGCCGACCAAAATCCTCCGCCTTCTTTCGATATATTTCTTTCTCTTTTTCATTCAGCGAACTGCAAAACTGCAGAATAGATTCTGCTGCGCCTTTCGCATACGCATGCGTTGCAGTATGCACAGCCATGGCTTTTCTATTGGAATCAAACGGATACTCCTCGATGGTGGGGAACTGTTCGCGCAGAGAAACCGTACTCAACCCGGACTTTTCGACAAGAATAAGAAGCGATCCCTCTGTTGTGTCGCCAAGAACGCGGAACTCTTTTCCACCATCCTCAACAAGCGCCAACGAACTCGTGTTACACAGCGCGCTAATGTGAAGCAAGATAGAAAGATCGTCGTGTGTGGCAAGATCTGCAATACGTTTTCCCGTTTTTTCTTCAATAATTTCTCCACTTTTTGTGTACCCGATTCCGGTTACGGTATACGCGCGCGTGGGTGTTACAAGATGTTTCACAACCATTTCATTTTTTGTTAATGTTCCGGTTTTGTCGGTGCAAATCACATCAACTGACCCCAAAGCCTCAACCGCGGGAAGCCGCTTTACAATCGCCTTTTTTCCCGCAAGTCGCTTGACGCCAAACGCCAAAGCAATGGTAAGCACGGCAATCAAGCCTTCCGGGATTGCGGCGACCGCGAGCGCAACTGCAGACAAAAACATATCGTACGGCCGTTCTCCCCGCATTAAACCGATACCCCAGATGAGGAGAATGAGGAAGCCAATGCCGATGCCGAGCACTCGACCCAAAGAAGAAAGCTTTTTTTCCAGCGGGGTATGCTCTTCATGTATTTCGGAAAGGCGCTGGGCGATTTGGCCAAACGCCGTATGAGCCCCCGTCTTTGTTACAAGAGCGACGGCTTTTCCCGAGAGCACAGTCGTTGCCATAAATGCCGCATCGTGTACACCCTTTGGCACAGGAACACTTTCTCCAGTGAGCGATGCCTCATTGACCGAAAGAGAAGAAGTGGACAAGATCTCGCAGTCGGCAGGGACACTGTCTCCCTCGGTAAGAATAACAACGTCCCCCGGAAGGAGCGACTTTGCTTTTATGAGTTTTTCTTTTCCATCGCGGATCACACGTGCATACGGAATGAGAAGTTTTTTGAGCGCAGCAATTTCGTGTTTTGCGCGCATTTCCTGAAGAAAACTGATTGATGCGTTTAAAAGGACAATGAAAAAAATAAAGTACGCATCTAATGTTTCGTGAAGATAGTACGATACGCTGCCGGCAAAAAGAAGAATAAAAACAAACAAGGAGCGGAACTGTTTAAGGAAAATGAAAATAACGGGAAGTTCACGCGCCTTTGGAAGAGTGTTATATCCAAACTGGTCCCGTAGCCGAGAAATGTCCTCCGACCGCAGTCCTGTCCCTGTAGGCTGTATCATGCACTCAGTGTATCATGGGAGTATGCGAGTTCTGCCCCGGCCCATCTCGAAAAAAAGAAGAGGAAAAATATACACGCACGTTCTTGTTTTAACGTTGAGTGTTGTTGTTGCGCTCTTTTTAGTTCAATCTTCTGCGGTACACCGTCTTTTAGAAGTCAGCAGAGAGCTGCAGATCGTATCCGCATTTCTTGCGGGAGTGTTTTTCACTTCAGTATTTACCGTTATCCCCGCAACAGCAGCACTGTTCGTTTTAGGAGAAGAAAGCCACGCGTTGTGGCTTGCGCTTATTGCGGCATTTGGCTCTGTGGTAGGCGACACGTTTATTCTGAAGTTTATAGAAAACGATATTTTTTCTGATGCAAAACTTTTTGTAACATCAAAAACGAGGGCAACATTCCGCCATATTTTACAAAAGAAACTATTCCGGCTCCCATTAACGCTTCTTGGAGCGCTTATTATTGCTTCACCCTTGCCGGACGAACTTGGTATAGCACTACTGGATATTGCAAAAATAAAAATGAAGTCGTTTTACCTCATTTCATTCGCGTTGAATTTTCTCGGCATTATCGCAATTATGGAAACAGGAACACTTCTCTCAAAATAGAGCGCCAAAATAGGGTACCAACACCGAACGCCGATTTAGAACTTCAGCTGATCTGCGTACTTTCCAATGACTGGCAACTCTTCCATCTTGCCGTTGAGTGCGTTCATCACACCCATCACCCAAAGCACAAGGAAGAATACACTAACGATCAAACCAATCAACCCGCTTGCAACCCAACCGAGCATGGGAAGCTGTGCCAAGAGTGATTCGGCAACATTCACCACAACGCTGGCGATCAACAATACAAGCGCTTGCTTGACGTGAAACTTCACGAATGGATCGTTCTTATCCTTTGTTAATAACGGAACAAAGAACAAAATGTAAGCGACCATCGCCATTACCGTGTTCTTTTTCCCAGACGTTGTTCGCGCTACCGCGCGCGATTTCTTTTTCGCAGGCATATTTCCTCCAATTGTTAGGCAGTACTAGTATCACTATAGATGGATTGAGTACAGATTGACAACAGGCACTCTCTCGAGCTACGCTAAAACGATGACCCAAAGAAAGAACGAAAATCAAGACAAAAGGGGAGGGGATGGTGGCGGAAGGACTGTTCCGCTTGCCGTGCGGATCCGCCCCTCAACCTTGGATGAGTTTATCGGCCAGTCACACTTAGTTGGTGTCGGCAAGCCTTTGCGCATTGCAATCGAAAAACATCAGATTTTCTCGATGATTTTTTGGGGGCCTCCGGGAGTTGGTAAAACAAGTTTGGCTAAGATTTTAGCGGGGGCAGTCAATGCTGATTTTTTTGAGTTGTCTGCGGTTTCGGCGGGGAAAAGCGATTTAAGGACGATTATTGATGGCGCTTCTGCAAAAACCAGGCGTACAGTTGTGTTTTTGGATGAAATTCATCGGTTTAACAAGGCTCAGCAGGATTTTTTGTTGCCCTATGTTGAGTCCGGGGTCATTACGCTGATTGGTGCGACAACGGAAAATCCCAGTTTTGAAGTCATTGCCCCATTGTTATCGCGGTGCCGCGTGTTTGTTCTGCGCGAACTTATCAGCGAAGAAATGGCTAAGATTATTGACCGCGCGTTAGTAACGCTCCATGCAAAAATGGACCAGGACGCAAAAGATTGGCTGACGGCAATGGCGAATGGAGATGGCCGCCAAGCAATTACGATGATCGAGAATGCGTTTGGGCTGTACACCAAGTTGACGGTTGAAACACTCAAGGATACTTTACAGTCCAAACACTTGCGGTTTGATAAACAGGGTGAGGAGCATTTCAATACCATCAGCGCGTTTATCAAAAGCATGCGGGCGAGTGATGTGAACGCAGCGCTGTATTACTTGGCAAGAATGGTTGATGCCGGCGAAGATCCCCTGTTTATTGCCCGTCGCATGGTAGTGTTTGCGAGCGAGGATATTGGAATGGCTCAGCCCACCGCTTTAGTGGTGGCAAACGCCGTGTTCCGCGCGTGCGAAACGATTGGATACCCCGAGTGCCAGGAAAACTTGGCGCACGGCGTGGTGTACTTGGCGAGTGCAAAAAAAGACCGGTCCGCATATGACGCATACTTCCGCGCTTTGAATGACGTCAAGCAGTTTGGCAACTTGCCCATCCCAATGAACGTACGCAACACGCCAACGAAACTCATGAAATCCTTGGGGTATGGTAAAGGATATGAGAAATACGATACAACAAGCCACTTGCCCGAGGAGTTGAAAGACAAGAAGTATTACTGATATAAAGGAGGAGGGGAAAATGATAAATGGAAGTTTGATTGACATTGCGGGACAAACAATAGAGCAGTCACGGATTGGCGAAAAAGCGAGGATTGCTCTTACAGTAGAGGAACTCAAACGACTTCTTACAAAGTGGCTCGAACGAAAAGAAGAGTTTACAATAGACGATATTCAAACTGCGCAGGCCAACATTGCTGGTCTTGGAGGATATAACCAAGCGGCGCAAGATACAGGATATTCCGCACAAGAGTTAAGAAGTATGACGAATGAATTAGAGTGAACTATGTCCCTCCGCACACAAATCACCGATCAGATCAAAACCGCGATGAAAGCGCGCGACACTGTTACTCTTAATGCTCTGCGGTACATTCTTTCAACGATTAAAAATGTTGAGATCGATGCAAAACATGAATTAAATGACGAAGAAGTGCTGAATGTGATCCAAAAAGAAGTCAAAAACCGCCGCGAAGCGATTATCCAGTTTCAGCAGGGCGGTCGTATGGACATCGTGACCGAAGAACAGAAAAAACTTGACGTATTATTAAAGTTCCTTCCGGCGCAGTTAAGCCAGCAAGACGTTGAAGAAAAAGTCCGCGCAATTGTTGCGGCACTTCCATCGAAAGATATGCCTTCAGCAATGAAAGCAGTGATGGCCGAACTCAAAGGCAAAGCCGATGGAAAAATGATTGCAGACGCGGTAAAAGTAGCGATTACTATATAACAAACTCAAACTTCTTTAACAATCTTTCTTGTTAAGTTAACTTCAAGAGAGAAGCTCTGAGGTCCCTTTTCCCCTTGAGCGCTAATACTAACAATGTATATGTTATTCCCTCTTTCAGTAACGGAATACGAAACATTTCGGAGAACCCCAAGCTTTGGATAAGATTGATCCAACCAAGACGTTGCTAGGAGTATAGCCTCTCTTGCTCCCCCTTCCCCATCTTGTTGTGTGGGGACAACCTCCCCACCACTTGGACTTGGAAGTGCCATAACTTTCCTTTCCGTTTATCTATCTTACCTATTGTAGCATTCCCCTAAGTTCTAAAGCGAATCCGAACACTACAATGTTCGGATATGACCAATAGGATACTGTTAGTATTTCATAACTGTTGCCACAAGATTACGTAGCTATACAGACTTGGACTATACACAGGATTATTCTCCCTTATTGTCTTCACAATTGCTGAATGTGTTGCAATAGCATTTCCTTGTTGGTCATAAGAAGTTGCTGTATATTTTCCAACAGGAATATTTTCGAAAATTGCGGCAAACAACCCGGGGACTTCTGGATGTTCTGGAGAATGAATCACCGCCTTTTCGTAAGAGTTTGACAACGTTTCATGCTGGATACGCACACGATACCCAGCAAGATCGTCGTAATGTGTGTTATAAACAGAAGCAAATAACGTTCCTTTTCCTTGCTCTCCATCACTTTGCACATTGACAGTTCGGACCCCTTGAACTAACGGGAAATCAGTAAGGTTATAGTATATGGTCAATGGTCCCTCAGTTTGTCCTGTAGGAATAGCGACTGTTTCATTATATTGAGAAAACCGCACGACATTTGTGTACTGCGTGTACTCATTGTTGGGATATACAACAGTAAGTGTGTATTTCAGACCCCGTTCTGGTTTGAGATCGAGCGCAACGGGACTATCATTAAATGCGTACCGGAAACCAAACGTTGTTGTTATCGTACTATTTGTTGCAGCTGTATCAGAACTCGTAATAGCAAAATTTACTCGAAATGGATCAGCAATCCCTTCTCTTTGTTTGAATGCATACACAAATGTTGTAAACTCCGCACGGTTTCCATTTGCTTGCGGCCCATAGATTTTTCCAGTGCCGGAAAACTTCCAAATAGGCATAAGATATCCAAATGGAAACTTTGTTGTGTCAGTAACCGTAGTTCTTCCAGCGTGGTTTGTACTGAGATAATACACCAGTTCACCAGAGGTAACAACCGCATCGCGAATATCATATCCATCGTCAGTATTCATTGTGGTGTATATATCGTTAGTGTTTTCGTGTTCGAACTTTTTTAGTTCAAAAACAAGCCCACCGGTCTTTTTAAGTTCGTCTAAAGCCTCCGGCATTTCTTTGAGGAGAAACTCTTGCGGTTTTGTAAAATCAATTGGATATGCATGCAGCCCATCGTCTATCGCGACTACCGTATTTCCTGGACCGACAGTAACGGTTAATCCCGTAAAAGAACTAAGCGTATACACGGGGTATGTATCTGTTTTTTTTCTGAAAATAACCATCCACGATTGTTGATCCCGCCAACCAAGGTCAATTTCCGTACGAAACAACATTTTTTGTTGTGCTGGTTGATCAGATTGCATCAACATACCATTTCTCGTTTGAACAACTTCATACCCACTCATGTCATACCCTTTTTCTTGTAAAAATTGTTGAGCTGCTGTAATAGCTAGCTCTTTCGTCGGGGCGGGACCCTCTTGAGGTTTCGTAAAATACCGGTATCCATCATCAAACGCATTAATCGCCAATACTCTGTCAGTCGTTTTAAACAGGAAAGATTGAGGATTCATGTTATCCAATCGTGTATGGGGTGTGTTTATTGAGAATTTTTTTGCAAGATCAGTTGCTTCTTGTTCTGAGTACTGTCCAAAAAAAATGGAGTAAATGGGAATGGTATGTGTTGTTTGCGCAAACGCTTGTTGAATAAACCGCATTGACTGTTGCTGTGGGATTTCAATCTTTAAGTTTCTAATATGTGTACCATTTTCCTCACCAAGAGAATAAAGCGGAATGTCTTTTTTAACCCGGGGACTTGTTGGGGGAGTTGGAGCAGTAGAATTGTTGCCCTGTTGATTTTCCTGTTGGCGAAGCAACTCTGAAAGCGGAAGTCCCTCAAAACTTGGTTTTACTTCCGTAAAAATTTGTTCAGTTAGTTTTTCAACAGGTTTATTTTTTTGAAACAAAAAGAAAA
This sequence comes from Microgenomates group bacterium GW2011_GWC1_46_15, assembly GCA_001002285.1. Classification (GTDB taxonomy): domain Bacteria; phylum Patescibacteriota; class Microgenomatia; order UBA1400; family UBA12028; genus UBA12028. Next base: position 64,960 of record LCLX01000001.1, read on the forward strand.
AAACAGCCGATAAGAAAGAAAAAATTGTAAGAAGTGTACAAGCAACAACAAATCGTTTATATAACCTAATTCGAGACCAAATTGGTAATAACGTGGATTTTTCTTGTGCAGAAATTTGAAGTTTATCATCCTTGGGAGTCATAGAAATGTGTGGTACTTCTGATTCCATATTCACTCTATTTTTTCATCGACACATATCTCGCCTCAACCGCTTGCCAATCAACAACATTCCACCACGCGGTAACGTAATCCGGGCGCTTGTTTTGATACTTCAAGTAATATGCGTGTTCCCATACATCCAAACCAAGAACGGGGAACTTGCCCTCACTCAATGGGTTGTCCTGGTTTGCGGTTGACATGATTGCCAGTGTTCCGACTGCATCGGCAACAAGCCACGCCCATCCACTTCCAAACCGCCCACCTGCTTCTGCGGCAAACTTTTCCTTAAACTGGTCAAATCCGCCAAATGTTTTTGTGATTGCTTCAGCCAAAGTACCAACGGGAACATCGCCTTTTCCTGGTCCCATAATGGTCCAGAACATCGAGTGGTTGTAGTGTCCGCCGCCGTGATTTCGAACGGCGGTACGGATTGCCTCGGGAACCGTGTTTAAATCTTTCAACAGTTCTTCAATGGGTTTATTTTGCAGTTCTGGAGCCGATTCCAACGCTGCGTTCAATTTATCAATATACGCCTGGTGATGTTTTGTGTGATGGATTTCCATCGTCTGCGCGTCAATATGTGGCTCAAGCGCGTTATACGCGTACGAAAGTTTCGGAAGTGTGTGTGGCATGTAGCCTCCTGTAATAAAAATGTTTGTGGTTTATGTACATCTAGGATAGCATAGTTATATGACGCTGTCCGATATCCAGACGAAAACCGGAAAATTTACAATTGCGGCGTGTGATCAACGCGCGTCGCTTGCGACAATGCTTGGCGTTGATCCGATGAGTGAATCGGGAAAGTCCACGCTCGAGCGCGTAAAAACGGTGTTCATGGAAACATTTTCTCCGATATGTTCTGGGGTGTTAGTTGATCCCGAGTTTGGCATGCCGAGCTTGGAGAAAAAGGGAAGGTCGGGCCTTTTGCTTACGCTCGAGAAACCACCATATAGTTCGTTTAATCCAGACGACATTCCAGATCTGTATGATGACGGTCTATATGGGAAGGTTGGGCCTTTTGCTGGGAATGGAACTGCGGCGGCAAAAATACTCCTGTGGTACAACCCATTAAGCAAAAACGCAGAGCTAAAACAACAGCTTATTCAGGAACTGTATAAACAGGCGCAGTCCGCACACACGCCATTTTTGCTGGAAATTTTACTTCATCCACTTGAAAAAAAGTTTCGTTCTAGTGAAGAAGCGTTTAAGCTTCAACTAGAAACGGTGCACACATTTGCAAACCAGTGCGATGTATTAAAACTTGAAGCTCCCGCACTGCCAAGCGAACCATTAGATATTCCAGCCTTTGAAAAGCGGTGCACTCAAATTACACAAGAGATGAAAAAACATTCTGGCACAAAAACAACGCCATGGATTTTACTTACCCGTGGCACAGCATACGAGCGGTTTTTGCTTGCACTCCAACTTGCGATGAAACATGGCGCAAGCGGATTTGCCGCCGGCCGCGCAGTATGGAAAGAGTTCGCAGAGTTTCCGACGGAAGAAGAGCAGTTCAAGTTTATCCGCACGGTCGCGCGCAAGCGCATGGAAAAACTCATTGAAATTGTTGTTTAACCGTACTTGCCCGCCCGCGAAATATATGGCATGAACAAAAAACTTTTACACACAGTGTTGTTTGCTTGGTTCCGCAAACACGGGCGCATTTTGCCTTGGCGCATGCGGGAATTATCAGCATTGCATAAAGCAAAAAAAATCAGCAAAACAAAAGTATCCGTACTTCGCGACTCAACCATTGCCAGCTACTTCACGACGAAATGGAATCGCGATCCATACACGATTATTGTTTCCGAACTCATGCTCCAGCAAACGCAGGTAGACCGCGTGCTGCCGAAATTTGAATCGTTTATCCGCAAATGGCCAACAGTTCACGATCTTTCCAAAGCAAAACTTTCTGAGGTGTTGATTGAGTGGAAGGGTTTAGGATACAATCGCCGCGCAAAATTTCTGCATGAAATGGCTCACGCAGTTGTTCATACCCATAAGGGAAACTTCCCGAAAACCGAAGAAGAACTACGGAAACTTTCCGGCGTTGGCGAGTACACCGCGCGCGCAGTTCTGACATTCGCGTATGGAAAAGATATCGGTGTTGTAGATACAAATATCCGGCGCATATTTTCCCGCGTCATGTTTGGGAAAGAAGCGGGGCAAGTTGATATTTCCACCAAAGAATTTTTTGCAGTTATTGATCAATCCGTGCCGCGCGGGAAAGGTGATCCGTGGAATCAAGCACTGATGGATTTTGGCGCACTTGTGTGTACGGCTAAGGCCCCAAAATGTGATGTGTGCCCGCTCCAAACGGTGTGTATAGCGAATCTTTCTGAACAAAAACACGGATTCAGAAACTATGCTGATTCACTCGCAACAAAAAACAAAAAAATCAACATAAAAAAGAGTGGGGCGAAAAAAATTCCGTTTAAACAAGCCGACCGGTACTTTCGCGGAAAAGTTATTGATATATTACGCGATGGCCATCAGCATATGGAAAAACTTTATCAGCAAGTAGAGCGTGATCATAAACTCCGTGATAAAAAACGGTGGGGAAATATTATTGAAAGCCTCATGATTGATGGGCTTATTGCTATTCGCGGCTCGACAGTGTCATTAGCATAAAAAGGAGGAGGAAGGAAGATAGTCTTGCAAACCACACCGCTTTTCTTTACCCTACACACGTATGCAGTATGTTTTCCTAGACGTTGAGACACAAAAATCTTTTGACCAGGTTGGAGGCAACTTCCCTGACCGCCTCGGCATCTCCTACGTTGGGATCTGCGTGCGAAACGGCTCATCCGGTAAAGGAGAAATGCAAGGATTTTTTGAGCAGGATCTTCCCAAGTTGTGGCCGATTCTCGAACACGCCGACGTCATCGTCGGATTCAACATTATTACGTTTGATTTTGAAGCGCTCCGTCCGTACTACACGGGCAATATCCGTGAGTGGCCGGTGCTTGATTTGCTTGACCGCGTAAAAGACTCAACTGGCCACCGCGTGAGCTTGGACTCAATTGCAACACAAACCCTCGGAGTGCAAAAAAGCGGTTCGGGACTGGACGCATTAGAGTACTATGCAAAAAAACAGTTCGACAAACTATCCATGTATTGTTTGAAAGACGTTGAGATCACGCGCGATGTGTATGACTATGGTGCCTCAAAAGGAAACATTAAATTTTTGAATAAGTGGAATCGGCTCATTGAAGCAAAAATAGATTTTGGGTTTGCGCCCAAAAAACACGTTGGTGTGCAGATGACACTCATGGGGGCATAGTCGAGTTGGCACACCCTCAGGTTTATACTATGACCATGGCAAAACTTTCAGAGTACAAAGGAAAGCGGTGTTTAACCGCTTCCGGCTGGCTGATTTACAACGATAAAGTCTTGTTTGTGAAACATGCGTTGTTAGGCATTTGGCTTTCCCCCGGTGGCCATGTTGAAGAACACGAGCTCCCGCACCTCGCCGCGGAACGCGAGTTTTTTGAAGAAACGGGGATTCAGGTGAAGGTGGTGAGCGCGCACCCGGAAGTTGTGTCTGCGCCGGAAACAGAAAATTTGCCACTCCCATTTGTGTATAACGTACACTGGATTAATCCGCCAGGTCAAGCAAAACCCAGTCCAACCACAGGAAAAATTTGTGAACAGCACTATGTGTTTGGATTTTTTGTTGAACCTGTTAGCAACATGGCCGATATAAAAATCAGCGATAAAGGGGTTGAAGAAGTGCGGTGGTTTTCACGCAAAGAACTTGCGGATGTGCAGACAACGAACACAATCCGCAATGAGGCGTACTATGCGTTTGACCGGCATCCTTCCGCAAAGAAAAACTCAACATCATCCCACCGGGCTATGGCTGCCCGCAAATCAGGCAAACATTGATCTCTTCCTGTACAATACTTGCTCAAAGCGCCTATGTTGAAGATTACAAACCTCCACGTTTTTGTTGAAAAAACACCGATTCTTTCCGGCGTTTCGTTGGTGGTAAAACCTGGCGAGGTACACGCCATTATGGGGCCAAACGGAAGTGGAAAGTCCACGCTGGCGTATACATTGGCCGGCCATCCAAAATATAGCGTCACGAAGGGTAATGTAAAACTGGACAAGCACAACCTTCTTGAAATGACTCCAGACGAGCGTGCCCGTGCGGGGTTATTTTTGGCATTCCAGTATCCCGTGGAAATTGGCGGCGTTTCTGTACAGAACTTCTTGCGCGCGGCATACGAAGCAAAGTTTGGTCCGCTCAAAAGCATTGTAGAGTTCCGCGAAATATTGCGGATTGAAGGGGAGAAAGTTGGAGTAAAAAAAGAGTTGTTAGAGCGCAATGTAAACGAAGGATTTTCTGGTGGTGAAAAAAAGCGGTTGGAGATTTTGCAGATGATGGTGTTAAAACCGAGCGTTGCTGTGTTGGATGAAACCGATTCAGGTCTTGACGTTGACGCGATTAAAACCGTTGCTCGCGGAGTTCGCGCAGTGATTGCCGCGCACAATACTGGAGTGATTGTGATTACGCATTATCAGCGTATCTTAAAATACCTTGAACCCGAGTTTGTGCACGTGATGGTAAAGGGAAATATTGTCAAAAGCGGCGGACAGAAATTTGGTGAAGAGTTAGAAAAAAACGGATATACATCGTATGTCTAGATTCGCTCCGATTAAACAACAGAAAAAACTCAAACTTCCCACAGATCCTGGTTACGCCTACGGCTTCTCCGATCCAACAAACACGTATGCGTTTATCGAAAAACCCGGCCTTTCTCAAAGTGTTGTTGAAAATATTTCGAGTATGAAGGGCGAGCCAACATGGATGCGGACAAAGCGCCTAGAGGCACTTAAGATTTTTCAATCAAAGTCCATGCCTCCTTGGGGCCCAAAACTCAACATAAACTTTGACGCGGTTCACTATTACCTCAAGCCGGTTCAGCAGGAAACACAAAAATGGGAGGACGTTCCGGAGTACATTAAAAAAACATTTGACCGGCTTGGTACCCCGCAGGCTGAGCGTGAGTACTTGGCTGGTGTGAAAAATCAATTTGATTCAGAAGTTGTGCAGGGGAGCCTCAAAGACGTGTGGAAAAAACAGGGTGTCGTGTTTTTATCAATGGATGAGGGACTGCGCCAGTATCCGGATTTGGTCCGTGAGTACTTTGGCAAAGTTATTCCGGTTGGCGACAACACATTCGCGGCGCTCAACACTTCGGTATGGAGTGGTGGTTCATTCGTGTACGTGCCGAAAGGCGTTGAAGTCACTTTTCCTTTGCAAGCGTACTTCCGTATTAACTCGCCCAACGCGGGGCAGTTTGAGCGCACGCTGATTATTGCCGATGAAGGGGCAAAAGTTTCGTACATTGAGGGATGTACTTCGCCGAGTTTTTCTTCTTCAAGCCTCCATTCCGCGGTCGTTGAAATTTTTGTGAAAAAAGGCGCGCGCGTGCAGTACACCACCGTGCAGAATTGGTATAAGCACGTGTACAACTTAGTAACAAAACGCGCGTTTGTGGAAGAAGAAGGCGAAATGATTTGGACAGATTTTAATATGGGCTGTTTAAGCGAGAGTTCTCGTTTATTTATAAAGGGAAGAGGATGTATTTCTATTAAAGATGTAAAAGCGGGAGACATTATTTGGTCTGTTGATATGCCGAACTTACAACCAATACAATCTCGCGTTATAGCATCAAAAATGACTGGAGTAAAACAAATTTTTCTCTTGGAAACAGAAAATCATCGTGAAATTGAAGCAACGAGTAATCATCCATTTCTTGTTCTCTCTCACGAGTCTGTGATGAAACATTATCAAACACTTCAATGGAAGCAATTAAAAGATATTAAAGTAGGAGACTACATAGGAACGTCTAAGGGGCTTACAGATATATACCAAAGCAAACAATTGGAGTTTCATTTTACCAAAAAAAGAAAAACAAACAAAGTTATACATGACCCAACAATTCCTTCTAGCACATCAGAAAAATTGATGTGGATTATTGGTGCATATATGGGAGATGGGTATTGTGAAAAGAATTCAAAAAAACAGTGGATTCGTGTATATTTTGCCATTCCCCCAAAGGATAAAATCAGGAAAAAAATGGAAAATACCCTTCAGGAAATATTTCATGTACTTCCGAAACCAAAAGGAATCTGTCTCACAATTCCTTCCATCATTGTTGCTGAATTTTTCCGTAGTTTACAACTCGGTGATACTGCAAAAACCAAAAGAATTCCCTTTTGGATATATGAACTTCCGTTAAAAGAGAGACTTGCTTTTATTGAAGGGTACATGGATACAGACGGATCTGTCCGGGGAAATAAAAAAGACAAAAATGGTATACAACTTGGCCAAATTATATTTGCAAGCGTTCATAAATTATTACTTGAAGATTTGAAATTACTTATGATTAGTTGTGGTCTAAATCCACTTAAAATTTCTACATATACAAAGTTTCGAACATTATATAAAGGTAAATGGAAATACTACACATGTCACTTTCTCACGCACAATATTAGAGATTACTTAACTTATATTAGGAGAAACGTTGAAGTACCGTCTCCTAGGATTGAATTTGTTCGAGTTGTGTCGATTATTCCACAGGGGAAAGAAAAAACATACGATCTAGAAATTAAAGGAACATCTAATTTTATTGCAAATGGAATTATTGTTCATAATAGCAAGCTCACAATGAAGTATCCCTCGTTCATTTTGGCGGGCAAGGGTGCAAAAGGAGAAACGCTTTCTATGGCGTTGGCGGGTGCTGGCCAACACTTGGATACAGGGAGCAAAGCGATTCATCTCGCGCCATACACGTCGTCAACGATTATCAGCAAATCTATTAGCAAAGACGGCGGGCGGACAAGTTACCGCGGGTTGGTGAGTATTGGCCCGAACGCGCACGGAAGCAAAAACAAGGTTGTGTGTGACGCACTTATTTTAGATTCACAGTCGCGGTCCGACACATACCCAACCGAACGCGTTTTGACGAACGACGTTTCGTTGGAGCACGAGGCAACGGTCTCAAAAATTGGCGAAGAACAACTCTTTTATTTGATGAGTCGCGGGCTTACAGAAGAACAGGCAAGCAAAATGATCGTGCGTGGCTTTGCCGAACCGTTGGTACGCAAACTGCCGCTTGAGTTTGCAGTAGAAATGAATCGGCTGATCGATATGGAAATGGAAGGATCGGTGGGATGAACGCACAAAAGAAAAATATTATTGATGTATCAGGGAAATCAGGCAGGTATGAAGTTATCCTAAACCGCGCTGGGATGGAAGTGAAGATTATTGGCGCGTTCCATCTCGCTGGAAATACCAAGCATGAGTTATCGCTGTTTATTGTGCATAAGGCACCAAGAACGCGCGCGGAAACAGAGTTGCGGGGAGTTGTTGAAGGCCACGCATCGCTCACATTATCCGGCACGATTATCATTGAAAAAAAAGCGCAAAAAAGCGAGTCATTTTTGCGGGAAAAAGTATTATTGCTTTCACCGACAGCGAAAGCAGAAGCAGTCCCCAATCTAGAAATTTTGGCAGATGACGTAAAATGTTCACATGCCGCGACAATGTCGAATATTTCAGAAGAGCAGATTTTTTACCTGATGAGCCGTGGACTCACACGCAAAAAAGCAGAAAAAATGATTGTTGAAGGATTCTTGCAGATTGGTTAATGGAATAGTGATAACACTCTTGGTTCCGGGAACACAACCGGCAGTGGCGAAAACCCTTCTTTGAACACGGTAAATCCTTTCCACCCCTTATATGTTTTTGGATACCGCTCATCGTATACTCCGCCAAAATCAAAAATCTGGCAACCCTCGGCCTTACTTTGAAGCATGGCATACCAAGTGAGCGCGGTAGGAGCGTGGGAAGCAAAACCCTCTGGTAAAGCACAAGCGCAGTAGTACGTAGCCATCTTTTCCCACACTGGAACGTACAACGCAGCGGCAAGTATGTTTCCGAGGTGGGCGGTGTACACATGGCCGTGTCCAGTAAAGTTGCGGACGAAATGGTGAAGAAAATCCTCAGGGAAACTTAATGCGTGTGGGCGGGATCGACGCCATTTTTTTTGAAGGTCGAAAAGTTCCTGTAAAACAGCGGGAGTGCATTTGGCAAACGAGATACGCGAAAGTTTCAACAGCCCTTTGCGTTGAGTGAGACCGATGTTATATCGCATCTTTTGTTTCATTTGGCTGAGTAATTGAGCTTCGGATAATCGCAGATCAATGAGCATGGTCTTGGAGTGTGCGAGTGGAGTGCATTGTTTTTTTATCCCATATCTAGCGAGCGTTGTATCCCAAACCGCATGATGTCCGGGCAAGTATGTGAGTTTTTTCTTTCCATACTGGAGTGCAACAGCGGGCTCTAACTGGAATAGCAATACGCGTTCTTTTTTCTGAACAAACCACAAAAAATTAGGATCGAATGTGTCAAAGTGTTGGGCCTTGGCAAACGCGACTGGTCCAATCCGGCGCACAAACACTTGATTTCCGGGTTTACCATACACCTGCCAATGAATATCGCGCATAATCTGTGCATGCATCGGTGTTTGATGGAGATCATGCTTCGTTGCAAAGAGGGTAAAAAGGTTTTGCGGCATAAAAATGGCCTGTGCGAGTATAGCGAGTATAATCGGGGTATGTTTGACCCGAATATCATTAAAAAAGACTTCCCCATTCTAAACCGGACTGTGCGGAACGGCAAACCGCTCGTGTATCTCGATTCTGCCGCGACCAGCCAAAAACCGCAGGCGGTCATTGATTCGATTGTTGAGTACTACACGCAGCACAATGCAAATGTGCACCGCGGAATTCACGCTTTGGGCGATGAAAGTACACGCATGTTTTATGCCGCCCGCAATACAATTGCAAAGTTTTTTAGTGCAGATACGAATGAGTTGATTTTGATGCGTAATACAACCGAAGCGATTAACGCGGTGGTGTACATGTGGGCAGAAGATCATGTTTCTGTAGGTGATGTGATTTTGACAACAGAGATGGAGCACCACAGCAATCTTGTTCCGTGGCAGGTGTTTGCGAAACGCAAAGGTTGCTCGATTGAGTATGTACGGGTTACGGAGTCCGGTGAGTTGGACATGGCCGATCTCAAAAAGAAACTACGCAAAGGTGTAAAACTCGTTGCGATGTCGCACGTTTCAAATACATTGGGCGTGATGAATCCTGTTGCTGAGATTTCTAAACTGGCTCATGTAGTCGGAACGCTCGTTCTTGTCGACGGCGCGCAAAGCGCGCCACATCTTCCGATTGATTTCCACAAACTTGGATGTGATTTCTTTGCGTTTTCCGGACACAAAATGGTGGGACCAATGGGGATTGGTGGCTTACTTGTCCGCGCCGAAGTATTCAAACACATGCATCCGTTTTTGTACGGCGGCGGCATGATTAACGAAGTGAGCTTGGACACCACCACGTTTGCCGATGTACCAGACGCATACATCGCCGGAACCCCAGATGTAGCAAGTACGGTTGGGCTCGCGGCGGCGTGCAACTATTTGTCAAAACTTGGCATGGAACAGGTGGTAAAACACGATGCTGAGTTGGTGAGCTACGCGCTTAACCAACTCAAAAAAATTTCACAACTTCATATTGTTGGCCCAATGGATGCAAGAAAGCGGTGTGGAAGTGTTGCGTTTATCTACGACGGCGTACACGCGCACGATGTTGCGCAAATTTTGGATAGCGAAGGAATCGCAGTACGTTCCGGCCATCACTGTACGATGCCGCTCCATGCAAAATTTAAATGGGGAGCAACAACGCGGGCAAGTTTTAATGTGTACACAACAAAAGAAGATATTGATGTATTGATTCGCGGAATTCAAAAAGTAAAAGAAGTATTTGGAAAATAACATGTATGTCCGACCTTTACCAAGAAATTATTCTTAACCACGCGGGCAATCCCCGAAATTTTGGCACGCTTACTCATCCAACCCACACGCTGAAAGAAGCGAATGCAAGTTGTGGTGACATGGTTGAAATGCAGCTGCTTGTTAAAAATGGCAAGGTCCAAGACGTCAAATGGCGCGGTGTGGGATGCGCAATCAGCACGGCAAGCTGCAGTATGGTTTCTGAGCTTATTAAAGGAAAACCGATTGCGTTTGCAAAAAAACTCACAGAAAAATTGTTGCTTAAAGAGATGGGGATGAATGCCATTCTTCCAACACGCGAGAAGTGTCTTTTACTTCCTCTGCGGGCGCTTCAGCATCTCTCACAGTAAGCACCTGAGGTACAATACGCCTGTATGAAGATTGTTCATCTCAGCACAACACCAGCGCGTGAAGTCATTACGGCCGCTATTTCCACACTGAAAAGCGGTGGGCTTGTTGTGTATCCCACGGAAACGACGTACGGCATTGGTGCAGATGCAACAAATCAAAAAGCAGTAGACAAGCTTTTGCAGTATAAAAAACGGCGGGAAGGCAAGCCACTTTCCATCGCGGTTTTCGATCAATCAATGGCAGAAATATATGTTGAGTTAAATGCAGCAGCAAAAAAAGTATATACAACATTTTTACCGGGCCCCATAACAGTTGTTTCAAAAAGCAAAGGAAATGTTGCAAAAGGAGTAACTTCGGAAACTGGAGCATTGGGAATCCGCATACCAAATTACCCACTCATACTTCAATTGATAAAAGCATATGGAAAACCGATTACAGCAACGGGTGCAAATGCGTCGTATAAAAAACGACCGTATACGATTCAAGATATTTTTAGCAACATTTCAGAAAAACAAAAATCGCTGATTGATGTAGTACTGGACGCGGGCGAGCTTCCGCACAACGAACCGTCTACAGTGATCGATACAACGTTAGATGATATCGAAGTCTTGCGGCAAGGCAGTATTACGTTTTCGGAAACATCACAGATAAAAACGCACAGTACGGAAGAAACAGTTCGCCTCGGGAAAAAAATAGTGCAGAAATACAAAAACCTGTTAAGTTATAAAGCGCTTGTTTTTTGTTTAGTTGGTGAGTTGGGAGCGGGCAAAACACAGTTTAGTAAAGGAATTGCTGAGGGACTAGGAATTAAAAAAACGATTGTTTCCCCGACATTTACACTTTCACGCAACTATCCGTTTGAGGGTGAGGGGAAAAAGTTAGAGTTCGTACATATTGATACGTGGCGCCTTTTTTCCAGCAAAGAATTTTTAGATTTAGGGTTTGCACAGATGATTGATTCATGCGATGTGATTGCGGTTGAGTGGGCGGATAAAGTGCATGATGTGTTGAATCAATACAGCGATGAAGCCAAACTTATTTGGGTGAAGTTTGAGTATGGTAAGGATGAAAACGAAAGAACAATCACGATATGAACATTTTAGCGATTGATACTTCATGTGATGAAACATCGGTCGCGGTTGTGCAAGATGACCGTATTGTTGCGAATATTATTTCTTCGCAGGTTGAGTTACACACACCATTTGGCGGCGTTGTTCCGATAGTTGCGAAACGCGCGCACGAGGAACGCATTAATCTTGTTGTTGAAAAAGCGCTCAAACAAGCGCGGGTGAAACTCAACAACATTGATGTGTTTGCCGTTACATATGGCCCCGGCCTAGCCATTTCGCTGGAAGTCGGGGTGCGCAAAGCAAAAGAATTTGCGCGTGAGTATCACAAACCATTAGTTGCGGTAAACCATATGGAGGGGCACATCTATGCGATGTTTGCCGGTGGTAAAAAAGTAATCCCATATCTTCCGTTGTTAGCACTGCTTGTTTCCGGTGGGCACACTGAGTTAGTGCTGATGAAAAATCACGGCGTATATAAATTAGTAGGACAGACGGTTGATGATGCGGCTGGCGAAGCATTCGACAAAGTTGCCCGCATGTTAGGACTTGGATATCCTGGTGGGGCTTTGCTTGCCAAACTTGCGGAAGAGGGAAATCCGCGCGCGTATCCGTTTACCATTCCTATGACGCGAACGGGCGATTTGAACTTTAGTTTTTCCGGCATCAAAACGGCAGTCATGCGGTTGATGAAAGAACTCACTCACGATGGTGCCCGTACGTTAACGAAAAAAGAAACTATGGATATTGCCGCGTCGTTTCAGCATATTGCGATTGAGCATTTAGTGAGAAAGACGGTAAGGGCAGTTGAACGTACGCATGTTCAAACGGTGATCATTGGCGGCGGTGTTTCTGCAAATCTATTATTGCGGAAAACATTGCGGGCGCGATTAAAACCATTGGGTGTTTCTGTCCTGTATCCCACAGATAAAAAGTTGTGTATGGATAACGCGGCCATGATTGGAATTGTTGCGTACTACAAAGCTCAGCGCGGAGAGTTTGTACAAGATATTGAAAAACTTGATAGAAATCCAGTTGCGGAAATTACGGATTAACGGCCAGAGTTTGCACGTCCATCCATGCGGTGAAATCCAGGGGGTGGGTCCCAATGTCTATCTCCACCAACACTTTCGGGGTGAAGGTTTTGCTTCAGTAGAGCACGATATTCTGCCTGAATATTATTAGGTAACCTTCTAAACATTTCAGCTAAAACTGCCGGAGCGACAGTTTCATCAGAAAAATATACACCAACAACTTCACCACTGTTTATTTTTGATCGAATAAATGTCATAAGATGCAAACGACCTTCATCATTCATATTTTCCACACTATCACATCTTTTAACCTACAATCCAGCCCCGTATATCAGATATAATACAAGTATGAATATTGTTGTCGGCAGTACAAATCCGGTAAAAATTGAGGCGGTTCGGCAAGCCTTTTCGCATCTGGGCATAGAAATTCACATTGAAGGGATTGATGTTGAAAGCGGTGTTTCCGCGCAACCACGGTCGGATACAGAAACAAAGCGCGGGGCGGCTCAGCGCGCACGCAAAGCGTTGAAACGTACCCCGACTGCAGATGTTGGCATTGGACTCGAGGGTGGCGTGCACAAAACACGCAGTGGATTATTGAACACGGTATGGGTGTGCCTGATTGATAAAAAACATCATCGTGAGTTCGTTGCGAATGGCGAGCGGTTTTACTTGCCTCCCGCCGTTGCGCGCCACATTTTAAATGGTAAAGAAATGGGGCCAGCACTTGATGAAATTACCGGTGAGGCGAACATCAAAAAAGGCCGGGGCATGATTGGTGTCATCACCAAGGGTCTGCTCACACGCACGGAAATTTACGCGCATTTAGTAAAAATAGTTGTTGGATTATGGCATGGGCAGGGCTGGGAAGAGGCATACTCGAAGTAAAACTGGTAGAATACACACCATATGGTAAAACATCGTGTTTTATCCGGCATTCGTGCAACAGGCCGCCTTCACCTCGGCAACTATTTTGGTGCGGTAAAAGGAATGTTGGCTTTGCAGAATGATCCTGACTACGAAACATTGTATATGGTTGCGGATGTGCACACGCTCACCACGCCATATACCATTGAAGAACTCCGCAAGAACCGCCGCGAAGTAATTCTTGATTACTTGGCGGCCGGGCTTGATCCCAAAAAAAGCATTTTATTCCAGCAAGCGGAAGTCAATGAACACATCGAGTTGGCATTTTATTTCTCCAGCGTCGTAACGATTGCAAAAATGCAGCACTTGCCAACATTTAAAGATAAAGTCAAACAGTACCCCGAACATGCCACAATGGCGCTCTTAAACTATCCAATTTTGATGGCGGCAGATATTTTGGTCTACAAAGCTTCGCTTGTACCGGTGGGCATTGACCAGGAACCACACTTAGAAGTTGCGCGCGAAATTGCTCGCCGCATGAATCAGGACTATGGTACCGATTTCCCTGAACCCAAGCGTTTTGCCACAAAAGGCGAGTACATTCCATCGCTTACTGGCGAAGGAAAAATGAGTAAGTCGGTTGAGGGAAGCTACATTAATTTGACCGATGATCTTGAAACAATCCGCAAAAAAATCCGTTCGGTGCCGACTGCGACAACGGCGGGTGGAGAAATGCCTGTCGGGGTGAAAACACTATTTGCGTTTTTAAATCTTGTTGATCCAGGCTTGGTAGAAAAGTTTCAAAAAACATACGATGCAGGAACACTCAAGTTTGTTGAGCTGAAAGACCACGTTGCCGAGGCTATTTCCAAAGAACTTCAACCGTTTCAGCAAAAACGGAAAGAACTAGAAGAAGATACGGCATATGTTGACCGCGTGATTGCGGAAGGTGCAGAAAAAGCCCGCGCCATAGCACAAAAAACAGTGAAAGAAGTGCGGGAAAAGATGGGACTATTATCTTGAGCGTAAAAGAGGAAAACGTGCCAGAAACAGATGAGCAATTTGCCGCAAGCATTAAAGAATCGGTTGGAGAATCCCGTCAAACTGTTGTTGGTATGGCAATTAATGCGAGGAATGCCAGGGACATAGCGGTAATGTATATGAAAGAAGGAAATGCCGAAAAGGAAAAAGAGTGGAAAGAAGAGAAAGAAAAGTTAGAACGATGGCTAAAAATTCATATTCGTAAATATGGGGGGGTACAAGCCATTGATGATTGGTTGAAGGAACACGATCCAGGACACGCCCTTTTAATGACGATTCCCAATATGGATTGGTCATTTCTTGAAAAAGCCTCCTAGAAGTTACCCAAGAAATTCAAATTCACGCACAAACATTTTCTTTAACCCCTTATCAAATGTTGCGATGCGTGTTGTTTTAAAATGCCGTGCGTACGCGATAATGCTGCAATCTTCCATGGATAACCAAGACGAAGTTTGTTTTGAGAAAATATCGAGTGTTTGAGAAAAAAGCGGATGTGTACAAAAAACAAGCGCAGTGTTTTTTGTTTGTTTATCAACAAAATGCCGCAGTAAACGACCAATGAGTTGTATTTGTTTCGTTTTTGTGAGTAAAACTGTTCCAACTTCTGCCAAAATTAAGTCGGATAATACTTTTTGCTGTGCCTCAATTTTTTTGACAAGTAACACCGCGCGCTCATGGAGCGAATCATGTTCATTAAAGTATGCGATTAAAACATTTGAATCGAGAATAATTGGTTTATTTTTCATCTTCATGAAGTTTTCCTCCATAAAGAATTTCATCAACACTTTTATCTTCAAAGTATGTTTTCCCACGCCAAGCATACAGTGTTGCAAGATCAGCAAATGTCATTTTCTTTCCCATTCTTTTTATCCGCATCTTTTTTAATTCCTTGGCAACGATAGGTTCCAGCTTACCCCGTACAAAAGCAGAAACAGGAACTCCTTCATGTTGCGCAACGTACCGCAAATCACTGTAAAACGCGTCGGACACTTTTAATGGAAAGATTTTTTTCTTTGTTTTTCTATAGTTCATGGTATATACACTTTATCAGAATCGTATATACATATCAATCGTCAGATATCTGCGGTTTATCGGATTTTCGTGTTGTTTCACCTGTTTTTGGATGATACAATCTCAGCCATGTCGCCAGAGCCAACACAATCAGCAGTGCAGTCAGCAACAAAGTCTTCAATTGCGTATGCGGATTTTGATAAACTCGACATCCGTGTAGGCACAGTGATTGAGGCGAGCGCGCCGGAATGGTCCGCCAAATTAATCCGGTATGTCGTTGATTTTGGTGAAACCATTGGAAAACGCGTCCTTTTCTCCGGTATCCGTAAGTGGTATGCTCCGGAAGACTTAATCGGCAAACAGTATTGTTTTGTGGTCAATCTCGAGCCCAAGAAAATGGGTGAAGAGGAAAGCCAAGGTATGATGATCATGGCCGACACAGAGAAGGGGCCGATTTTAACTCCGTTCTCCCAACCGGTGCCCAACGGGACAGGTGTGAGATAATACGCTTGAGAAAGAACGGGAAAGAACATTTTTATGGAAAAACAGACGAAAAAGCACATGAAGCATGACGTAAAGACTCCAGCACCTGCGCAGGAAAAATCTTCGCAACCCCAATCTACTCCGCAAGCTCAACAGACTCCGCGCAATGGCAGGCAAATCAAACGTATCGAAATTCAAGTCGGCATGGATCCGCGCAAAATGTTAACGTGGGCGCTCATTGGATTACTTTTTATCCCATACATTATTGCTTTACTCAATGGCAGTGGCAATGAAAAAATTGCGCTTTCTCAACTTGTGAATGATGTGCGGGATCAAAAAGTGCAAAAGATTAAGATCATGGGGCAAAATATTGAAGTGCAGTACAAGGATGGAAGCAAGAAAATCTCGCGCAAAGAAGATAGTCAAAATCTTGTTGAGGTTATGAAGGCTTCGGATATTGATCCGGCGCAGGTTGAAACGGAAATCATCACGCCGTCAGCACTCTCGCAGTTGTTCACATTTTTTGTGAGTTATATGCTTCCCGCGCTTGTTGTTGGCATACTGATTTTGATTGTGATGCGTCGGCAGATGGGTGGTGACTCCGGTATTTTTGCGATTGGTAAATCGAAAGCGAAACTATTTAACAAAGGCAAACAGAATGTAAAGTTTTCCGATGTTGGAGGTTTAACAGAAGCCAAGCGCGAACTCGAAGAAATTGTAGACTTTTTGAAGAATCCAAAAAAATACCGCGATGTGGGTGCGCGCGTTCCAAAAGGAGCGCTTTTAGTTGGCCCAAGCGGAACGGGCAAAACGATGCTTGCTCGAGCCGTAGCCGGAGAAGCCAACGTCCCGTTTTTGTCCATGGCTGGCTCAGAGTTCATGGAGATGTTGGTCGGCGTTGGTGCTTCCCGCGCCCGTGATTTATTTGAAACGGCAAAGCGCGTCGCCCCCTCTATTATTTTCATTGATGAAATTGATGCAATCGGCCGTATGCGCGGATTTGGTTCGATGGGCGGACACGATGAGCGCGAGCAAACGCTCAACCAGATTTTAGTTGAGATGGACGGATTTACACCAAACGATACAGTAATTGTACTGGCAGCAACAAACCGTGGCGACTTGCTCGACCCTGCGTTAGTCCGGCCGGGACGCTTTGACCGGCGTGTCACCCTCGACCTTCCGGATCTTGAAGAACGCAAGTTTATTCTTCGCATCCACGCAAAAAACAAACCATTTATCAAGGATTTGATTTGGGAAAAAATTGCTAAGCGCACTGTTGGTTTCTCCGGCGCCGATCTTGAAAACATGCTCAACGAGGCGGCCATTCTTATCGCGCGTGAAGGACGGACAAGTATTACGGCAAAAGATATTGAAGAGGCGGCACTCAAAGTTAAACTTGGCCCGGAAAAGAAAAGGCTCCAGTCGGATTACGAAAGAAAAATGACCGCGTATCACGAGGGTGGGCACGCTATTTTGGCCCACTACTTGCCAAACACCGATCCTGTGCACCGCATTTCTATTGTGTCGCGTGGCCGTGCGCTTGGATTTACGATGACGCCGCCGGAAACCGATAAGTATCAGCAAACACAGTCTGAGTTAGAAGATGAGATTGTTGTACTGTTGGGCGGTCGTACTGCGGAAAAATTAATCTTCAACGAGCTCACTGGCGGAGCAAGTAGCGATATTGACCATGCAACGCGCATTGCCCGTGCAATGGTGATCGACTATGGGATGTCCAATCTTGGCCCAGTGAATCTTGGCCCGCAGTATGATGTTTCGGACTATGGTCGCTCAATGTATGAACCACCAAAGTTGAGTGACGACATGCAGGCAAAAGTTGACAAGGAAATCAGTCAAATTATTACTATTGCAATGAAAAAGGCAGAAGTGCTTTTGGCAAAATATAGGAAAGAACTTGATAAAGTTGCAGCAAAGTTGCTCGAAGTTGAAACGCTTGAAGGCGAAGAATTTGAAGCCCTGCTTGACTCGAAGAAAACAAAACCAAAACACACGGGTATGTGATATGCTTGAACAATGAGTGGACAATCCCATCGTTTAACACGGCGTCTTTTTCATCACCGCAAGTTCCGTACGGTATTTGTTCTCATTTTAATATTCACAGTTGTATTGGGTTTTACCATCGTTCCCATTGAAGCAACAAGTCCACTGGCAAGAATACACACATCTGAAGAGGGGTTATGGTGGGCAGTTACCACAGTGACCGGTGTTGGATATGGCGACTTTGTTCCGATCACAACATTGGGGCGAGTGGTTGGCGCACTTCTGCAAATCTCCGGCGTTCTCATGTTTGGTCTTATTATCGGTATTATTGGTGTGACACTCACAAAACGGCAGGAAGAGTACTCATGGTTCCGTTTGTTCGACCGATTAGATCAGTTGGAAGAAAAACTGAACGCGTTAGAAAAAAAGAGCAAGTTTTTAATTCACAATGGGGAAGAAAAAGGGTAGGGTAGTCATATGTGTATTATTTCAACACAATGAGATATGTGCCAAGAAGAAGGAAAAAGATGCCGAGTACTCCGAACTGTGAGATTTTTTCCTTAAACAACAGTACGCCAAGCACAATTGCAAAAATAAAACTTAATTTATCAATAGGTACGACTTTGTGAACATCTCCAATCTGAAGCGCGCGGAAATAGAACAGCCACGAAAGACCTGTTGCAATACCGGACAATCCTAAAAACACCCACGTGAGTGTTGAGAATTTCCCAGCGTCTTTCAGATTTCCCTGAACGAGAACGATCAATAACGCAAACGGGAGGATAAAAAGGATGCGGATGAATGTTGCGAGATTGCTATCCACGCCCTTCATGCCGATTTTCGCAAAAATTGAGGTAAGCGCTGCAAACACCGCGGAGGCAAGAGCAAAAAGAAACCAATTCATATTTCTAGTGTAGTCCTGGTGTAAAATAAGGGCAACTATGATGCCCACCCATAAACCCATCCTTGTCCTCATTGATGGCCATGCTGTGGTGTTCCGCGCGTTTTACGCGTTCCCACCGCTTACGACCTCCGAGGGCGAGTTGGTCAACGCAGTCTATGGATTCACGCGCATCGTTCTTAAAGTGATCCGAGACCTTCATCCTGAGTACATCGCGGTATCGTTTGACATGGCGAAACCAACATTTCGGCATACCGCGTTTGCGGGATACAAAGCCCAGCGCAAAGAAGTGCCGAGTGAGTTGTTGGGTCAGTTGGGACGGGTGCACGAAGTGGTACGGGCTCTCAATATTCCTATTTTTGAAATTGGAGGGTACGAAGCGGACGACATTATTGGAACAATAGCAAAAAAAGCCGCGGGAAAGTCATTAAAAACGATTATCGTAACTGGCGACCGCGACGCATACCAATTAGTGAAAGACGGAATTGTTACGGTGTACATGCCACCTCGCGGAAATGATGATGCAAGAGAATACGCGGAAGAAGATGTGAAAGAAAAAATGGGCATTGGGCCAGATCAGATTATTGATTACAAGGCGCTCGCGGGAGACGCGTCAGACAACATCCCAGGAGTTGCCGGCGTTGGTCCAAAAACAGCGATCACGTTGTTACAAACATTTGGTTCTGTAGATGGAATTTATAAAGCATTAGTGCATCCTCAAAAACTGACACCAAAACGAAAAGTCGTCTTAAAAGAATCATTAGTGAAAAAACTTGTGGACAGTCACGAAAACGCACTGCTCAGCCAGAAGCTTGCAACAATTGATTGTGATGTTCCGCTCACGTTTAACGTAAAAGATTGCGCGGTCTCCGGCTATGACAAAAAAACCGCGGTAGAGCTCATACAAAAACTTGGATTTAAAAGTTTAGTGAACATGTTGCCGGCAGACGAGTTTGAGCAGGAAGTTCAGGGAGCGCTGTTCTAATGAAAAACACACGCAGCCTACGTGTCGCATTAGTTCATGATTATTTCCGCGAGTACGGTGGTGCAGAACGCGTTGTTGAGACGCTGCACGAGATGTTTCCAAACGCGCCGGGGTACACGGCATTTGTGGATAAACACGCGTTAGGAAAACAATGGCAGCGATTTGCCAACTGGGATATTCGAGAATCTTGGGCGGCACGCATTCCCGGTATTAAAACACTCTATTCGCCACTGCGTATTTTTTCTGCACAATTTTTTGAGTCATTCGATTTTTCCGCATATGATCTCGTCATTTCATCAACAAATATGTACATGGCAAAAGCCGTGCGGACACAACCGCCAACAAAACATCTCTGCTACTGCCACACACCGCCACGCTCACTTTATGGCTACACCACGATGATGGACTGGAAAAAGAATCCGGTAATCCGCGTTGGTGGAGAACTGATTAATCACTTTATGAGGATGATTGATTTCCGCACCGCGCAAAACCCAGATCTTTTTATCGCGAACTCAAAAGAAGTTCAGCGCCGCATTCAAAAGTTTTACCGCCGTGATAGCGTAGTGGTATATCCACCGATTCATGTTCCGTCTACTCCGCCAGCCCAATCAGCAAAAAAAGAAAACTTCGTCCTGTATGTTGGAAGACTTGGTGCGAGCAAACATGTTGATGTCGTGATTAAGACATGCAATCAACTCAAACGGCCACTCAAACTTGTTGGTGTTGGCCGCGATATGGAGTACTTGAAATCGATTGCTGGTCCATCAGTGGAGTTTTTGGGAAGTGTGTCTGATGAAATACTGCATGGTTTGTACGCCCGCGCCCACGTGCTTATCTATCCCGCGGAAGACGAAGACTTTGGCATGATTCCGGTTGAAGCGATGGCGTATGGAACACCGGTGATTGTTCATCACTCCGGTGGATTTTTGGAGACGGTGATTGAGGGAAAGACGGGGGTGTTTATACATGAACTTACCACGAGCGCGATGATTGAAGCATTACACAAAGCCGATCGCGTAGAGTGGGATCCGCGCAAACTTTACGACCACGCAAAAACATTTTCAAAAGAGCGGTTTACGAAAGAAATATTGCGTGTTATTTCACAAGTTCAGTAGAGAGTTATTTCTGCGGAGTGAGTTTAATAAACGCTACGCTGTTCGGGAGCATAGGGATTTGAACACGCAACTCCGCTTCAGTTGTTGCGACTTGCGCCGATCGTTGCATCCCGTCCAAAAATGTTTGTTCCAAAAGAAATGATTGATCTAAAAGGTTTGTAAACGTAACAGGAACCGTTTCGCCGTGTTTGCCAACGGGGTCAAAGTTTGCAAGTACAACCGTAACAGCATCACCTAGCCGCGCGGCCATTCCTTTTACCCACGTTCCTTTTCCAAGCAGTTGAAGCCGCTGATCACCAATGCGGTCAATCAATCGAAGTGCCGCATACCGCGGCTTTTGCCGTGATCCACTGGACTGGCTGGTAAACAACCCCCACCGTCCCCAGTACTGTTTACCCGCGGGGTCTGTACTGTCCTGAATCTCGAACACAAACCCGCGCTGAACACTTCCCATCATCTCGCTCGCCACCGCGGCCGTATGCGCAGCCCCGTACCCTCCGTCATAGCCCGCGTCGTTTTTGGGATCGTGACCCCACTCGGTAATATGAAACTCTAGCGTAGGATACTGCGGATACGCGTCAAGCCACTCTTTGGCATTCGCAACATCTTTTTGATACACGTCAATCTCGCGGTCATACCGGTGCCATGAGAAAAAATCCAACCGTAGTCGATTATCCGACGCAAACTTCAACACATTATCAAACCAGTTTTTGTAGAGCGCGGTGATTGCGGGTCCGCCAAACTTAAACGGCTTTGCCCCGTTATCCGCGGCCGCATCAGCGCCACGTGCTGCGTACGAATACAGCGTAAGATAATTTTTTGGTCCGTATGTTTTCCATCCGCCAAACAAGTCTGGCTCGTTCCACACTTCATAGATGACATTGTCAATCCCGCGGTCTTTGCTTAGGTGCTCGACCGTTTTTTGAATGACGAGCTGATACGCACCCCAATCGGTTGGAGTACCGGTAATATCACCATTTGGCGCGAGTGACATTGGCGTATATGAAAGTGAGACATATGGTTTCGCGCCAACTGCGAGAATGTCAGAAATAATAAGATCAAATTTTTCCCAGTGAAAAGTTAAGTTCCTTGGAGTGCCTTGCACAATGTCATAAAAATCGTAAATATGATCAATGCGGATGTATTCTGGATGCAACGCTTTCACTTGATCTAAAATAGGGGTGATCCGCCAATTTTTATCTTCACCGCCTTGAGCAAGATTCCGCCACGGGCGGGGCATGGGCCCAAGCACCGCCTGCGTATCAATCATGATGTTTGCGGGATCTCCAGTCGCGCCAATAAACAATAGGCGGAGCGTTTTGATGTTTAAGACACCAAGGACAATGCCAAGACCTAAAATAGCCAAAGGCAATAGAATACTCATCGCTTGCTTTATATGCGATTTTTTCGATGGAAACCGCCCAGAAAAACTTGACGAAGATGATGAAGGGGGAGAAAAAATCTTCACGTATCCAGCGTATGGGAAGGTTGGCATAAATGCAAGGCTGTGGTATTCTCCCAACGGAGGGGAATATGAAATTTTCTAGAGAAGATGGAGCAAGAAGAGTGCTACTTGGAAGTGCTGAGGGGGCAAAGGTGACTAATCCAGTATTTTTTGAATGTGATGTAGACTCAATACAACCTTATCTTCTCAAAGATATTGTTGTGGACAAGACAATGTTTGTCCATGCGAACCAGAAGCTTGGACTTATGTTACTGATTCTTGCTGAGGGAACATATGGTGATGGAACTCCCTGTTTTATCCTCGGTATAGAGGGCAAAAGGTATCTTCGCGTCCCGAAACAGAGTAAAAAGCTCAAACTCTTTCTTGGTAGTCAGGGATAATTCTCCTAATTTTTCACATTTTTCCTATAAAAACTCTTCTTGACACCCAATTAGCACTCATGCTATTATTCTGCTAATTGGAGGACGAATGATTGATCTCACCTCGAGACAAATTCAGATTTTGCGCGCTGTTATAGAAGAGTATTTGGAGACAGCGGAAGCGGTTGGGTCGGAGACGATCGACCGTAAATACAACCTTGGTGTTTCCCCTGCAACAATCCGCAACGAGATGGTTTATCTTTCCGAGCAGGGCTATCTTAAACAGCTGCACACCTCCGCGGGGCGCGTTCCAACTCCGCTGGCACTCAAACTCTATGTGAAAGAGTTGATGAACAAAAAAAACTTATCTGTTGCTGATGAAGTTTCAGTCAAGGAAAATATTTGGGAAAATCGTGATAATCTCGAACACCTTCTTCGTCATGCCGCAAAAGAATTGGCTGACCGAACAAAATCCATCGGTATTGCACTCACCGACGATCATCAAACATATGCGTCGGGATACGCGTATCTACTCAACATTCCCGAGTTTATGAACATTGATGTTACGCGCACACTGTTTTCTTTGTTGGAAGAAACGCAACAGCTTGAACACATTTTTCATAAAGAAAGCACGGGGGAAGAAATCGTTCACATGGTTTTTGGTGGAGATCTTGGAAATCAATATCTTGATCCGGTAAGTATTTTGTTTACAAACTTTACGTGCGCAAATACGCGGTGCTCGCTTGGAGTGATTGGATCCAACAGCGTCGATTATTCATACATTATTCCCATGCTAGAGCATGTACATAACATGATGGCAACGCTTGTTCCTGGAAAAAAGTAGAAAGGGCACACTATGGCAGATAACACAAAGAAAAAACATCAACAAAAATTAACCCGCGATTCACGTGTAGAAGAGCTAGAAACTCAACTTATAGAGAAAGATACCGCGCATAAACGCGCGCTTGCGGACTATCAGAACTTGCAAAAGAACACGCGCGAAGAACACGAGCGGTTTGCAAAGATGGCTTCGGCGCTTTTGATTCAGGAGTTGCTTGTGCCGATTGATCATCTGGAAATGGCGGTTGCGCATATGAAAGATACATCTTTGGAGTTGATCCACCGCCAGTTTATGCAGGTTTTGGAAAGAGAGGGTGTAAAAGAAATTGAAACATTGGGAAAAACATTTGACCCGCACACCATGGATGCCATTGATACGGAAACAGGAGAGAAAGACAAAGTCATCCGTGTCGCGCAAAAAGGATACACGATCAGTGGTGTCATACTTCGTCCGGCCAAAGTCATTGTGGGCAAAGGAGAGAGTGATGATAAAAATAGTACAAAGGAAAAGGTAGTAGAAGAATAATAAGGAGGAATATGTCAAAAATCATAGGCATAGACTTAGGAACAACAAACTCGGCAGTTGCCGTGATGGAAGGTGGAACACCAAAAATCATTCCAACCGCGGAAGGGCAAAACACGTTTCCGTCCATTGTAGAGCCGGTTAAGAACCTAGTTGGAGTTCCTGCCAAACGGCAGATGGTACTCAATCCAAAAAGTACAATCGTTTCGGTAAAACGTTTGATGGGGCGGAAACTCAGTGATCCGCAGGTTGAACTTACCAAGAAGCGTTTTGGATACAGCATTGTTGCTGGTAAAGATGGGATGGCCGCGGTTGAAGTGGCTGGTAAAACATATACGCCACAGGAAATTTCCGCTCGCATTCTTTCCAAAGCAAAAGCCGATGCCGAAGCATATTTGGGTAGCACGGTTGACCGTGCGGTGATCACTGTTCCCGCATACTTTGATGACTCACAGCGTCAGGCAACCAAGCAGGCCGGCGAGATTGCGGGACTCAAGGTTGAGCGCATTATCAACGAGCCAACCGCTGCTGCGCTTGCGTACGGTTTGGATAAAAAGAGCAACGAAACAATCGTTGTATACGACTTGGGTGGTGGAACGTTCGACATCACGGTGCTTGAAATTGGCGGCGGTGTATTTGAAGTAAAAGCAACCAATGGTGATACGTTCCTGGGTGGCGATGACTTTGACGCGAAGATCATTGATTGGATTATTTCGGAGTTCAAAAAAGAAAACGGTGTGGATTTGGGCAAAGATCCACAAGCGCTCCAGCGCGTTCGCGACGCAGCGGAAAAAGCGAAGATTGAACTCTCATCTGCTCAGCAGACCGAGATTAATCAGCCGTTCATCACGCAAAGCAAAGATGGGCCTGTTCATCTCACGATGACACTCACCCGTTCCAGGTTGGAAGAGTTGGTTGATGACCTCATCACAAAAACGTTTGGACCAGTAAAGCAGGCGCTCAAAGACGCCGGTATGACAACGGCAAAAGTGAATGAAGTCATACTGGTTGGCGGAATGACGCGCATGCCAAAGGTGCAGTCTGAAGTGAAAAAATTCTTCGGCAAGGAGCCACACAAAGGGGTAAACCCCGATGAAGTGGTCGCGGTTGGCGCGGCGGTACAAGGCGGTGTGATCGGCGGCGATGTCAAAGATATTGTTCTGCTCGATGTTACTCCGCTTACGCTTGGACTGGAAACAATGGGTGGCATCCGCACCGCATTGATTCAACGCAACACCACAGTGCCAACGAGCAAGTCGCAGATCTTCTCAACCGCGGCGGACAACCAAACGCAAGTGGAGATCAATGTACTGCAGGGTGAACGCGAAATGGCAGTGGACAACAAGTCGCTTGGCCGGTTCATTCTTGATGGTATCCCG
The DNA here is from genome assembly GCA_001002285.1 of Microgenomates group bacterium GW2011_GWC1_46_15. Lineage (GTDB taxonomy): Bacteria > Patescibacteriota > Microgenomatia > UBA1400 > UBA12028 > UBA12028. The sequence goes on from LCLX01000001.1 coordinate 90,416, forward strand.
CCAGCGATGCGTGGTATGCCTCAAATCGAGGTAACGTTCGACATTGACGCGAACGGCATTCTGCACGTTACAGCGAAAGATAAAACGTCGGGCAAAGAGCAGAAAATCTCGATTCAGAACTCGACAAACTTGTCAGAAGCAGAAATCGAGCGGATGAAGAATGAAGCTGAAAAGCACGCCGATGAAGACAAGAAGAAGAAAGAGTCGGCCGAGTCGCGCAACAACGCGCTTCACGTTTCATTTGAGATTGAGAAACAACTCAAAGAACACGGAGACAAGTTGCCGGAAGAAGAGCGCAAGAAAATTGAGGAAAACGTGAAGAAGCTCAAAGAGCTTGCTGAAAAACCCGAGTCCACAAAAGAAGAGTTGGACACGGCTTCACAAGAAACGTTGACCTCCGCGCAAAAAATCGGCGAGATTTTAGCAAAGCAGAACGCGGCACAACCTCAGGGGGCAGCCCAAGGTGGAGATGCGGCGCAGGCAGCGGGTGACAGTGCTGGCGAAGGTGAAGAGAAAAAAGGTGAGGAAAAGAAAACAAAGAAAAATGGAAAAGCACATAAAGGCAATGTTGAAGAAGGCGAAGTCGTAAAAAAGTAAACGTGAACCGCCGCCTTCTCGATTAAACATCTGGAGGGTGGCGGTTTTTTGATCTATAATAGACTTATCTCACGACAAGTCTAATCAGTACCTTATGACAACCAAACGCGATTTTTACGATATTTTGAGTGTAAGCAAATCGGCTTCTAAAGACGAGATTAAAGCCGCGTACCGTAAGTTAGCATTGCAGTACCATCCCGACCGCAATAAAGCCGCGGATGCGGAGCAAAGATTTAAAGAAATTAACGAAGCATATCAAGCGCTGAGCGACGACGAAAAGCGCAAGGCATATGATCAGTTTGGCCATGCGGCGTTTGACCCCGCTTCCGGCTTTGGAAGTAATCCATTTACCGGTGGTTCCCGCCAGGGTCCATTTACATATACATATAGTTCAACAAGCGGAAATCCGTTCGCTGGGTTTGACTTTGGCGAAGGTGGGGGTGACCCATTTGAGATCTTTGAAAGTTTCTTTGGTGGAAGCAATCCATTTGGCGGTCGTGCGCGCAGGAAGCCGCGATATACATTGACAATTTCATTTATGGAAGCCGCAAAAGGAACAGAAAAAAAAGTTGCGATTGACGGACAAGAGCACGTCATTAAAATTCCCGCCGGCGCAGACGATGGGACACGCATCCGGTTTAACGAGTTTGATATCACACTCAATGTTCAGCCCGATACGACGTTTAAACGTGATGGATACGATCTTTATATTGACCGCGAAATTCCATTTGCTACCGCAGCACTTGGCGGCACCATTGACGTGCCAACACTTGAGGGTGAGATGACACTCAAAATCCGTCCCGGCACGCAACCCAACACAATGATCCGGTTGCGCGGAAGTGGTATTCAAGAAATTAACGGTCGTGGTCGCGGTGATTTGTATGTTCGTATCATTGTTCGTGTTCCGGAAAAACTTACTCGCAGACAACGCGAGCTTATTGAAGAGTTTGATCTTTCCGACTAGATTTATAAATCACAGTAGTAATTTTTTACATCATTCCATGTTCACGAAATGAAAATGCATCATCCTTCGTCAAAATCATGTGATCGGCCAACTCTATTCCAAGGAGTTCGGCGCCCGCGCGGATTCGTTTTGTAAACACAATATCTTCCTCTGATGGCTGTGGATTTCCCGATGGGTGGTTGTGCACCAAAATCAGCGAAGAAACGGGATATTGTTTGATTGGCAAAAACACATCACGGGGATAAATCAATGTCTGATTCAACGATCCCATCGCCAATACTTCTTTGTGTTCCAGCGTATACCGCGCGTTTAAATACAAACACACGATCATTTCTTTTTGTGATTCACGCATATCGTGTAAAAATGCCGCAACCGCGTTTGGCGAAGTAAGTGGCGTTGAAGTTTCCATCCGCAGACGTTCTGCAAGTTCCCACACCGCGAGTACCATGCAGGCCTTTGCTTTCCCGATCCCCTTAATCCGCAAGAGCGTGTTCACATTGATTGTTGCAAGCGATTGTTTTTGCAGGAGTTCTGCCAGAGTTTTTGCCACAACTTCAACAGACCGCGTTTTTGTTCCCGTTCCCAGTAAAATACAGAACAGTTCGTAGGTATGAAGTGCTTTTGGCCCAAGCGCAAGCAAACGCTCACGTGGTTTTAGCGGAGAACTTCCAGTAGTAGTGCGTGGTTTTTTTGAAGATAGACTTGAAAAAGCGTCCATACACTACACTGTAGAGCAGAAATCTTGCAAACACCTTACGAAATCATTATTGGTCTCAATGAATTTGGTGTCTGCGGGAAAAAGATGCCGACGTTCCATGAGTCCAAACACAAAAAGAGGAATTCTTTTTAAGGAAGGCTTTTTTTGTAACACTTCTAAAAACATTGAAACTTCAAAAATAGGAAGTGCTCCGTCCAAAATAATCAGATCGGGAGGAGTTAAAATAATGTGCACAAGTGCGTCTGCAATAGCGCGCGCGGAGTTTGGTTCACATGTAATATTTTGTGTGAGTTCGTGATATACTCTACGTGTGCGAGAGTTCTGACTGATAAAAAGCACTTGAGGTAACATAAGTAGGGTATCTATCTAAGATAGGTAAAACTCTACATTGAGAAGATACTCTTGTCAAGGGGATAAGAGAAAAAAAGATATGTACGACAAAAAAATGCTCGGAAAACGAATTCGGGAAGCGCGCAACCGGGCGGGACTATCACAACAACAGTTGGCGTCTGCAATCGGTGTTTCAGATAAAACAATTTCGGCGTACGAAGTCGGACGCGTTGACCCCCCACTTGAGTCTTTGGACAAACTAAGCACCGTCACAAAACACCCCGTTGGATTTTTTATTGGCGATGTTTCCAGCAATATTGAAGCTCGTCTGAACAGTATTCTTTTTGAACTAGAGGAAATTTGTGGAGTTCTTAAAGATACCGGTATGGTAAAGACGAGTGTTGTCAAAGAGGCGATGGCAAAAAGATCTTCACTATCTTCTCAAGAATAGTGTGTATTTGCTGAATTTTTTATAGTGTTTCCTGATATAATGCTCCCGTTAGTATGAATGGCCTCTTGGAGGAGTCGTCCCACAAGGGGACTTCTAATTGTAAAAATATTTTGGAGGAGTCGCATAGTGGCCAATTGCACGTGCTTGGAAAGCACGAGCCCGCAAGGGCTCCGTGGGTTCAAATCCCACCTCCTCCGCAGAGAAAGAGTACAATAATAAAACGGCTATGAAGAAACAATTTCTTTCAACTCTTCAACAAGAACTTTCCCGCCTCGATACTGTTGGCATTTCCAAGCGCCGCGAGCGTGTCATAGAAAAGTTCACAGACGATCCCTCTCCGCAAGCCGTTATCCAAAAAAAGGCCCGCCGCATTTTTAACTCAAACGACTATCTTGGACTGCGTTTTCATCCAGCGCTTAAAAAAGCAGAACATGAGGCGTCGGAAAAATATGGTGTTGGCCCCGGAGCAGTACGGTTTATTTCTGGCTCGTTGGAAATTTACCACGAACTCGAACACGAAATCGCGAAGTTTCACAACAGAGAAGACGCGATGGTTATTTCTTCCGCGTTTGCGGCGAACGTCGCGGTTATTCCATGTTTTATCAAAGGTCAAAGTAAAGACTCGCTCGTGAGTGAGAACGCGCTTGTCGTGTCCGATGAGCTGAATCACCGCAGCATTATTGAAGGAGTACGTGCCGCAAGCATTGATTCGTTCCATAAAGCGATTTTTAAGCACATGGACGCGGAAGATTTGCGCCGCGTGTTAAAAGAAAATGAAGGAAAGTTTACGCGTGTTGTTGTGGTAACGGACGGTATTTTCAGCATGCTCGGCGAGTATCAGGATATAAAAAAACTCCGCGCTGTTTGCGACGCATTTGAACAGAAGTACGAGGAGGGGATTGTGCTGATTGTTGACGACGCGCACGGTGTTGGATGTTTTGGAAAAACCGGCCGCGGTGTGGAAGAAGTATGTGGAGCGCGCGCAGATATTTTAGTGGGTACATTGGGGAAAGCATTTGGTGTAGACGGTGGATATATTGTTGGAGATACAATTGCGATTGATTACCTACGCGAGGCGGCGGCGACGTACATTTACTCCAATCCAATTTCTCCGGGAGCGGCGGGTGCGGGAGTTGCGGCATTTGAACTTATGCAAAGAGCAGAAGGAAAAAAACTTCTCGCGCAGTCACAGCACAACATCGCGTTTTTTAAATCACTCATGAAAAAAGAAAAGTTCCAGTTTTCAGCAGACTCGCACCATCCTATTCAACCGTTGTTTGTTGGTGATTCGATTATTGCAAAATCACTTGCGCAAGCGCTATTTGATGAAGGATTTTTAGTGACGAATATTAACTATCCCGTTGTGCCAAAAGGGAGAGATGAAATCCGTATTCAAATCAGCGCGATCCACACGGAAGAAGACATCCGGATATTCGTTGAAACGCTCAAAAAACTCCGCAAAACAATAAAGTTTTAATTTACTTGTGAAGTGTGTACGGAACTTTCAACTTAAACTCTTGGTTTTTCATTCTCTGAACAACAGGATGTTCACCTGGGACAGTTTTTTTCTGGTCAACAACTTCTTCCAATATGGTATCCGCCTCCTCATATGTGAATCCAAACTCCTGTTCATCTGTTTGCCCGTTCCACAATCCAGCGGATGGATGTTTCGCTAAAATCTGGTGTGGTAATCCAAGGTACTGCGCGATCTGCCGAACTTGCGTTTTATACAGATGCGCAATAGGCTCAATGTCGGATGCCGCATCGCCAAACCGCGTAAAATAGCCCAAGTAATGTTCTGATTTATTTTCTGTTCCACACACCAGCGCGTTGAGCGACTTTGCGAGATCAAACAATATAATCATGCGGACGCGCGCCATAATATTCCCTTTGCGAATGGTTTCGGAAGAAGAAACGCGTACATCTCTACACAATGTATCAACGGGTTTTTTTATATTCATAATTTTCCACTGCATGGGAGTAAAAGAGTTCCACACACACATTGTTTTTGCATCATCCATGTTTTGTTTTGCGTATGGCAGTAACACCGGAGTAATGTGCTCCACCCCAAGCGCACGAGTGAGCAACGTAAGCGCAAGTGCAGAGTCAATGCCGCCGGAAACACCAATCACCGCGTAATGAATCTGTTGTTGCGCAAACGTGTTGCGGATGAACAAAACAATACGGTCAATATGTTTTTGCGCGATAGTATTTGTCATGTCGTTCATGGTTTTATTTTATCCGACGTAGAGTCTATTTTCCTGAATATACTGCGTAACTGCTGGAGGAACAAGATTGTGTAGGGATTGATTGTTTTTTACGCGCGCACGGACTTCAGTGGAAGAAATATCAATTGTTGGCATGGTAGTCAATCCCACCATTCCTGGGAGCAAACCGTTAAGTGGAAAACCAGTGCGCGGATATACATATATCTTGAACTTTTGCAGAAGCTCTGTATAGTGATGCCATTTTGGAAATAATGGAAGCTGATCGCTGCCGATGAGCCAAGAAAAGGAGTCCTGCGGTTGGGTTACCGCAAAATGGTTAAGCGTATCAATAGAGTAACTTGGCCGGTGAGACTCAGCTTCAAAAAGATTGATTGTGTGGGCGTGAAGGAGTTTTAACATTGCAATACGGTGGGTGGTTGGACTCAAATGTTTGGCAAACGGGTGTTTCGCGCACGGCACAAACCACGCCTCATCCGCAACGTTGGCTTGAATAATGTGATCGGCTACTTTGAGATGGCCATTATGTGGGGGATCGAAGCTTCCGCCAAAGAGCGTGATGTGCATAGGGTGTATTGTAGCGCATGGGACATATCTGGGATGACATGATAAAATATGCCTTTGATACATCAATAAACGAAGGAGGAGTGCAACAGTGGTCCACTTGGGCGGTTCGCTAAACCGCTGAGTCGAAAGACTCGCGTGGGTTCGAATCCCACCTCCTCCGCATATTTCTATGATTACGCCAACCGTTTTTCCATCAGAAATTCCAATTTATGTGGGTGATTCCAAAATTCCTGGAGTAGTCCGTGGAATTATGGCGTCCCGCGACATTAAAAAAGGCGAGTTGATCGAAAAATGCCCGCTTGTATTTATTCCAATATCAGAAGAAAAATACATCAAGAATACCGTCATTTGGAAGTACTATTTTGAGTGGACAAAAAAATATCATATCCTCGTTCTTGGATACGGGAGTTTATATAACCACTCATTCGAGCCGAATGCACAGTACTCGCACGACTACAAAAAGAATTTTTTACTATTCCGCGCAATCAAGAATATTCCAGCGCACGAAGAAATTTTTGTGAACTATAACTGGCATCCAGACAACGTTGAACCGCTCGACCCCGTGCACGGCATTCCGGACTTTTCTGGCGCCCAAGCAAAGTAATTATTTTTCTGATTTTTCCGCGAGATATTCCTCTCCTTGATCCACATCTGAGACTCCATGAATTTGACGAATCTGTGTGGTATGTGCATCAAGGCGACTCGTTGTTGATTGACGGATTTCATGAATATCTTCCCGCATGGAAATTAACTGCACCTCTACACGGCCTAATCGCGCTTCAATGGAACCAAATCTTGAATTTATCTCAACAAATCGCTTCTCCATTTTTATATCGTACAGTTCAAACGACTCTTTCAGCTCGACTTTTGTTGCAAACGTTGTGTTCATATATGGAAGCATCGTGTGTTCCCAAAACCTTGCAATGGTTTTTTGTACAACCTCTTGTACGATATTCGGAACTTCCTCACGGATAATTTCGCGCACAATGGTTTTTACGTCATCCTTTGTGACTGGTTTTTCATCACGTTGTGTTGAACGCATACGACCTCCTTTGGCCAAGTGGCCAGACTATGTAAAGAATAATGAGATCGCTCGCTGTGTGGAATGTGGACGCCCCTATATGTAGGTAAAAACAGTATGAGGGCGACGAACGTATGATCGTTATACACGCACTTTTTTCACCGGTCAACGGAATCTTTATATATCATCATGCATCATCCTTCTGCGTTGACCCAACTCCCGCCATGTGATACACTACCGCAGGTCATTGAACGGTATAAGAAGAGGTGGGGTTTCCCGCCTTTTTGTTTCTAAGGAGCACTATGGCAACACTACAGCACGCACAAATGCGATCGGATTTTTCAATTGCGCTCAACCAAATCGCAACAGAGCGGGGTATTGAACCAGACATTGTTCTCAAATCAATTGAGGAGGCAATTGTCGCGGCATACAAAAAAGACATGAATATTGCCGCCGATGATGAAGTTGCGATTGACGTTTCTTCCGTTGAGTATGACGACAAAGCCATCCCCGCTGTGAAATCTGATCCAGGCGTTTCGTATGTTGGGCAGCTTGATCCAGTGACCGGCGAAGCAAAAGTATTCAAACTTGATGGAAAAAAGAAAACAGACGTAACCCCCGCAGGCTTTGGGCGCATTGCGGCACAGACTGCAAAACAAGTCATTCTCCAAAAAGTCCGCGAAGCAGAAAAAGACGCGGTTATTAAAGATTTCACCACAAAAATCGGAACAATTATGGCAGGTATGATTGTCCGCTACGACGGCAAAAACGTCATTGTGGACATCGGCCGTGGCCAAGGATACATGCCGCCGGAAGAGCAGATGCGCGGCGAGTTTTACCGCATTGGTTCCCGTCTCACTGTGTATATTGCAGACATCCGCGAAACCATGCGCGGCCAAACAATTATCGTGTCGCGCGCAGCCAAAGAGTTGGTTGTTGAGTTGTTCCGCCGAGAAGTTCCAGAAGTTGCTTCTAATGCGGTTGAAGTAAAAGCAATTGCCCGCGAAGCAGGCGTGCGCACAAAGATTGCGGTGTTTTCATCGCAGACAGGTGTTGACCCGGTTGGTTCATGCGTTGGTCAAAAAGGTGTTCGTGTACAAGAAGTCATCCGTGAACTGAACAACGAAAAGATTGACATCATTCAATACACCGAAACACCAAAATTATTTCTTGAAGCAGCACTTGCTCCAGCCGAGAACTTGTTGATTGATATTGATGAAAAGAAGCATTCTGCGAATGTTACATGTCCAGACGACCAAGTGTCGTTGGCAATTGGCCGCGGCGGGCAGAACGTGCGCTTAGCCGCTAAGCTGACAGGATACAAAATCAGCATTAAGTCGGCTTCCGGTGTTCAGGCCGCAACCGCGACCGGCGACGAAGAGTTTGAGATTGATCAGCTCCCACTTACGCCTGAAATCCGCACAATGCTTGTTGAAAAGGGATACACGATGTTGTTCCAGCTCCGAGAGCATTTTGCAGAAGTTGAAGCAATTGATGGAGCAAAGAAAAAAGATGTAGATGCATTGAGAAAATCATTGGAGGCTGGTCAGCCAATACGGCCAGTTGAACCGGTTGTGGCGGTAGTTGCTCCAACAGCGCCGGTTGCAGAAGAGCCAGCAGTTGCAGAAGAGCCAGTAACTCCGGTAGTTGCGCCAGCAGTAGAAGTGGCACCTATGGCTGCAGAAGCAGCTCCAGTTGTCGTAGCGCCCACGGTGGAAGAAGTAAAGCCCATTGAAGAAGTGAAACCAGTCATTGAAGAGGCTAAACAGCAATAGGCATCATGGAATACGCACTATGAAAACCGTGCGCCGAAAGGATTTGAGACATGGCAATGCAAGAACGACCACCCGTCGTTACAATCATGGGTCATGTCGATCACGGCAAGACCTCGCTTCTTGATGCGATTCGCAAAACATCCGTTGCCGCAAAAGAAACCGGCGGTATTACTCAGCACATCGGTTCCTACCAAATTCAGCACAAAACCAAAACAATCACTTTTATTGATACACCAGGCCACGCAGCGTTTTCCGCGATGCGTTCCCGTGGCGCTCAGGCAACCGACATCGTCATTCTCGTGGTTTCTGCAGCCGAAGGTGTAAAACCGCAAACGGTTGAGTCCATTCAGCACATTAAAAAGGCTGGCGTCCAGTATCTTGTGGCGTTGACAAAAATGGACTTGCCGGATGCCAACCCGGAAATGGTGAAGGCCCAGCTTACCGAACGCGAAGTATTTGTCGAGGGATACGGTGGAGATATCGTGTGCGTTCCCGTCAGCGCGAAAAAGGGCGAAGGGCTAGATAAATTATTAGAAATGGTTTTACTTATTGCTGAACTGGCCGAGCTCAAAGCGGATCCTGTTGGCGCGCTCCAGGGCGTTGTCATTGAGTCCAAGCGCGACGCACACCGCGGAACATTGGCAACGATTTTGGTGAAAAACGGCACGCTCCGTGTTGGCGATACCATCTTTGCGGAACACGTAGAGGCAAGAGTCCGCACAATGCAGACGGCGGATGGTGTTTCGATCAAAGAAGCGGTCCCCTCAATGCCGGTAGAAATTGTTGGGTGGGAAGGTATTCCAAAGGTGGGGAGTTCGGTTACATCAACAAAACAAGAAGTGATTGCGATAGCGCCCGCCATAGTTCCGGAACTTCCAGCTGCTTCAACCGCTCCCGCAGTGCAAGAACTTCCTCCTGTAACAGGATTGGCTCTACCCACCGCAGTTACTGTTACCCCAGTTACCGTCGCTACTCCCGCTCCTGAAGAAAAAGAGAAACCAAAACTTAAGATCATCCTCAAGTCCGACACCGTTGGCACGCTCGAGGCCATTCAAGCCAGTATTGCGGGCGACGAAATCCTCACAATCTCCTCTGGTGTTGGCGAGATCAACGATGCCGACGTCCTTATGGCAGAGTCAACCGGCGCACGCATCCTTGGATTTAACGTAAAAGCAGCAAGTTCAGTCAAGAAAATTGCCGAAACGCACGGTGTCAAACTCAAAACATACACGATTATTTATGACTTGATCGAAGATGTGCAAAAACAGGCGCTTAAGCTCATCGAACCCACGATTGACGAAGAGGAACTTGGTTCAGCAGACGTGATTGCGGTGTTCGAGATGAAAGGCGAGCGGATCGCAGGGTGCAAAATAAAAACCGGCGAGATTACCAAAACCCAGCTCTATCACATCAAGCGTGGCGGCGAAATTATCGCCAACCCCAAGATTAAATCTATCCACCACAATAAGCTGGATATTGAGTCCGCCAAGGCGGGCACCGACTGCGGCATTGTGTTCCGCGGTTTTAGCGATGCCCAGATTGGCGATCTTCTTACCTCATACCGCGTGAAGGATGAGTAGCAATAATCGTGCGTTTAAGGCTTATACACTTCTTTGCGATGAGCAATGCGCATGATAGAAATATGTTGATTTGATTTTTGCTTATGTACCACGTAAATAATGCGGTAATCACCCGAACGTAAACGGTAAGTATCGCGTTCTCCATGAAGCTTTTTACATCCGTGTGGAAACGGTTCATTCGAGAGAAGATCGATTTTTTTAACAATTTGAAACTTGTTGCCTGAGGGAAGTTTGAGTAATGCACGCTTTGCCGAGGGAATAATGGTGACTATGGCGGGCATTAAAGATAATCCTCCGCCTTAAATGGAACTGCCTTTTTTAATTCTCCCGCAGCTATTGCCCGACGTACCTCCGCAGCATCTCCCTTGTCGTAAAATCCGTTGGCATATTTCTCGAGGTATTCAAGATATTCCGGGTCAACCAGAGCAGCTTTTGGCTTACTATTTTGCACAATAATAATAGGCTCAATTGCCGATGTAAGCCGATCAAGCCAGGCGTTAAGGTTCTGGCGAAAATCGGTAACAGATACAATATTTTGTACAGTAAACATAACAGAATTATGTACGTTATTTGAACTATTGTCAATAGGTAAGCGAAACAGTGTGTTTCGAGGAACTCAGGGTAGTCCCCCCTCAAGTGAAATAGTTATTCTTTTTTGAACTCAGGGTGCAGGGTTCCCTGGAGAGAAAAAGAATAACAATGAACATTTTCATTGATTGTTCCGCCCCCGGTGGTATAATGCGCGCATGATTGTTCCACAGGACGTGGTCTCACTCAAAGAGGTGTTCCAAAAAGCTCAAACGGCGTACGTGCTGATCAGCAGTTTTCCTACGTATGACAGTGTCGCCTCAGCCCTTGCGCTGTACTTTGCGCTCACTGATGCGGGTAAAGACGTCCATATCGCCTGTCCCGCACCCATGCGTGTCGAGTTTTCCCACCTATTTGGCGTGGATAAAATCAGCGAAAAAATGGGCAACCGTAACCTGATGGTTTCGTTCGATTACGAGGAAAACAGTGTCGAGAAGGTCAGTTACACGATCAGCGATGACGGAAAAAAGTTTAACCTCATTATTTCGCCAAAAACCGGTGGCCGGTCACTTGATCCTGCAAAGATCGAGTACTCACACACGGGCGCCGAAGCAGATCTCGTGTTTATGGTTGGCGTTTCCCAGTTTGAAGATCTTGCCGAGTTCTATGAAAACGAGCGTGGATTGTACACAAGCGCCTACACCGTTGCCATTTCTCCATATGAAACCACACCGTTTGCTGCATTGACGCTGAACACCGAAGGCCAGTCGTGTATTTCAGAAGGCATGACCGTGTTGTTGAAGGAACTTGGGATAAATCCGCATGATGACGTTGCAACCAACCTCTTGTCTGCGATGGAGCAGGCCACCAACCGTTTCCAGTCGCTTGGCATGACCGCCGAAACATTTGATCTGGTTGCGTACCTATTGCGCAATGGCGCCCGCCGGTCTACACCTATCACAATGAATCCCGCGCTCAATCCTCACGTTTCGGGTTCGACTCCTTCATTTGCTGAGGTTTTGCGTGCTCGGGCACAAGGCCAACCTATCCCAGTAATGCCGGTGCAGCCGATGCTCGTAACACAACCAATGATGTCGGGCCAGCCCGGAATAACAGGCCAGCCAGGTGTGCAAAATCAAAACGTCATTCACCAACTCCAGCATGAAGAACAGCACATCGTTCAGCCAACCCAACCTGCGCCAGACGAATGGACCAAGCCAAAGATTTTTACGGGGAAGACAATGGTGTAAAAAAACTACCATTTTCTCTAGAACATTCCCAAACTTGACAAGAAGTGTGTGTGTGTGTGATGCTGATGTTACGAGATATTAAAGGAGCGTTATGGCTTTTACCCCAGATCAAGTACGGCAGAGCATTGAGTCTTCAGCCGCAAACCCAGACCAATTAAGTACGGATCTTGCAAAAGAGCTTACACAAGATCGTTCTGAGCAAGTAGCAGCAAATTTAAAACTCGATGAAGTTTACGCCCAACTAGAAGGATTAAATCCTTCTGCGCGCATCGCCGAGTTAGCGCGTTTGGCAATTGGAGGAATTGGCGAGTTTGCGAAGGGGTATAGTAAACACCTTGAGAAGTCGGGTGAAGGAAGAAAGAAAAAGAAAGAACAGTATCAAGCGACTGTAGAGAAAACGCGTGGTCGCTGGGAAAAAATGGAAGAAAAAATGCGATTGAGAGAGGTCGCAGATAGAGCGGTAAGCAGGATTATGCAGGATGATGAGTACTTCGTTGGAAGGGATCGGGGGAGATTTGGACGCATAAAAGGTTGGGCAGAGCGTGGAAGAAAATGGATAGAAGAAAAAACAATAGGATTCCCCGAGTGGAGATCAAGAGTTAATGCGAAAAAAGAACAACAACATCTTGAGGGTGCAGCCAAGTATGCTCGACTTGCAGAAAAGCTGGGAGTAGTGAGTGAAGAAATAAGAAAACTGTTCAAAGAGATGGATGCTGATGCAAGTCGGACAGCCTCGGGCAATCTTAATGAAGCAATGACGGAAGAACAGCGAACTGGTGCTAATGTTACCCAAACAGAACAGATGTTTGGGAAATCAATGAGTCCTGCCGCAGAAGCAATAGGTGAAGCGACTCGTGCCGCAATAAAGCAAATGAATCCCACAGATACATTGGCTCAAGGACAGCGCGCAGAACAAGGAATTTCGGAACAAGCACAACAAGTACAAAATGAGTATTAAATAACGGAGAATATATGGATAAAATTGTGCAAATTATAGAGGAACTCACACAGACGATACTTTCAGATACAATGTTGGATGAGTCAACAAAAAGCACCCTTTTAGATCTTGCTGGAGAGGTTTCTCAAGATCCGACACCAGAAAATGTTAAGGCGCTTGTTCTTACATTGAAAACGCTTTCTAAAACAGAGAGATATCTCACCGCACTTGAAACATTGACCAATCTTTCAGCGGATTAGCCTTTTTCTTTCTCATATTGACTCTCTTTATGTGTAATGAAATACTACTGGTATTCTTCTTGTATGGTGAGGGAGATTTATGGCTGAAGAGATGCACAGTAGTGACTACGAAAAAGCGAAAGCTGATGCTACGAGTAAAGTTGCAGAAATAACGGCACAAAAAAACCAACTCGGAATGAGTGTTGAGGACGCACAACGCCAACAACAAAACTTGCGTGATATTTCAACGAAATTAAGCGAGCAGGAGCAAAAAGCTGGAGAAGTTCATAACGAACTCACTACACTTGACGTCAAAAGAAAGCTGTATCAGGAATTATTTACAAAACGCCAGAGAACAATAACTGAGGAAGAACAAAGATTACGACAAATAGAAGAGAGACTATCCGTTAAAGAGAAAAACTTTTTTGTGAGAGTTATAAATAATCCGCAAACCCCATCACTTCTGAGAGATTTAGCAAGAGGAATGTCTCAAAACACAATAGACTATGAATCCGAGAAGGAACGACGCGCTCAAACAATGAATGTTCTCAGGGCTTTTGAGGCAATGGCAGTAGAAGACGAAAAAAACCTAGAAGAATTATCAATAAAAAGAACGAAGATTGAAGAACAACTTGAACAAGTCCAGGGCGTTGCTGCAGAACTTGCTCGGCAAAAAGGAGAAGTAGAATCTTCCCCAGATGCCCAACGCGCAACCCTTGTTCTTGAAATGCAGCAAACGCTCGAAAAAGCAGAACAGGAACTTGAGCGTATTTCTGGAGAGGAACAAAAATATTGGAAGAGCTACAAAGAGAACATGTTTAATGATCTTGGTATTACAGAAGAGGATGTAAAGAAGTGGGAAGAAGATGCTATTAATGTTCGCAAGAAGATAGAGGCGAGGAGTCCAGAGGAGAAAACGGAAGCAGAGGATAAAATTGTCGAAGGTATGGATATTGGGAGAACGAGAAGACTTTGGATTACAAATAACCCATACGAAACTGCAGTTGACGTTCGGTATAACGAAAAAGGCGAAGAAAGACCCCTTATTGAATCAGCTGACAACCTTTCCCGGCGCGCACTTTCTGCTGTTGAGTATTTCAAACATATGAGAGAATTGGCAAAAGAACATCAAGCTAACCTTCCTGGAATTATTGAACAAAGGCAGGAGTATTATGATGGCCAGGTTCGTGAGCTCTCTGAAGCAAAAAGAAAAGAGCTGTATGCCAAATTCGGGGTTCCTACAGATGAAGAATATAAAGCGCGCGTAAATGAAATACGGGAAAATGGAGTGTTGCTGGAAAATATTGATCAACTGCAGTGGGAAGCAGACACGTTTGGGACAAAAGCGAAAAAAGATAAATTACAAAAAGCGCTAGGAAGAATTGAAAAGGAAGTTGACGCATATAACAAACAAATACAAGCATTAAAAGATCAAGCACAAAAAGAACTTGAACAGTGGGTTGAAGAAGAACTGAAGCCATTATTAAAATATTTAGCCGCTGATATGGCAAACTCCATAGAACATACTTGGGAAACATTCGAACATCTTCCAATGAATGCGAAACAAATGATAGCGAGTGGAGAATATGATACCGCTCTTACTCAGGCTGAGGCTGTTACACAGAATGTAGACAAACTCCGCGCGTTATTTACAGAAAAAGATGAGATTCTTGGAAAACTTAGTGAAGTTATTCTTGAACAAGAAAAAGAGATGGAGCAAGTTTCACAAAAAATGAAATCTCTTCGAGATAGAATGGAAGAACTTCAAATGCAAGTTAATGGTATGGAAGATATGCTTGCGACCATTCCATCAAGATCAACGAAGCAAAGAAGATCAATAGAGTTAGTAAGGCGGGGATTTAAGGAACAGATTGAAATTGGAAGGCGCGATTTAGCAAAATTTGAAAAGTTACGAGTCAGAGCACTGGAGCAACAAAAACAAATTTTGGATGCAGAAAAAGCAAAGTACTATCCCGTAGAACTTCTTGGTGGGAACCTTTTTGGTGATGAAGAGGGGGGAGAAGTTGCAGAAACATATAAAGCCTCTATGTATGGAAAGTCTGGAGTAGAAATTGCAAGAAAAGTAGGGAACGAACAAATAAGATTGAAAGTAGATGGTCAGTTAACCGATTGGGAACAATTGCGCCAGGGAATTGAGAATGATATACAAGAATTTGTTCAAAAAAAGAAGGAAGAAGAACAGAAAGCGCGTGAACGAGCAGAGGGAACTGAAGCGCAAAAAAGGGCAATAGAGCTTGTTGAACAAATGAGGAGTTCAAATGAAGAACTTTTGAATCTTATGTTAACAACAGAATTTAACAACGAACATCCTGCAAATAATCAAGAAATCGTACAACAAGTTGCAAAAGACATGGATACTGTTATGGATTGGGTTGACGCCGTTGGTGATGATGAGGTAAAACGGAAAAAGCTAGCGGATGTTCTTGGGGCAATGGCGAAAGTTCTTGATGAGGGTGGTGAGTATAGAAGAATGAAAAAAACACTTGAAAACTTATCAGCCGGACTCCGATCCAGCACATGATGGAAATCCATGACAGAGGCTCCCCCAACTCCTCCGTTAGAAGCGGAAACAGATATACAGACAGAACGACAATCTCCGAAGCTCGTTATTTCTTCAGAAAGAGTAAAACAATTTAGAGGAAAATACCCTCATATTGTTACCATGCGGGAAGCGATGCTTTCTGATCTAGAGCAAGATGAATCACAATTTGATGCAAGTGTTGTTGGCAAAGACGTTGCTCGAGCAAATTTTAAACGATATGTTGATGAGATTCGCTCCTCTCCCCTTACAACAATTCCATCTTTTGAAGAGATGCAAGAGTTTTTTTCACAGCCCACCAAATCCCAGGAAATTCCTGATGAGGAGGTTGTGGACGATACCGATCTTGATGAAAGAATTGTTCAATTTTGGAAAGAATATGATGATGTCAAAAATGCATTCACGAATGTATCCGTGACTATAGATCCCTCCGTTGCAGAGTATGTAAATTCTCAATTCGCTCAAATAGATCAGTTATCAGAGCTGAGTCTTTTTACAAGAGAGAATGTAGCTCGTGCGGAAGAAAAATTAGCAACAATACGTCGAAAATTAGATGAGCATTCTGGTGAAACACAACGGAAAGCTGAAGAATTAAAACAAGATCTTCAAAACAGGGTTCAGGCCGTTAGGACTCAACTCGAGGCATGGAAGGATAAGTTCGATCCAGATGACTATCAATCTATTTTGGAAGAGTGTGTGTATTTGGAAAGTGAAATGAATTCCGCCGTACTTGCTCGACTTAACTATATTAATCTTAGATTGGCTCACCTCGAAACTAAAGTTTCACAAAGTATTAATGCAATGATTGAAGATATCGAAAGAGCCCAAAGAACGTTTCCTGAGGTACTACGAGATTTTCTTAAAGAAACGAAAAACGCAAAAGGGAAAAATATTGTTGAGGGAGTAATGAATAAGATTTTTGGTAAAAATGAAAAGGAACATCAAGAAAAACTCGCACATTATTTATCGTTTTTGTTAGGTCTATGCACTTCTTATGGATTGCTTCACGCAGGACACGTTGATGCAGGCCTGAGTTTTAATTTTGCAGTATTCTCAGAAGTTTTTTCCGGACTTGCACAACTTACAATAAGTCGAGGAATGCAAGAGCGTGTTGAAATGCTCGAGTATCATCCTCGTGCGAAAAAGATTTTTGGTTCTCTTGCAGAGAAACATACGATTTCTTCTCTCATGGGAAGAAGTAGAGAAATTAGTAAGTATGTGTGGTCGGGTATCCACGGTATTGCGGCTGGGGCGGTTTTGCACACGGGATCAACTTTTATTGAAAACGCTATGAATACAAGCGCGCATCAACACAAAGAAGTCGCATCACTTACAGGGAAAGCCCATCAAGAACAACCGGTACAGCCGCAAGGTGATGGAGGTACCTCGACTGGAACGGGTGGAGAAACGGGGGAAGCAGGGGGAATTCCACCAGCCGAAACTCCAACGGTGGGACCACTAAGCGAACCAGTAAATATCAATACTATGGTGAGTCAAACAGAAGTTGATTTTATTGGGAAATTAGGACATACAGATTTTCCCCGTGCGAGCATGAATCTTCTGGATCACATTGACCACGCAATTGCCGAAATCAATGGCATTGATCTTACACGTCTCGCCCAAAACACAACGATAGAACTTTTTAATAGAACATATGCTAAAGAAGCCATACAAGCCTTACAGAGTGCGCTCCACGAACTTCCAAAAAATGTGCAACTCTATCAAATTCCAATGGACTGGCCAGCTGGTAAACGGTATCTTGTAGAAACGGCACTTTCTGGCTATGTCCGAACAGACCCCATGTATCAAGGATTACAACCCATAAACATGGAACATATAAAGGCGATTATTGAGTATTTGAATACATTACATTAAGGAAAAATATGGCAGATACATCAGGTATTGTCCGTTGGATTGAACTGTTAAAGCAACAGGGAAAAACTGAAGAAGAAATTCAGAACGCTCTTATGGATTTGAAGAACATGAGTTCACTAAATGTGTATACAACACTTGCAATAACTTTCACAGAAGATGAGTTAAAACAGATTGAAAGTATTACAGATGACCAAGGGGCAGAGAAAAAAGTTGAAGAAATGTTTCTTGCAAAGACAGGAATGAGTATTGCTGATCTTGTAAAGAGTGTTCAAGATGGGGTGGCAGGGCACGCCGTTCAGCAATTGCAAAAGAAAAGTTAGAACTCTTTCCCCTCAAGTTCTCCAGATATGGTATAATACCCCCAATACTATTCGACTAGATACTTTTCTGTCTTGCGTTTCTCCGTATACAACGACTGAAACATTCAAGCTCGGCAGACAAGGGAGGACATATGGCACTCAATGTAACTGCCAAGAAAAAAATTATTCAGGACTTCGCCACAAAAAAAGGCGATACTGGTTCACCAGAGGTGCAGGTTGCACTTCTCACCGAAAAAATCAATCTTCTCACTGACCATTTGAAGAAACACCGCAAGGACAATCACTCCCGCAAAGGTTTGCTGAAGATGGTTGCAAAGCGTCGCAGACTGCTCAACTTCCTTGAGCGCAAAGACGCAAAGCGGTACAATGAACTTCTCAAGCGGTTAAAGTTGGAAAAGTAAGAATTTTCTCTCACGAAATCAGAAATGTAGTGATATAATACCAGATATGCAAAGAGTTTCTGCCTTGAGTGTACAGCATACTGTTTCCACACCTCTTCCTCGTGCTTTTTATACATATTTTTGGGATATCTCACCGAAAAACATTGATGTCCAGAAACATACAAAATATATTATTGAGCGCATCATGACGTGGGGAGATGAAACTGCGTGTAGGTGGATGCACAAAACTTTTAGTTTAGAAAGTATTCGTGAAACACTGAAAACTTCAAGGAACTTGGACAAAAAAACCGCGGTCTTTTTCTCGTACATCTATGATGTTTCCCAAAAGGAGGTGCGATGTTTACAGAAACAGTCTCCCCCGAGACCAAGCGCATTTTGGCCCTATTAGCAAAAGAGCCATTTGTCCGTAAATACTATCTTGCTGGTGGGACTGTGCTCGCATTGCACTATGGTCATCGTATCTCATACGATCTTGATTTTTTTAGCCAAACTCCCGAGGAAAAACATATCATTGTAGACCGATTAACTGCATTGGGAAAAGTATTCATTAAACAGAATGATCAAGGAACATTTAATGGGATTCTCGATGATGTAAAGATTAGTTTTTTCATCTATCCCTATCATCTTTTAAAACCGACAACACGAGTATTGGATGTTGAAACCGCAAGTTCATTGGACTGTGCATGTATGAAACTTGACGCAATCGGATCGCGCGGATTAAAAAGAGATTTTTATGACCTCTACATGATTTTACATGAATATACACTCGACGAACTTTTGCATGCGTTCAAAGAGAAATATAAGACGGCAAGTACGGACCCATTCCATGTTCTTCGGAGTCTTACATATTTTATTGATGCAGAGGAAGATGAAGCAATCAATCTCCTTAAACCACTCGAATGGGATACAGTAAAAACTTTCTTTATCAAACAAGTGAGTAGCTTTACACGGGAACGTCTGGTATAATAGTTTGGATTAGGATTATATAAGAGAAAGGAATGGAGTTTTGGAGGGATTGAGTATTCACATGTGCGTGAGCATACCTATCGCGGGTAGTAGCCGAAAACGTAGATGCGAACACTGAATTCCTCTCAAATTTTCCAGTTATTGATATGAAGAAACCAAGTGTTTCAAACGTGTATTCCAAAACCGTCCACGTGGGCGGAAAAGAAATTAAACTCGAGGTCGGAAAGTTTTCCGAACAGGCCGCGGCCGCTGTATTGGCGACATGTGGCGAAACGGTCGTGCACGCAACAGTCGTGGGTGGCCGCGAGAGTACATTGGACTACTTCCCATTGCAAGTTGAGTATGTTGAAAAGCTCTTTGCCGGTGGGAAAATTAAAGGTTCACGATGGGTTAAGCGCGATGGTCGTCCAAACGATGACGCTGTGTTAAAAGGTCGTCTTATTGACCGTGCGATCCGCCCGTTGTTTCCCGAAGGTTTGAAGAACGAAGTGCAGGCAATTGCGACAGTGCTTTCGGTTGATAATGCAAACGATCCAGACATGGTTGCGATGGTCGCTATTTCCACTGCACTCTCAATTTCCAACATTCCATGGGATGGCCCAATCGCGGGTGTCCGCATGGGATATGTCAAAGAATTCAAAGAATTTTTGTTGAATCCGACATACGAAGAGCGCGCAAAATCGCAGTTAGATTTGGTAGTTGCGGGTTCTAAAGACGCGATTGTGATGGTTGAGTCCGGCGCGGATGAAGTAACAGAAGACGTGATGATTGACGCGCTCGCGAAAGCGCACGAAGCGATCGTTGGCGTTGTCGTAGATCTCGAAAAAATGGTCAAAGACATTGGACAGGAAAAGTTCACGTTTACACCCGTGGTTGCAGACGAAGCATTGGTAAAAACACTCGGAAAAAAGTATGCAAAAGAAATAAAAGAGTTCGTGAAACATGAAGCACTGCTTGAACCGGTTGGCGTGAGCGAGCTGGTTACCACGATGATTGCCGAAGATGAAACACAAGATGTTGGCAAACTTAAAGAAGCATTCCACGTGTTGATTAAAGAAGAAGCGCGCCGCCAGACTTTAGAAGATAAACTTCGCCCGGATGGCCGCAAACTTGATGAGATCCGCCAAATCACGTGTGAAGTAGACATTTTGCCACGGCCGCACGGGTCGGCAATGTTCAAGCGCGGATCCACCCAAGCATTAACAATTACGACATTGGGTGCCCCATCATTGGGCCAACTCATTGAAGACATGGAGGGTGAGGAAGAGAAACACTACATTCATCACTACGAAATGCCGCCGTATGCTTCGGGTGAAGCCGGCCGTTTGGGAAGCCCGCGCCGCCGCGAAATCGGGCACGGTGCTTTAGCCGAGCGCGCGTTGTTCCCGATGATTCCCGCGCAAAACGAGTTCCCGTACACGATTCACGTTGTTTCAAGCATTATGAGTTCGAATGGTTCAACATCAATGGCTTCGGTGTGCGGAAGCACGATGTCGCTGATGGCCGCCGGTGTTCCAATCAAAAAACCGGTTGCCGGTATTGCGATGGGATTAATGACCGATGGCAAGAAGCACGTTGTCCTTTCCGACATTCAAGGAATGGAAGATCACACAGGCGACATGGACTTCAAAGTTGCGGGAACAAAAGATGGTATCACCGCGCTCCAAATGGATATCAAGGTGAAAGGAATTTCAGTTGATATTTTGCGCACAGCACTTGGCCAAGCAAAAGACGGCCGATTGTTCATTTTAGGCAAGATGCTCGAAGCAATTGCTGAACCACGCAAGACATTATCGAAGTACGCGCCAAAGATTGTTCAGATTGAAGTTCCATTCGACCGCATTGGCGAGTTGATTGGCCCGGGCGGCAAGGTGATTAAAAACATCATCGCGACAACTGGTGCGCAGGTTGATGTCGAAGAAAATGACGAGAAAACAAAAGGCATTGTGAACATTTCTTCACAGGATGATGAAGCGATTGAAAAAGCCCGTGCATGGATCAGCGGTATGATGCGCGATGTTGTTGCCGGCGAAGAGTTTGACGGTATCGTAACACGGATTGAAAACTTCGGCATTTTTGTCGAGTTCTTGCCAGGCCGCGACGGACTTGTACACGTTTCGCGCATGAGTACTGAGTATGTTTCCGATCCACACGTGTTGTTTAAGATTGGTGACTCCGCGCATGTTCGGTTAACTGAAGTTGACGACCAAGGCCGGTACAACCTCACGATGCTCACAAAAGAGCAGGAAGAGGCGGCCCGCGCAAAACGCAGTAGCGAAGGAAGTGGAGAAGGCCGCGGAGGAAGTGGTTATGGTGGCGGTAGCTCCTCTGGAGGATTCGGTGGTGGCGGACGCAGCTTTGGCGGAGACCGTGGTGGCAGCCGGGGCGGATACGGTGGCGGCCGAGGTGGATCAGGTGGTGGCTATGGTGGTGGACGAAGCTTTGGCGGTGACAGAGGCGGTCGTGGTGGATTTGGCGGAAGCCGTCCCAGCTTTGGATCAGGCGGCGCAGGTGCGAACTCCGGCGGCGAACGTAAATCTCCAGGATATGCTGCGCAAAAGCAGTACTAATGTTTCATGGTACGATAGTTGTATATGCCCGACGCAGCCCCTAACGATCAAAATCTCCTTGCAGAGTTAACGCAGCTCAAACAAAAAGCCGATGCGGCAACGCTTCCCGAAGACTTAAAAGCAAACATTGATCAAATGCTTTCGCGTCTTCAGCGCATGGCGTCGCTCAGCACGTACTCTGAGGAGTACGACCGGACATCACACTATATTGATTGGATTGTTTCCCTGCCGTGGGATAAAAAATCAGACGATGTCATGGATTTGGTAAAAACGAAAGAAGTATTTGAAAAGCATCACTTTGGCATGGTTGACGTGAAGGAGCGGTTTTTTGAGTACGTCTCTGTTTTAAAATTGAAAGCGGGGCAGGAAGGAACGAAAGGAATTGTGCACGCGCCAGTGTTACTATTGGTTGGTTTAGTTGGAACAGGAAAAACAACATTTGCCTATTCATTAGCTGAGGCGTTAGGAAGAAAAATAGTCCGTATTCCGTTTGGCGGTATGAGTTCCGCGCGGGATTTACGCGGGCAGTCGCGTCTGCACTTGGAAGCAGAACCGGGGTATATTATAAAATCACTGCGCCAGGCCGGTGTTCGCAACCCTGTCATTTTGCTTGATGAAATTGACCGCGTTTCCGATGATACGCGCGGCGAAATCATGGGTGTGTTGGTTGAGCTATTGGATCCTGAACAAAACAAAGCGTTCACCGATTACTATATTGATTATCCATTCAACTTGTCCGAAGCAATTTTTATTGCCACGGCAAATAATACGGAAAAAGTTGCAACCGCCGTACTCGATCGTTTGGAAACGATCACAATGCCGTCGTACACCGACGAAGAAAAGATTCAGATCGGTAAAAACTACTTGTTGCCGCAAGCGCTGGTCGAGGCAGGCCTCAAACCTGAGCAGTTAATGATTGAAGAAGCATTATGGCCGCAGATTGTTCGTCCTTTGGGGTATGATGCTGGCATTCGTACGCTACAAAGAACGGTTAAAGGTATTGCGCGCAAATCCGCAAAACAAATTGTTGAAGGATCACTTCAGCAAGTTGTGATGAATCAGTCAAATATAAAGGAATATTTACCGACGTATTAGAATAATACACACGATGATGATGATGAACAAAGCAGCCGCACTCAAAGATATCCGCGCCCAGCTCGAAGCAGATTATGCCGACCTCCCCCTTGTTTCCAAACCCGAGGATATCGTTCCTGGCGAAGGAAATGGTGAAGCAGAGATTCTGTTTATCGGTGAAGCCGCCGGGCGCAACGAAGCAATTCAGCGCCGCCCATTTGTTGGACTTGCCGGAAAACTCGTTGACCGCCAGCTTCAAAAAATAAACATCAAACGTGAGGATGTGTACATCAGCAACGTCGTGAAGTGCCGTCCGCCGGAGAACCGCGATCCACTGCCGGAAGAAATTGCCGCGTTCGCGCCGTACCTCGATAAAGAAATCGAGATTATTGATCCAAAACTCATCATCACGCTAGGCCGATTCAGTATGGGAAAGTTTATTCCCGATGTCAAAATCAGCATGATTCACGGGCGATTACATAAAGTAAAGTTCAAAGGAAAAACGCGGTTTGTTTTGCCGTTTTATCATCCGGCGGCAGCGTTACGGCAAGGAAAAGTGATGGACATGTTTGAGAAAGATTTTTTGCGCGTACCAGCAATTCTCAAATATATTAAAGAACACGCGCAAGATATTCTTGTAGAAGAAACTATTATAGAAACGTTATTTTAGCCGCGCATATGCAGCACGGCTGAAACGTGAAAGGAAAAATATGAATGCATTAAAAATTATTCCGCTTGGCGGAATGGGAAACGTCACACGCAATATGTTCGTGTATGAGTATGACAATGAAATACTCATCGTGGACTGCGGTATCGGATTTCCCGAAAAATACATGCTCGGAGTTGATGTGCTTATCCCGGACGTGTCGTATATTCAAAAGCGCTTAAAAGAGGGGGCGAAAATTATCGCGCTGTGTTTGTCGCACGGGCACGATGATCACATCGCGGCTCTGCCGTACATTTTACCCATGCTCGATGCAGAGTTCCCGATCTTTGGATCTCCGCTCACCGCGGCGTTTGCGAAAGCCCGCATGGCCGACCACGGAATCGAAAAAGAAGTGCTTGAGTACGACGAAACCCGGCCGATGAAGTTTGGCAAGTACTTTGCGGTTGAAACGATTCGGATGACGCACTCGGTGCCGGACACGCGCCACCTCGTGATTCACACGCCGGAAGGTTCTGTGTATCACGGTTCGGACTTTAAACTGGACATGAACCCTGTCGATGGCATCCGCCCGGATTTCTCCAAAATCGCGACGATTGGAAACGCTGGTGTATTGTGCGCGCTCGTTGACTGTCTGCGCGTTGATCGCCAAGGATGGTCGCCTTCCGAAACCATTATTCTTGATGCACTGGAACGCGAGATACGTGACTGCAAAGGCAAGATGCTGATTACGTTGATGAGCTCAAACATTCATCGCGCCCAGCAGGCAGTGGACGTTGCGGTGAACCACAATAGAAAAGTTGTGTTGGTTGGCCGGTCCATTGAGCAAAACGCAGAAGTCGCCCAGCAACTTGGTATGTTGAACATTCCAAAAGGAACACTTGTGCAGAAAAAACACATGGACGAATACAAAGATAATCAACTGCTGATTATCATTGCCGGAAGCCAGGGCCAGCCAGGGTCCTCGCTTGTGCGCGCGGTGTACGGGGAACACCCACTTATTACCATTGGCAAGAACGACAAAGTTGTGTTTAGCACAGAACCAATTCCCGGCAATGGGCCGAACGTGTACGAAACAATTGACGAGTTGTCGCGCAACAACATTGATGTGTCGTACTCCGACATTGATGACGACTTGCACGTTTCCGGACACGCGGGAGTTGTTGAACAGCAGCTGCTCATTTCATTGGTGAAACCAAAGTACTTGATACCAATTGGCGGCACCGATCGCCACCGTGTCCAGTTCCGCCAAATGGCGATGAGGTTAGGATACGATGGCCGGCAAGTTCTGCTCCCAAAGACAGAGCAAACTGTTGTGATGTCGAAGGGTCAAGCCTCACAGGGCGAGGAAGTTCCACTCAAAGACCTCATGGTTGATGGGCTAGGAATTGGCGACGTTGGGAACGTTGTTCTCTCTGACCGCAAACTTATGGCCGAAGAAGGAATGGTTGTCGTCATTATCCCCATGAGTGATGGCGTGTGGGACCTCAAACGCATCGCCGTGGTCAGTCGAGGCTTTGTGTTCATGAAGAAAGCCGACGAGATGGTCCGCGCGATCAAGGAGGAAACAACCGAGATTTTGACAAAAGAGGGCAAGCGCCTCGATGAAATCGAGCTCAAGCGGACGATTGAAAAACGGTTGACAAAGCGGATGGACGCATTGATCGGCCGAACGCCGCTCATTTTACCGGTGTTTTACGAGGTATAACGAAAGATCGGGACTTCCCCTACCCTATATGAAAGATTGATAGATAGGACAAAGATGGAAGACCGTTTTTGAGTACTGTATTATATATAGTTCAAACTGAATCAAAAAGAGCAGAGATCGGGACTACCCATATACCAGCACTTCACAATCTAACAATTGGTATTAAAAAAACCTGTTCTGTCAAATAAAAAACAACATTAACGGGAAGTCCCGAACTTACCTGGTAGCCTTCCACCCCTTCCCCCCTTGTGCTAGGATAAAACGTATGGCACGTCGAGGAAGAAAACGGGCACTTTTCAAGGTAAAACTACGGGCGGAAACGCTCCACTCGTTGGGCGCACTTACACTGTTTGCGTGTGCTGGGCTTGTCGCGGCCTCATTCTCTGGCCAGGGTGAAATTCTGCAGGGAATGAATGACTTTCTCCGGCATATGCTCGGTCCGGTCGCGCTTTTTGTGCCATTTCTTTTTATCTCTATGGGTCTTGTGCTCACCGGCGTACGGTGGTCGTTTGCCAAACCACAGGTGTTACTCGGGAGTATATTGTTGACGCTTTCTATTGCGGTACTTGGGAAAACAGGAACACTCGGCGTGGATATGTACAGAAACCTAAGTGTCCTTATTCTGCCAGTCGGTACAAACATGTTGTTCATCACGATATTTGTTGCATCACTTTTACTCATGAGTGATACGTCAATTGGCGATATTTTCCGCTTTTTCCGCTCATTTATTGAAGTGCAAAAGGGTGGAGTGAGGCCGGAAAAAGGTTTTTCAAAAATTGCTCTCCCAAATATGATTTCTGGTGACTTTAAGATCCGGGGTGGTAATCAGGCACAAAAAGCAGCGGATGCCGCGCTTGCGCAAAAAACTGGCCTTGGTGGCCTTACCCAACAGCAAAAAGATGAAAAAAGAGAAATGGAAATTTATCACAAACGGCCTATTCTGTCTGATGAATCTGGGCTTCCTGAAAAAACGCTTCTCAATGTTCCTGGCGAACAAATGGTGTGGCAGCTTCCCCCGCTGAGTATGTTAGATCAGCGGTCTGGTGGCCAAGCCGACCGCGGTGATGTAAAAGGGAGCGCCGAGATTATTGAAAAAACGCTGGACTCGTTTGGTATCCGCTCAAAAGTGCGCGAGGTAAACCTTGGTCCGGCGGTTACGCAGTACGCACTGGAAATCGCGTTAGGCACAAAGTTGTCCAAAATTACGTCGTTGTCCAACGACTTGGCACTTGCTTTGGCCGCTCCAACGGGCCAAATCCGTATCGAAGCGCCAATTCCTGGCCGCGGGTATGTTGGCATCGAAATTCCAAACCGCTCACCTGAACTTGTCACAATGCGCGCGATGCTCACGAGCGATGCAATGAAGAAGGCAAAATCAAAGTTGTGCGTTCCGTTGGGGCTCAATGTTTCCGGCGAGGCGGTTGTTACTGACATCGCGAAGATGCCGCACTTGCTTATCGCCGGCGCTACGGGTTCGGGTAAATCGGTTGCTGTGAACGCGTTTATTTCATCAATCCTATTCCGCGCGTCACCAAACGAAGTGAAGTTTATTCTTGTTGATCCAAAACGTGTTGAGTTGACGCAGTACAACGATATTCCGCATCTTTTGACTCCGGTTATCGTGGAGCCAAAAAAAGTTGTTTCGGCGCTCAAATGGGCCATGAATGAAATGGATCGCCGGTACAAAACGTTTGCCGAGGTTGGCGTTCGCAATCTTGAAGCATTTAATGAGCTATCCGGATTCCAGGCGCTTCCGTACATCGTCATTATTATTGATGAGCTGGCGGATATTATGTTGTTTAACCCGGCCGATGTTGAAGAAGCCGTAACGCGCATTGCACAAATGGCGCGTGCCACTGGCATCCACTTAGTCCTCGCGACGCAGCGCCCTTCGGTTGATGTTATTACCGGTCTTATCAAAGCAAACATTCCTGCGCGTATGGCATTCAACGTTACCTCAATGACAGACTCGCGTGTTATTTTGGACAGTCCAGGTGCGGAAAAACTACTGGGCCGTGGAGACATGCTGTATACTCCTCCCGATCAAGCGAAACCGAGCCGTATCCAAGGTACGTATATTACCGACAAAGAAGTGCGCGCGCTCATTGATTTCATCAAGAAAAACGGGTTGCAGCCGCAGTATCAGGAAGAAATTACAACCAAGTTTATTTCCAATAAAGTCGGGGCGCGTGGTGGAACAGCGGGCAATGGTTCAGATGAAACCGACCCACTGATTGATGAAGCAGTTCGCATTGTCATGGAGTATGACCGCGCATCCGCCTCAGTCTTGCAAAGAAGATTATCGGTTGGATACTCGCGCGCGGCCCGCATTATTGACCAGCTTTTTGAACACGGCATTGTCAGCCCGCCGGAAGGAAGTAAGCCGCGCGATGTAAACATGAAAGCCGCGCAGGACTATTTGGCGAGTAAAGAACAAACCTCATGACAGAGATGAAGTCGGTTGGACGCCTTTTTCAAGACGAGCGGAAGCTCCAGCACAAAACGTTGGAAGACATTGCGAAACGCACCAAGATTCATGTAGAGTTTTTATCTTCGATTGAATCGGATGATTTTTCTGCGCTCCCGCAAGGCCCGTTTGTAAAAGGATTTATCCGCACGTACGCGTTGGAGCTTGGATTGGATCCGGAGCATGTATTAGCGATCTACCGCCGCGATTTTGGCGTGCAGCCTCAGCAAAAACTTGTTCCTGATGGTGTGTTGTATCCGCTCAAACGGTCTGTGTGGAGATGGTTTTCACCAAAAACGCTTGGAGCACTTATTGTAACTTGTGTTGCGGGCGTGTTTCTCATCTTTCAATTGATCTCGCTTCAACGACTGCCCATTGTAGTAGTCAGTAGCCCTTCGGACAACACATCAACAAAAAGTCCGGTATTTGTGAAGGGGAGAACGGATACCGATGTTGTTATAACAATAAACGATGCGCAAATTTCGTTAAATCAAGATGGTGAGTTTCAAACATCGCTTGAACTTTCAACTGGAGACCAAACAATAACGGTGCGTGCCGAAAATAGAAAAGGAAAAAGTACGATTGTCCGGCGTTCGATCAGTGTTGTACAATGAAAAGAAAGGAAATATATGGATCCACTTGTTCTTACACTCACTATTGTTAGCTCGGTGCTCGCAATTTTCTTAGTTATTCTTGGAGTACAGGCATTTTTAACGCTCCGCGATGTACGCGCGACATTAAAGAGAATAAATACGATTATGGATGTTACACAAAACACCGCGCTCCGGGCGCTTGTGCCATTTTCAAACATGGGCGGATTTGTTACAGGCATTAAAAGCGGGCTCAAAGTATTTGAAACATTCGTGCAGTATCTCCACAGGAGTATGAATGAAGAATGATATGCAAACGCAGGAAAAGAACTCCGGGGGTTTTACCGCGGGAATCGTTCTTGGTGCGTTAACCGGCATGGTCGGGATGTTTTTGTTCGGCACAAAAAAAGGCGAGAAAACATTGCATAAGCTAAAACAAAAATGGGAAACGATCAAGCCTACAATTGAAGCAGAACTTGAACAAGAGGGCCACATACTCGAGAAATCGAAGAAGCCGTTTTTCCAAGCCGTTGGCGAGATTGTTGATTATGTCGCGGACTCTCTGGAAAGTGGAGAGAAAAAATCAAAGCCTTTCATGATCGGTGGGACAAGGCAGCAGTCTCAGCAGGTGAAAAAGCGGTATTTCAAGAAAGCATAACTTTCCTCTGGTATAATCTTCTGTATGACTCCCAACGACCTTCGCACACAGTACATTGCATTTTTCTTTGTTCGCGGGCACGCAGAACTCCCTTCAGCCCCGCTTGTTCCGGAAAACGATCCCACCACGCTGTTTACAGGTTTTGGTATGCAGCCGCTCGTTCCATATCTTTTGGGTCAGCCCCATCCTGAAGGGAAACGCTTAGTAAACTCGCAAAAAAGTTTCCGGTCGGGGGATATTGAGGAAGTTGGGGACAATCGGCACACCACATTTTTTGAGATGCTTGGAAATTGGTCGCTCGGCGACTACTTTAAAAAAGAGCAACTCCAATGGTGTTTTGAGTTTTTAACGCAAACGCTTGAACTCGACCCAAAGAAATTATTTGTAACGGTATTCCGTGGAAACGATGCAGTTCCACGCGATACCGAGTCGGTGAAGATTTGGAAAACGCTTTTTTCCGATGTTGGTATGCAGGCGCAGGATGTTGATTTTTCTGAGCGCGACGGGATGCAAAACGGCCGCATTTTTTACTACGATGAAAAGAAAAACTGGTGGTCGCGGTCGGGCGTTCCCTCTGCAATGCCTACGGGTGAGCCTGGTGGACCGGATAGCGAAGTGTTCTATGATTTTGGTGCAGAACTGGGTTTGCATGAGTCCTCGCCATACAAAAATCAGCCATGCCACGTAAACTGCGACTGCGGCCGGTTTTTGGAAATCGGCAACAGCGTGTTTATGCAGTATCAAAAACAAGCCGATGGTTCGTTTACTGAACTTCCACAAAAAAATGTTGATTTTGGCGGTGGCTTGGAAAGAATTTTAGCTGCAGTACATGATGAACCAGATATATTCAAAACAGAATTTTTTAGTGATTTAAGAAATAAATTACTCGACGGAATAAATAAAGTAATAATAGATCAGACCAATCCAGAGTATACAAAATTGACTAATACAAGGGAATCTAGAGTAAGAATATTTTTAGACCACTCAAGGGCTGTAATATTTCTTATGGGTGAGGGCATAAAACCAGGGAAAAACGAAAGAGAATATGTGGTGCGTAGATTAATTAGAAGAGCTGATGATCAGTTATCTATCCTTAAATTAGACCACGAATTGTACTGGAAGGAGGCAATTTCTCATTATAAAAAAGTTTACAAAAATGTTTATAGTGCCTCATGGGATCAAGAAAATATTCTAGGCATCATAATCAATGAATTAAGAATATATGGTACTGTTTTTAAAAATGTTGAGAAAATAAAAATAGAATTAATAAAATTAAAAGAAAAATTTTCACCAATTTCCCTTGCTTCAACATACGCTGGTCCAGTTTTATTTCATTATCAAAGTACGTATGGAATACCTAGTACAGCAACTCTCCCATTAATAGAAGAAGTTGGTTTATTACCAAAATATGCTTTTACAAGTTTTAATAAAGAAAAAGCGTACCATCAGGAAAAATCACGCACGGCATCCAAGGGTATGTTTAAAGGGGGACTTGCGGATCACTCAGAAAACGTAACGAAGTACCACACTGCAACGCACCTTCTGCACGCCGCGCTGCGCAAAGTACTCGGTGAACACGTTTCTCAGCAGGGCTCAAACATTACGGGTGAACGACTGCGGTTTGATTTTTCGCATCCCACAGCGCTCACAGAAGAACAAAAAAAGAAAGTTGAAGATATGATCAATGAAAAAATCAAAGAAGATCTTCCCGTAACGCAAGAAATGGTGTCCAAAGACGAGGCGCTCAAGCAGGGGGCGATGGCATTTTTCAAAGAAAAATACGCCGATACCGTTTCCATGTATACGATCGGCAAAGATCTTAAAAAAGGCTGGTTTTCTAAAGAGTTGTGCGGCGGCCCGCACGTTGCGCATACCGGTGAAATTGGCCCAATAAAAATCACAAAAGAGGAATCAGTTGGCTCAGGGATTCGGAGAATCTATGTGCAGTTTGCCTAAGCTCCTCTTTCTTGATTAAATAGGGGTATGGGTCTGCCACATCTTTTTCCTGGTGCGAAAAAAACCACAGATCAGCGGGTGTTTCTTTCCCTGGATATTGGAGAAGAAACGATCACTGCTGGGTTGTGGAAGATTGAGAATAATACCATTGAGTTCCTCAAGACAAGTAGTCCAATTGAGTGGAAAGATACGTCTCCCACAGATGCCGCCGAGGCTGCGGACGTTGCGCTTGGAGAACTTGGCCAAGACGCCGACAACGTGCACGATATTGTGTTTGGACTTCAGGAATCTTGGGTGCGGGGGCAGACTATCGTTGTTGACCGCAAACCCGTTCTCAAACTTCTCAAAGAACAACTTGAGCTTCACCCCTTAGGATTTGTTGTAACAACAGAAGCGTTGCTCCATTATCTGCAAGCTGAAGAAGGCGGACCGATCAGCTCGATTCTTCTGCAGTACACAAGTGAGCACATCATTGTTACGCTCGTGAAAGCGGGCAAAGTGATTCGGACAGAACAGGTTGGTCGGAGTGGAAGTAGTGTTGCCGATGTTATCGAGGGATTAACGAGGTTTTCCGGTACCACATTACCATCGCGCATGATTGTGTACAGCGTCCGCATGAAAGCGGAGGAGTTGGAGCGGGAAAAACAAACGTTGCTCACGCAGGAATGGCAAAAGGCTGTGAAGTTTCTCCATGTTCCAAAAATTGATGTGCTCCCCCCACATACGGTGATTCGGGCGGTGTGTGTTTATGGAGGGACAGAAGTCGCGGTGTCGCTTGGATATATTCAGCGCGGTGAAGCGGAGTCGCTTGTTCAATCGGGAGTTGCGGTGGGAAACGTGCACGAGGAAGAACCATTGCCTGCAAAGCGTGGGAAAAGAATGGTTGTTGAAGAAGTTGTGCCGGATGTCGTTGTACCTCCACAAAAATCACCAATAACAATGAGTTCCGCGGAAGAGTTTGGATTTCATGATGTTGGGAGCGCTACGGGTGTGGAACAAGAACAACCGCGGGAAGAAATAAAAATCCGCGGGTATGTAACAGAAGAAGATACTTCGAATGTTTCTGGTATGGAACAGGAACGCGTAGAATTGCAGCCTCTATCGCAAATACAAAAACGCGCGTTCACCCTCCCCTCATTGGGGGCAATGTTTAGTGCAGTGCGTCTGCCTAAAATATCTCTGCCAAAAATTTCTATTCAACTACCGTCACTTTCCGGCGGCCAGACGGGACTA
Source organism: Microgenomates group bacterium GW2011_GWC1_46_15 (assembly GCA_001002285.1). Classification (GTDB taxonomy): domain Bacteria; phylum Patescibacteriota; class Microgenomatia; order UBA1400; family UBA12028; genus UBA12028. Next base: position 122,640 of record LCLX01000001.1, read on the forward strand.
ATGATTGGTATCGTACTCGTTGTTCTTCTCCTGGGAGTTGGCGGCGGCGCGTTCGCGCTTTCAAAAACAATGACGACAGCGTTCACCGTTGTGCTTAACACATCACCCATTTCAAAAGACATTGATATTACGTTGGATCCCACCGCAGCGCAGTCTAACCCCGAAGCAAATGTGGTAAAAGCGACAGTTATAGAAAAAGAAGTATCGGGCGCGATGGAAGGTGCGACAACGGGAACGAATATTGTTGGCGACAAGGCAAAAGGAAAAGTAACGATATATAACGCAACGGGGAGCGAGAAAAAGTTTCCTGCGGGAACAACAATTACTGCGGCCAACGGCTTTAAGTTTACGCTTGATGGAGAAGTGATCATTGCAAGTTCTTCCGGCTCTTCCGCGCTCAACTCTCAGTTGGGTCAGGCTGATGTAACAGTGACTGCCGCAAAAATCGGCGCAGACTCTAATCTCCCAGCAAAAACGGAGTTTTCTGTAGCGAACTTTGACAAAAAAACGTATGTTGCGTCTAATGCCGATGCTTTTTCAGGTGGAACGAGCAGAGAAATTCAGGCGGTTTCAAAAGCAGACATAGACTCTCTTTCCAGCCTATTAACAGAAGATCTTAAGAAAAAAGCAAAAGACGCGCTCGTCCAGGGGGAAATTGGTGACATACACATCATTCCGGCGGATGAGTTTGAAGTCAAAAGCCAGCAGTTTAGCGCAAAAGCGGGTGACGAAGCAAAACTGGTAAATGTTTCGATGACGCTTACGGCAAAAGGCGTGTCATATACCACCGCCGACCTCCTTCCGATCGCGCAACGGCAGCTTCAAGATCTCTTGCTCGATGGCGCAGTGTTACGACAGGAAAAAACGCAGTTAACTGTACAATCGCTCGAGCGTGACAAGGAAGCATATCAGCTGAAAGTTTCACTCGTGTCAGAAACAATTCCGGCGTTTGATAAATCTTCCGCGATCTCAAACATTATGGGTAGAACACTTTTGCAGAGCGTGAACATACTCAAAGACATGAAAGAGGTACAAGACGCGCGTGTTGTTGTTTTACCAGGCATCGCAAAAACTGTTTTTGGCGTGGTTCCAAAAGATACGAAACGCGTAACAATGCAGACAACGTTAGAGTAATGCGCGGTACAATACTATTCCTATGCAAAAAATCGTGTACAAGAAAGCGAGTCGGGTTTCCGTACAGCGGAACAGTGTTCCTGCGCCGTACCATCAAACAAAAAGCCGGAGGTTTGTCCACATCATTCCCGCGGTTTTAGTAACACTGGGGAGTATGCTGATTGCAAACGTGTTGTGGCCGATTATTTCGTATCAACTCTTCGTTTCTCCATCACTGCAAAAACAAGCGCTTCTTTCGCCGGTTGCGGATACTTCATTTGATGAAACTGGTTCGTACATTCAACAGGTGTTGCCTGTCCGCGCATTGGGTGATGAAAGAATTCCGCGCGAGCCAAAAATTTTAACGGAAGAGTTGGACTACACAAACCTTTCACAATGGTTCCCAACGCAGGAAATTCCGGAAGTTCGGCCGGAAGAAGCAATCACGTATGAAATTGACATTCCCGCTCTGCGTATTCAGCAGGCAAAAGTGAAGGTAGGCGGGCTTGCTCTTGATAAAAACTTGATTCAATATCCTGGTACTGCTAATCCTGGTGAACTGGGGTCGCCGGTGATTTTTGGACACTCCGTTTCGCCATTGTTTTATAATCCCTCGCTCAACAACCCACGGCGGTACGTTTCAATTTTTACAAAAATTATGGACTTAAAGAAGGGTGATACAATCACTGTCCGGTACGACGGTATTACGTATACCTACCGTGTAACGAACAAAATGGAAGTGAAACCTGAAGATACGTACATTCTTCAGCAAAGATATGATGTCCGGGAGCTGAAGCTTGTTACATGTACACCGCCGGGAACGGTACTGCGGCGCGGTATCGTGTTTGCCCAACTGGAAGACATACAATGAAACTTTTAGCGATTGATTATGGAACAAAACGTGTTGGTGTTGCGCTCAACCACGAGTGGCTCGCCGAACCGTTCGCGGTGTATGAGCGGTCTACCGCTTTGGATGAAGTTGTGAAGTTAGTGCGGTCAGAATGTATTGAGGCAGTGGTGATTGGTATTTCTGAGGGAAAAATGGCTGAAGATGCCCGACGTTTTACGCATGAGGTGTGTGCAAAGACCGGCGCCAAGTATATTGAAGTTGACGAAACGCTCACCAGCAGAGAAACGCATGAGAAACTTGCAAGTAGCGCAATGTCAAAACAAAAAAGACAAAAGCCGATTGATCACTACGCCGCTGCGGCAATCCTACAGGACTATCTCGACACGCATCAATCGTGAATATTTATTTCTTGAGTGCTAACGCACGGTCAAATGTTTTTTTTGCTGCTTCAAATCCCAAAAGTGATTTCACTTCGTGTTCATCGGCCCACTTCACGTCTTCCATTTCCCAATCGTGGTCGGCAATATTGCCGGACACGTACTCCATCACATAGTACTGGACGGTTTTAGAAATTTTTTCACCGTTGAATGTATAAAAATATGATTCTTTTTCTTGAATTAGCGTGATGATGTTTGCGGTGATGCCGGTTTCTTCACGCACCTCACGGATTGCCGTTGTTTGAGCATCCTCCCCCGGGTCAATCAAGCCTTTTGGAAATGCCCATTTGTGATAGCCAGAGTGCTTTGCGATCAACCACAATGTTTTACCGCCTTGGGTTTTAAAGACGATTCCGCCAGCCGAATGTTCAGTTTTCATAGATGTATTATTCTCTAGGTGAGATGATTTCTTTTTGAGGAACTCAGGGTATCGGGTTCCCTGGAGACGAAAAAAAGAAATGATCGAACACCTGTGCTCCCAAGTGGAATCGAACCACTACCTCAAGGTTCGGAACCTTGTGGTCTATCCGTTAGCCTATGGGAGCGAACAGCCCAATTATACCAGGCTTTCCTTTTTCCTATTCAGTCATATAATTCAAGCCTATGTTTGAAAAAGACAGTATTGAGTACAAACGCGTGGTTTCTCCAGGACATATTCGTCTGAGTGCGGAGTTACATGGAAAAATTGTTGGATCTGTGATCATCTTCATTCTTGAAAAGATTGCATTGCTCGAAAAATTTCATGTTGATTCAGAAGTAAGAAAAAATGGAGTAGGGACGCATATGCTTGAAGAAGTTGAGGCACTTTGTGTGGAACAAGGCGCTTTTCAACTTTTGCGCATTGGTATGTTTTGTGACGCAGACTCAATTTTTGAATATATCGCTATTGTGCAATTTTTACGCAAACGCAAATACAAATATCGAGGTATTTGGTTGTCCAAGAAACTTCGCTAATAGGGTTCTGTTCATCCATACGGTAAAATGGGCGGATGACCATGTGGCAGATACTTCCTAAACCATTCACAATTCTTGCCCCCATGGAGGAGGTAACGGATACCGTGTTCCGGCAGATTGTCACGCGCGCAGGCAAGCCGGATGTGTTTTTCACGGAGTTTTGCAATGTTGATGGTTTGCAGTCCAAAGGAAGGGAAAAAGTAATTCATCGCTTGCAGTACACAAAAGGCGAACATCCGATTGTTGCGCAAATCTGGGGAAACACGCCCGAGCATTACTACACAACCGCGAAAGAACTCGTAGAGATGGGATTTGACGGCATTGATATCAACATGGGATGTCCAGAAAAAGACGTGATTAAAAGCGGGAGCTGTATTGCACTTATCAACAACCGCACGTTGGCGGCAGAAATTATTGATGCAACACGGCGCGGAGCCAGAAAGTTACCTGTGAGTGTAAAAACGCGGATTGGTCTAAACACCATTGCAACAGAGGATTGGTGCGGGTGGCTCCTTTCCCAAAACCTTGGCGCGCTTACCGTACATGGAAGAACAGCAAAGGAACAATCTATGGTGCCGGCGCACTGGGATGAGATTGGGAAAGTGGTGAAGCTGCGGGATCAGATGAAACTCAAAACAATGATTATCGGCAACGGTGACGTGCGGGACAAACATGATGCAGAAGAAAAGGCGCTGATATATGGTGTTGACGGCGTGATGATCGGCCGCGGAATCTTTGAGAACCTGTGGTGTTTTTCTAACCATCAGCCAACAAAAGACGAACGCCTGCATATGTTGATAGAACACGCGCGGCTATGGGAAAAAACGTGGGGCAGTACAAAACACTTCGCGATTATGCGCAAGTTTGTGAAGGCATACGTAAAAGGATGGGATGGCGCAAGTGAGTTGCGGGCAAAGTTAATGACGGCGAACTCTGCTAGTGAGATGGAGAAGATAATTTCGACTTCACATGTCGAGACTTCAAAATAATCAACATAATAATGACGTTCATGATAGCAAGCGCTAATGGATACAGATATGTGGCAATGTTGTATTGTCCCAAAGCAGTAATAGATAAACCGTGTCGTAGCGCGTGTAAAACATAACTCACGAACGTTTCACTCTCCGGAGCTTTTATTGTTTTTCGTATTGTTGGAATAAATGCAAGTACGTCAACCGTTGTGAGAATAATAATGGATAGGGTTGGATCGTTTGTTAACAACCACGGAATAATCGCGAGCAAAGCCGCAATAAATATAATGACATCAGACCTTGTAATGTCCTTACTTCCATACTTGAAGGAAATAAGCGCGATGAAAATTGTGAGTAGTCCAGTTACTCCCGTTGTCCACGAACCAGCACCTCCTCCTTTATTTAGCCTTTTCTCATTTGCCAAAAAAGAGCAAGAAGAACACCAAGAAATGTTGCAGCAGAAAGCACATCAACAGCCATTCTTTGCGGTGTTTCGGTCATCTTCGACACAATGAGATTTTGTCCTTTAGGAATGGGGAACACAAGCATACCGGAGTTTGTAGTGTCTTTGTAGTTCACATCCACCTCTGTTCCATTGACCCAAACCCTCCAGCCAGGATAGTACATAGTGTGCTCGACAAGCGTTGTGGCCTGAGGCGCATAAGCAGAATACTGATGTTCTTGCGTTTTCCAGGATGTAACGTGAATCTTTGTCTTTGGCGCGCGCGACTCAACTTTTTGTACTGGAAGACCTTGTGGTTTTGGTACAAGCCATTGTGTTGCCTGTTCATCGGCCCACGTGGTCGTCCCCTCAATCGCATCACCTGTAAACTTTTCTTCAAACACAACCTGATTGACATGCCACTCGTCTTTGGCGATGGCAAACACGAAAACGATAGAAATAATCACAACGAGCCACGTCACAAAAGGTTTCCAGTTCATCTTTTTTGATATGTAGTACAAGCCGAAACTTGAAAGAATACTCAGCGAAGAAACAGTGATCATGAGGAACCGCCATGGGAACTGGACAAAGGGTAAAAGCGGGATACGGTCCCACAACGGTTTGGATATTGGAAACATAAAGAAAAGAGCCGCAAACAGCGCGATCCATGAAAAAAGGAAAGGAAGCGGAAAAGAGTGTTTGTTTTTTTTCTTGAGAATGAACACGGTGATGCCCGCGACAATGGTGAGCCCAAGATGTACCCAGCCAAGATTAAAAGAAAGTCCATCGTTGTGGCCTTTTACCGATCCTCCAAATCCCCATCCGCTTTGAATAAGTTGTACCGCGTACACAAAATGATCCGGATAATCACGCGCGATTGTTTGATCTAAAAACGTAATACTTTTTTCGGTTAACGCGGGAACGAGGAAGAAACTCGCCATCATAAGTCCGAGAACAAAAGAGATGCTCGCGTGAATTGTTGGCCACAACGATTTTTTATATATGGATTGCAAAAAACTATATCCAAAAAAGAAAGCAAAGAGGATGAGCGCCGATATGTTGTGTGAAATACCAAGGGCAAAAATAACAAGACTTGTAAGAAGAATGGTGTACTTCTTTTTCTGCGTGATCGCCTCAACGCCCCACAGAATAAGCGGGGTGAAAATGAATGCCGCGGACTCTGCCACGGACCCTTTAACGTAGATATTAAGGAGGCGGTACGGGGCGTACATGTACAACACAGATCCTAAGAGTGCGAAGGGAAACGGCACGTGTCTCCGGAGATACACAAACATGATGATGCCCGAAAGGATAAATGTAAAAGCAAGCTCAGCTTTCATGGCGGTGGTTGCCGAAAATCCTGCCATCATGATGGGAACGCCAAAGTAATACACGGAAGGATAGTTAAAGTTAAAAAATGGATATCCATATCCCGAGTAGAGGCGTTTTGACCAACGGACGGGGAACTGCCCGTCTTGAAACGCTTGGTAAAACTCATCCATGCGGATAAGGTGGCCAACGCCGTCATGCGATGAGAAATATCCAGGAAGAGTGAGGTCTTTAATCCCAGGAATGGCAAGCGCGATAACGAGAAGAATCGGAAGGAACAGTTTGAGAAAGATACTTTTGAATTTTTTACTGGGCATGACCACACTGTACCAAGGAACAGACCCACCTGTCCACATTGGTCTTGGGCGATGAAGGTCTATAAAAGGAACCAACTTTTTGCGTGGATTCAGACAAGCGTCATAGTATATGATGAATGATGTATGCTTTCAGATGAACAAATAAAATCCTTAGTTCTTTCTGCTAACCTTGTTTCCGAACAACAACTGCTCGAGGTTAGTGCCTTTGCCAAGACCGTCGGGCATTCATTACCAGAGGCTTTGATTGAAAAGGGGTTGGTGAACAGTGAGGTATTCGGAAATCTTGTGGCTTCTTCCCTCAATATCCCATATATCGCGCTTGCGAAATTGCAAATTCCAGAAGAAGTGATTAATGAGGTGCCGCCGAGATTGGCGAGAAAATACAAAATGGTTGCCTTTTCTCAGGCTGATGGGAATCTTCATATCGCTGTGGATGACATGCCAAGTTCTGAAGTTCTTGAGCTACTCGCCCGTAAAACTGGACAAAAAATAATCCTTTACTACGCGTCTTTCAGAGATATTGAAAATGCCATGCAGTTTTACAAAAAAGATATTCAAAAGACCGTGGATCTTCTTCTCAAGGAAGACACGGGTCGTTTCGAAACTCAAGATTTACCGGTTACAAAAATTGTTGATACTCTTATCCGTTTTTCATACGACGACAAAGCCTCGGACATTCACATCGAACCCCAAGAAAAAGACGCGATTGTGCGTTTTCGCATCGATGGAGTTCTTCGGGATGTCCTGACTATGAGTCGTGATCTGCACGACAGAATTATGACTCGCATTAAGGTGTTATCAAGTTTGCGCACCGATGAACACTTGAGTGCACAGGATGGAAAAATGCAACAACACATGGAAGAAGAAACGTTGGATATTCGTGTGTCTATTGTTCCAATCGCCGATGGAGAAAAAGCCGTGTTACGTCTTTTATCTTCTCGGTCTCGGCAGTTTTCTCTTACTGATCTTGGGATGGATGAAAAGGATTTGGCAAAAGTTACCCGTGCGTATACCCACTCTTTTGGTATGCTCTTGTCCACGGGCCCTACGGGATCTGGGAAAACAACTTCCATCTATGCCATGCTGAAAACCTTAAATGAACGAGGGAGTAATGTCACCACTATCGAAGACCCCGTTGAGTATCGTATTAAAGGGGCAAACCAGATTCAGGTGAATGTCAAAACCAATCTCACATTTGCCAATGGTTTACGCTCTATCCTTCGTCAAGATCCCAATATTATTTTTGTGGGCGAAATCCGTGATAGTGAAACTGCCGGTATTGCCGTGAACGCAGCCTTAACCGGACACTTAGTGTTTTCAACACTGCATACCAATGATGCCGCAACGACAATCCCCCGTCTCATTGATATGAAAGTTGAGCCGTTCCTTGTGGCATCAACAATCAGTGTCATTATTGCCCAAAGACTTTTGCGTCGTATCTGCGATATTTGTAAAGAGCCTCTGATGATTACGGAAGTAGAACTCTTAAAGAATTTTCCAGAAGATATGGTAAAACGTCATTTTGTTGCAAACGAAAAAGGAGAGGTTCAAATTTTTCATGGTCCGGGGTGCAAGACGTGTCGTAGCTCTGGATATGTGGGAAGGATAGGTATATTTGAAGTATTGGAAGTGACGAAACGCATTCGCGAACTCATCGTCAAACGAGCCGACGCCGACCTTATTACTATGGCAGCCGTTGAGGAGGGCATGACGACAATTCTGGATGATGGTTTAGATAAGGTTGCTAAAGGTGTTACCACCCTTGAAGAAGTTTTGCGGGTGACAAAAACGGAGTTTGTATGAACACACACGCCATTTTTCTTTCCACAAACGAAAAAATTGGCCTCATGAGCAATTTATCTACAATGTTAACGGCAGGTATTCCGATTTTAGAGGCGGTTGACTCACTCGAATTGGATGCAAAGGGAAACACAAAGATTGTCTTGCAAGAGTTACGCACAGATCTGAACGAAGGAGAGCGCGTGTATAGTACGATGAGCAAATTTCCACGAGTGTTTGATAAGGTGATGGTGAGTTTGGTGAAAGCTTCAGAAGAAGCGGGGACATTAAATCAAATCCTCAAGGATTTAAAAGAGAGCATAAAAAAAGAAGCGGAGTTTACTGACAAAATAAAATCGGCACTCACCTACCCCGTACTCATTTTGATTATTTTTATGGCGGTACTCCTTATGATTTTAATAGTTGTGATTCCGAAAATTTCAACAGTCTTTTCCCGATTATCAGTACAACTGCCATTGCCTACACGAATACTTATTATTGCATCAAACCTTATTTTGCATAATACTGTGCCGCTTCTTCTTGTCCTTGGAGTACTCGTTCTCCTCTTTATTTTGATCTACCGACGAAATCGAGGCTTAATCCTTGCTCCATTACTCTCACTTCCCATTATTTCTGACCTCGTACGCAAAATTGACTTAACCCGTTTTTCACACAGCATGTACTTACTTCTAAGTTCCGGGTTACCGATTTCCGCGGCATTATCGCTTGTTCAGGACGTCGTCATTCGGAAGGATATTGCGCGGATCATTTCACAAACCAGGGACATTATCATATCGGGAGGAAAATTATCTGAAGGACTTAAAAAGGGGAACCGTGTTGTACCAGCCATCATGATTAAGCTGATCGAGGTTGGAGATAAAACTGGGACATTGGACAAATCAATGCAAGATGTCTCCGAGTACATGGAGTATGAGGTTTCTAATCGGTTGCAGACGATCACAGTTCTCTTGGAGCCCATTATGTTAGTGTTTGTTGGTATTGTCGTAGGCGGCATGATGTTGGCGATTATTGCCCCAATTTATGGTCTTATTGGTCAGGTTGGGGGACGCTAGACTGTCAACTCATCACGAAAGCGAGTGTTGCAATGAGTTCTCTACAAAACGTTGGATTTACACTCGTTGAGTTGGCTGTTACGACAGCGCTTTTTTTAAGTCTACTCGCAATCGCTGTCCCCAATCTTTTGGGAATACGGGAACGTGTTGAAATGAGAAGTGTTGTGAACACTGTTCTGGCCGATATTCGGGGGCAACAACTCAAAGCAATGTTGGGTGATACGGAAGGTCGGGAAACGACCGATCTTTACGGGGTTCATTTTGAAACGAGTTCCTACACACTTTTCCATGGGGCAAGTTACTCACCCTTGGAGTCAACAAATATAGTGATCCCTCTTAGTGGGAATCTCCAGTTCGATCCCGTATCTTTTCCTAATTCAGCCATCATTTTTAACAAGGGTAGTGGGACGGTTCTTGGTTTTGATTCTCAGGCCCATTCGATTGTGTTGATAAATCCAAACACCAGCGAAACGATTTCGGTAACCTTTAATACATTTGGCGTTGTGACGGGAGTGCAATGAAACACTGGTATGCTCAAGGTGGTCAAATGCTTGTTGAAGTGTTGCTCGCGTTGGCGATAATGTCACTTGTCTTACCCGCGCTTCTTACAGGTATTGTTGCAACCCGCGAGGGTAAACCACAGCAAATGCAGCGATTGCAGGCTACAGCTTTCATGCGTGAAGCCACCGAGGCAGTACGTTCGGTTCGGGAAAGAAGTTGGGCGGGGATAGCGACGAATGGCCAATACCATCCAGAGTTTTCAGGTGGATTGTGGAACTTGGTCAGTGGAGGAGAAACATTTTCCGGTTTTTCCCGTTCAATTGATGTTTCATCTGTCTACCGTGATGCAAGCAATACCATTGCCGCAAATGGTACGTTAGATCCTTCTACCAAAAAAATTATCGTGACTGTTTCTTGGACTACTCCTAGAGTTACTACTGTAGATTCAACGTTTTATTTGACTCGGCATTTGGATAATCTGAAGCATCTTGAAACAACAGAAGCTGAGTTTAATGGTGGAAGCAAAACAAATCTGGTTGTCACCAATGTGAGCGGGGGTGAACTGCAGTTAATACCTGGTGGATCAAGTGACTGGTGTGCTCCGAATCTCTCCATGAATCCTACAGTGAATCTTCCCAAAAGCGGAGTAGCCAATGCGATTCATGCTATCGAAGGTAAGGTTTTTGCGGGTACTGGAGACAATGCTTCGGGTGTCGCATACGCGACTGTAACGCTTACAAATGCAAATCCTCCCATAGCCACGATTCTGAATACATTTGATGGATATAAAACAAATGCGGCATTTGGAGATGCGAATTATGCCTATTTAGCTACCGACAATAACAACAAAGAAATTGTGATCATTGATATCAGCGGATCATCGCCAACCGAAGCAGGAAACTTTAATGCTCCAGGCGTAACTTCAGGAACAAGTATCGCCACTGGAGCATCAATAGGATTCATGACTTCAGGAAACACTCTTTACAGTTTCGATCTTTCTAGTAGAAATGGATCCCGAAGCCAAGTAGGATCCCTATCAATAGCTGGAATCGGAAAAAAACTGGTGTTGAGGGGAAACTATTTGTATGCGGTTACTGATTCAGATACAACACAACTGCACATTGTTGATGTAAGCAACCCAGCGAATATGTCTATCATAGGACAGGCAAGTGTTGCCGGAAGTGCGGGGGTAGACGTATTTATGAATGCCGATAGTTCACGGGCGTACCTCGTAACTACCAACTCACCAACAATGCCTGAATTTTTTGTGATTGATACATCAATAAAAACTGGTGATCGTCCCACATTGGGTACGTACAATACAGGAGAGATGAACCCAACAGGTGTTACCGCTGTTTCTGGAAACAAAGCAATTATCGTTGGAACGGGAGGACAGGAGTATCAAGTAGTGAGACTTACCACAGAATCTACACCCGCGTATTGTGGAGGATTGGATATTGATTCCGGCATTCGTGGACTTGCTTCGGTGTTAGAAGCAGACCAAGATGTTTTTACATACATTATCACTGGAGACGCGTCCTCAGAACTAAAAATTATTAGTGGCGATCCGGGAAGTGGGGTAGCAACTGCAGGAACGTATGAATCGAGTACCTTTGATGCTGTTTACACAGTTGCATTTAACCGGTTCCGCGTACACGCCACACAACCTGCTGGGACAAGTATTACATATCAAGTTGCAGTTTCCCCAGCCATTTCAGGAAGTTGCACAGGAGCATCATTTTCCTACGTCGGTCCGGATGGTTCAGGAAGTACTTTCTTTTCTGCAGACACTAATCCTATTCCTTTCATCACGGCTGGTGCGTATGAAAACCCAGGACAATGTTTTCGCTATAAAGCCTATTTTTCAACATCTGATGTAAGCATCACCCCGATATTTTCAGATATCACAATCAATTATTCGCCGTGATGAATTGGGAAAACAATGAAACATACACTCAACAACAATGTTCAACAAGCAGGGTTTTCTCTTGTTGAACTCTTGCTCTACATGGGTTTGATCTCTATTCTCTTAGTGATCCTCATGTCTGTTTTTCTTTCCGCTCTTGACGTCCAACAGTCATCACAAGCAACTTCTACTGTAGAACAGGAGGGCAGGTATCTCTTAACCAGACTGGCATACGATATTCATCGAGCTTCAAGTGTAACGACTCCCGACAGTGTGGGAAGTTCTAGCCCGACATTAACGTTAGTGATTGGCGGAGTATCGTATGCGTACACACTTTCGAATAGTCAGCTCCTGTTAGCTTTAGATGGATTTTCCGAATCTTTATCAAGCGTTGATTCACACATTTCCGACCTTTCCTTTACCAAAGTAGGAAGTCCATCAGGTAAAGCAACACTTCACATGACCTTTACTGTTCAGGGAGTTGGAACAAGCTCACAACCATCAGAAATCCGTCAATATTCATCTAGTGTAGGATTGAGATAGTATGCCTCCCCATAAATCTTTGTCTTCATCCCAATCTGGACAAGCCTTAGTCATCTTGCTCATATTTGTAGCTGTTTCTGTAATGATAACGATTGCTTCTGTAACATTGATTGTTATAACCTCATCCGGAATGAGCAGTTTTGAACAAAGCACTATGGCCTATGATATTGCTGAAGCTGGAACTGAGAATGCGTTACTTCGGCTTTTGCGTAACCCCGCCTATACTGGGGAAACATTGACAGTGGGAGATGGGACAGCAACAATAACAGTGACAGGATCGGGGACCCAAACAATCACCTCTACTGGTCGTTTGAATAACTACCTACGGAAAATACAGGTTGTTGTGGTGGTCGATGATGTGGACACAATACAGTCCTGGATGGAAGTGTACTAAATATGCCCAATGTACTCCCTTCTTTGGCAGTGTTATACATCGAGGTCCAGCGCATGAGTCTTTGTAGGGGGAATGGTCAGATTCTTTGGGTAGATATTCCAGAAACAATTGTTCATAATTTCGAGGTTGTTTCAAAGCCAGAATTTAATACCCTGATTCGTAATTTTGTTGGGACACATACAATAACAGGGGGACCGCTTATCCTCATTTTCTCGGAAGCAATTGCCTTTGAAAAATTTTTTGCAGGGTTGCCTTCCGAACAAAAAGAAAGCGAGTTCCAAGTGTTTTATGAATCAGTTCCGTTTGAACGCACGCTCACTCGTGCGTATCCTTTCCAGAATGGATCAAAAGCAATCGCAATTAATCGAGATTTGTACGAATCCATACGGGATGCGTTTGAGCAGGTTGGATTTCAGATCCTTGCGGTTGTTCCTGGCTATGTGATGACAATGATGGGTTTTAATACTTTTGATGTTGAGACGGCAAAACAAATAATAAAAAAGTTCGATACGGTAAAACAGCAAACGATGATTGCTATCCATCAACCAGCTCGAACGATACAACAGCAGGAAGATGAACTGGCAAAAAAGCACACCCCGCTCATTTTATTGATCTTTTTTGTTTTTCTGGGGATTGTATTGGGGGGAACGATCCTTATTCTTCGATTGGGGAGCAACGTCCCCTAATATGACTCTTGACAAGAGAGTCTCTTTATCGGTACTCTAAAAGTATATGAAAAAACTAAAAATCACCGCCCAACGTGGTTTTACCCTTATAGAACTGTTAGTTGTTATTGGAGTTTTGGCGGTACTCCTTGCGATCGTTTTGATTGCTATCAACCCAGCTCGTCAGTTCTCGCAAGCGAACAACACAAAACGCGCGAGTGATGTGAACGCTCTCTTGAATGCGGTTCATCAATATGCCGCAGATAATAAAGGGAACATTTCACCATTAAACATTGGTGCAACAGCAACGGCGATTAGTACTGCCGGTACCGGCGCGGCATTCTGTGATGCACTTATTACACAGTATTTGGCGGCACTCCCGAGTGACCCGACAGGTGCTTTGGCTGGTAACCCAGTTCTCAAAGCAGACTGTGCTACCTACGGTGATACTGGTTATACCATTAGTAAAAGTGGTACAGATAACCGTATTACTGTCACAGCTCCTAGTACGGAACTTGGAGTTACAACGATTAGTGTGACTCGATAAAATGAAAAAACAAAAAGCCTTCTGACCGTATTGGAACAGAGGGCTTTTTTGGAGGGGTTAAGACCCTTCATGCTATTTGACAGCGTCGAGCCTCCTTCAGTAGTATGGATAGAGAGGAGATCAATATGACAAAGAAAAAAGGTGTGAAACAAGGATTAACCAAAAACACGCTCGTGTTGGTTTCTGTGTTTTTTATGCTTTTTGCCGTGTTTATAACCCTGCTGTATTACCGCCAAGTTGCTGATGTGCAGGCTTTTATTAAACTACAAAATCAGCAGCGGAATACGCTTCTGCTTGTCGCACCCTCTCCAAAGGCTGTTGCGCCGTTAAAAAGTAGATAATAGTACATTTTCTTTGTGTGTTATTTCAATAATGATAGTGGTGGGGGTTTTGGGGCACCAAGACTTCCTGCGGAGAGGGTGGGATTCGAACCCACGGTATACTTGCGCATACAGAGCTTTTCGAGAGCTCCGCACTAGACCACTATGCGACCTCTCCAATGTTGTGCGCCCAAGAAGAATCGAACTTCTGACCTTCAGATCCGCAATCTGACGCTCTATCCAACTGAGCTATGGGCGCATGATTAGTGGCAAATACACCGCAATTTTACCACAAATCTCTGGGAAATCGGGCATAAAACTGGATTTAGGCCTTATCCAGCGGGAACTTTTGCTGAAGCCACTGCGCGCCACGCTCGGCAAATGTTTGGACAGGCCGTTCGAACACAAGGTATTTTTCCAGAGCGCTTTTCACGTCTTCTTCTTTGACGTCGCTCAACACAAGTGAAAGATTTCCGATGAACCGGTGATAGTACTCAACATGCAAAACGCGTTGACCAAGCGCAGTTGAAAACCAAAATCGGCCAAGCATGTCCCATGTATATAATTTTTCCCCCATTCTGATCCCATACGTCGTAATGATATGTTTCGTGTTCTCAGGAGGAACGGCGGCGAGTGCGTAGCTGACAAACGCAAACGATACGATCACGGCAATCAGCAAGAACTGGCCCGCAAAGAACAAAATAATGCTGAGGAGAAAGACAATAACGGCGATCGTGGTGTAGTACTCACGGTCGCGCTTCTTAAACGGCCGATTTGCGGATTCCCAAGTCAAGAGAACTTCCTCAGGCTGGATTTGCTGCACCGGCGGAGCAGGCTGCTGCGTTTGTTGTACGCCTTGCGCTAACGGAGTTTCGGCAGGATTTTCCATAAGTCAAGCATAGCGTGGAGCGAGGGGTTTTACAACGTGGGACGAGCTTAATTATTGATTGACTTTTTATCACTATTTTGCTTTAATACCAGCACAGTCGTAAGACTGCAACGAATTGCCGGATCCCCGAAAGGGGATTTTTGGCATTAGAACGGATATATCCGTAGAAATTCTTCGGCATACTCCTTGATATCAATGAATTGATCTGCGACGTCTATAAGCTCTTTTGCGATTCTATATCGAGTAGAAAATATAACAATAGTTTTTTTGTGGCGTTTAAGATATTGACATAAATAAACAAAATCACTATCTCCGGAAAAAAGTATAAATACATCAAAATATTTTAGAAGTATTACAGCATCAACAGCAAGCTCAACATCAAAATTTGCTTTATGGATATCATGATGACTTTTTTGATCACGAATCACTTTTATTGGTTTTGTGATAATAGTAAAACCGATTTTGTCGAGCATTCCAAAGAAGCCTTGTTGTTTTTTAGCATGAAATGTTGGACCATAATATCTGAGCGATGTTGCTTGATTACAAGAATGAAAATATTGAGCAAACTTTTTGTAATCGACAGTTTTTCCGAATTTTTTAGCGGAATTTGCTAGATTTGCTGCGTCAACGAACACAACGCACTTACCTGTAAAAAGTAAATTATTGTTATTGTGTGATGAATGTTTCATTATATATAATTTTCTTTCATTCATTTTTTTGAAGGCGCAAAAATAAACTCATGTATCGTTCGGATTTCATGTTCAGCTTTATGAAAATCGTTTTCTGCTTGCCCGAGAAGTAAAAGGAATGGTTGAGGATTCGGTAGTTTTGCTTGAAGTAAAACGTGTTCTGCATGAGCAAAACAGCGAACAAGTATTCGGCAGGACTCTGGCAACACACATTCCCAAAATGCGGTGCGGAGTTTTTTTATGTTCCGCGACGCACTATATTTGAGTACAAGCGATACAACTGGCGTTATTCGCCCCTCTGTATAGTCTTGTTCCCAATCGTGAAGATCGTCATTGAGTTGTTTTGCTGTGAGGTACAAAAGAAAAAACTTTTGGATACCCGCAATGCGTTGGTGAGAATCCTGATGCGAAAGAAAAAGCGCCGCAACTGCGCACAACGCGTGACCAAGTGATTTTTTTCCTGAATGCATAAGAGGAGAAGTAATATGAAGAGCTTCTTTTACATATGCATCATCAACGGTAGCAAGTATCTTGTGACATGTTTTCCAAAAGGGATGATTTGTTGGGCAAAATTTTGCATATATCCGCAATGCTTCCCGATAAAAAAACGGAGCGAGTGGTAAAAACTTTTCTGCCTGTTTTTGTTTATCTATTCGAGCGTCAAGAAGGGTATACGAGATCCATCCGCACACATTTGCACAACCAAGTTCAACCAAGGTCCTATGTGAAATTTTTATTGAATTTTCCTGCGTGAGTGTTGAAAACGTAAGAAAAGGAAGTCCTGTGGCTTGCGCAGCATTTTTATCCAGTGAAAAATCATGCAAAACTTTCTTCACCTTTTTACGAAGCAAAAATGGAAGCCCTGTTATGCGTTTTTGTGTGAACGCAAACACTTCTTCTTTTATCTTCGCGTTTTGTGTTACGTCTTTTTTCTTTTGCATAGCAATCCATACAGATAATGTTTCAATACACAATGCCAATGTTGTTGGTGGTGACCCCGCCACGCGGCAGTCTCCATGAAAGTTTGTATATATGCAAAGTTCTCCCATGCCGAGTTTTGGATATGCAGAACAGAGCGACGTAATGCCTTTTTCTATCTTTTCTGTTTTTGAGTGAAGATAAAGAAGCGTGGTAGTTCCTAACGCTATGGTATGCGGAGTGTTTTGGTTGTTTTTCAATAATTCAAGTACAATAAACTCAACATATTTTCTTGCAGATTCAAGTTTTTCTTGTGTAGATGGTTGAGCTGAATGAAACATTCGTGCAAAAAAATATGCGCATGGAAGCGAAGAGGGGTAGTATGGCGACGCGCACGACATTTGGAATCGCTGTGCCAAGTACTTAATCTGTTGATCCAGCGTTACTCCGAACAACGAGAGAGCATACGCGATATTGCAGTTTACAACAGGATCAACATCGTGCCACTTTTTGTCCTTGGCAGAAACAAGCCAGGTTCTGTATGGTCCGCCAGGCTGTTGTTCCGATTGGCATAACGCGGAAGTAAATTTTGCTAGCATCTCACCGGTAATATACTGAGGATTGACGGCATGTATCGCCGCAAGCGCGCAGGCTGTATCATCCAGATCGTCAGGATATGGCCGAGTTTCTCTTTCTTTAGCGTTTCGTTGCCACCAGTTCCATGTTTTCGTTTCCTGGGTTTGGTGGCGCATGAGCCATGAGCAGATTTTTCCTCGCATGTTATCAAGTTGCGGATTATCTTTTATGAGTTGCGTGCAATGAAGGAACATAAACGCGGGAAAGATAACGGGAAGAGTATTCCGCGCATGGGGTGTCTCATTGAGTTTCCACGCATATGCATTTTTCCACGACAAAGCGTGCTGAGAAAGTAACGTTGTTATGAATCGGTCAAGAACGTACTGAATGTTTTGCGGGTCGATGATCACTCGTATATGGAAAACTCATACGAAATGTTGTCCCCTTTCCATCTATTGTTTGAAAAGAAAGAGTTCCGTGAAACATGTTTTCTACGATATCCTTTACAGCAGCAAGACCAATACCCGTTCCTTCCTTTGGTTGTTTCGTCGTAAAAAACGGTTGAAAAATAAATGGAACATATTTCTTTGGAATACCTCCAGCCTGATCAGTGATCTCAATCAATACGCCGCTCTTCATATTTTTCATGTGCACAGAAATAGTTTGAGGTATAGAATGTTTTTTTGGAGACGGATATGCTTCGATTGCATTCAACACTATATTCGAGATACATTGATGAAACTTTGCCGGGTCTCCATGCAAGATAACTAATGCGTTAAGTTCACATACATATTTGATATGCTTTTTCTGCGCCTCATAGTGGAGAAATTTACACGATTGCGTAATTTCTTTAGCCGGAGAGAACTCTTCGTCGCTCACGTGTTTGCGAATTTGTTTTCTTGTGCTATCAATCAATGATGCAATTTCTTGAAGTCCTTCATGGACAGTTTTAACAGATTGTTTTTGCCGAGTTTCAATCGCTGCGGCAACATATGTTAATGGGTTGGCAATATCGTGAATCAATCCTGTAGTAATTTTTCCAAGCGCGGCAAGGTTGTTCACTTCAATAAACTTTTCTTTTTGAATTCGTCGAAACTCTATATCGGCCTTATGTAAAGCACTATTTGTTTGTTCGAGCTCTTGTGTTCTTGCATGTACTTTCTGTTCCAATGAATCTCGTTCTTTTTGAAGTTCTTGTGCAGCATGCTCAATCTCTCGATTCGAAAGCCAGGTTGTAATTCCGATGACGCCTAAAATACCAGAATAGATCAGGATATCCATGAAACTTGTGTTGCCAAGTTTCCATAATTCATACGCTTCAAGAATTTTTCTATCCTGAAGGTAAAAAATAATAGAGATGCTAACGATAGTGCTGAAAACGAGTGCGAGCGCCCACGACGTATCAAGTAAAATGCCAGCGAATGTAATCGCAAGACCGTACGAAAGAAATGACATTGGTACATTCACGCCCCACGCAATACTGGTGTAGAGTGCAAGAAAAAACGTCATTAATACAAATGCATATCGCACATATTTTCCACCGTACGAATACGATGCGTAAAAGAAAAAGAGAAGCGCAACATCAACACTCCCGATCAGCCAAAACGGAACAGTCGCCTCAACTTGGTGCAGAAATACACGCGAGGAAAATACATAGAGTGTTGCCACGGCACTTATAGGAATAATTCCTAGCAGTATGATGCGGAATACATACGATCTCCTCGCGTCGTCATCTTTCTGCGGTTGGAACGTACGATTACGCCCCTCCCCACGGATCCATTGTTTGAACCGAAAAAGCAGTGTCACGGATTGTTGATGCATCTCGAAGCTCTTTTTTTGTTAATAATTCTTTGATGAGTTTTGCCATTGTTTCACCTCCTTTCTATGTGGAAGTGTACGCAATGAACATGAACTCATCCTGATTTTTTTAACACAAATCCAACGCCTTTTTTTGTTTCGATGGTGACACAACTTTTTGCACGCACTAATATTTTCCGTATGGTTTTTATATGCGTGTCTATAGCATTATCACTAACTTCAGCGTTCATGTCCCAAGCACATTCGATAAGTTGTGTTTTTGAAATGAGACGTTCAGCGTGGTCAATCAAACATTCAAGCAACATATAGTCTTTCTTTTGAAGAGGAAGGGGGGAGTTGTTGCAAAGAATATTCATTTGTGTCGGATGTATCGTAAGGTCGGCAAAAGCTTGCGGAGTTTCACTTTGTCTATGCTCTTTTCTTCTTAACAACGCTCGAAGGCGCGCGCGTAGTTCATCAACAGAAAATGGTTTTGTCATGTAGTCGTCTGCTCCACTATCGAGTGCTGAAATTTTCTGAAACACTTCACCATTAGCGGTCAACATAAGAATAGGTGTTTTTATTGCACGCAAACGCAACTCTTTTGCAAACGAAATGCCATCACCATCAGGAAGTGAAATATCAAGAATAAGGACATCATATGTGTTTGCTTCGGCAGCAAGTTCTGCCGTAGCGATAGATCCGCACACATCAATCACATACTGTTTTTTTAATTGATGGGACAGCGTTTGTGCAAGCCGTTGGTCATCCTCAACAAACAAGAGTCGCATCTCTCCACTATATACCCGCATGCAAGACCACTTTTGTTCGACAATCCCCGTCATATCCCGTACAATAAACGAAAAGCCCTCTTTCAGAGGACTCTCTTTGTAAACAAAAGGAGGGAAGAGCAATGTTCCGCAACCTTATCGGTCCCGTACAAGCATGGTTGCTCTCGCAAGGCCAGTGCGTGGGATGCGGCATGCCACTTTCTGAGGGGTCTACCCGCAATAAAAAAGACGGCTCGGTCCTCATCACCTGCAAATGCGGGAGAACATACTTTAAGTTCGGCGAGAAAAAGTACCGCCGCGCAAAAATGAGCGAGATTTCAGAGTAAACGGAATGAACGGTATGCAAAAATTAGCCACACGTATTTCCATCGCGCTTTCCCCCCTTGTTTTGAGTGTCGGTGTGCTGGGGTATGGCCTATTCCGTTTTCTGTTGTTGCCTGTTGATCTCAAAAACCAAACACCCGTGCGCGTGATCATTCCCCGCGGAAAAGGCGCGTCTTGGATTGGGAATGCACTGGAAGATGCTGGACTGATTCGGTCAAAGTACGTCTTCCGGTTTGTCGTGTGGAAGCAGGGCTTAACCAAGAGCATTCAGTCGGGGACGTACTCGCTGAGCAAAGCACAGTCACTTACCGAGATCGCACAAACCCTCACTAAAGGGACGGATGATGTGTGGGTAACGGTTGTTGAAGGGCTCCGGCGCGAAGAAGTTGCCAATGTATTTGCACACTCCATTGACACAGCGTTTGATACCAAAGAGTTTCTTACTTTGACCAAGGGGAAGGAAGGGTATTTGTTTCCCGACACGTATCTCATTCCAAAGGATGCGACGACTCAGCTAACCGCTACTCTCTTAACCAACACGTTTGCGCGCAAAGTAACGCCGGCAATCCGCGCGGGCTGGAAAGCACAGGAGTTAAGTGAACTCGAAGCACTTACGCTTGCTTCATTGGTCCAGCGTGAGGCGCGTGACCCCGCTTCCATGAAGATGGTGGCTGGTATTTTGTTGAAGCGTTTGCGCGCTGATTGGCCACTCCAAGTTGATGCAACGCTCCAGTACATCAAGGGGTTTGATGCAAATGAAAACACTTGGTGGCCCACCCCGCTCGCGGTGGACAAAAAACTCAAATCACCGTACAACACGTACTTGCACGTTGGTTTGCCACCCGGTCCGATTGCTAATCCGGGCCTGGACACGATGGACGCTGTTGCTTTCCCAACCGAAAACGAGTTTTGGTACTACCTCACCGGCCGGACGGGGGAGATGCACTACGCCAAGACTATTGAAGAACATAACGCAAACATTACGAAGTACCTATAAAATCGAGATTTTTATTCGATGCTGCTGATCTACTATTATAGGCTTGACAAAATCCGAAGATAACCGTACAATTCCGCCTGATTGGTAAAACATTGCCCGAGTATGGGATATCCCGTACAACGACAATGTTTTTTATTTGAGGGGAAGTGTATGGTGGGTAACTCAAGAGAGGGCAAGGTTCTTAGCGCTTTAGCTCTTGCTGCGTTGCTTGTTGCGTGCAACCGACCCGCAAGTGGAAATGCTATCCCTACAGAAATGGGTTCGCCCACTCCATCAAGAATCCCAACAGCAACAGAAGCCCCAACTTCAACAGAATCTCCAACTCCTTTCCCAACTCTACTGGCAACAGCGACAGAATTTTTAAGAATACTTACAGAAACGCCAGAGCTTCGCGGATTTTTGGAATCCCGCTACGGCGTTGGTCTTGATAGTGATACACCAGATCTCGCCGCACAGTTTGCAAACGAATTATTTTTGCTTGACGGCGAGGGTCGTGTCGTAGGAGTGAACCTGAATAGTACAACATTGGTAGAGTATGTTCGTGTCGCAGATGATGCAAGGGAACGAGGATTTGTTCCGCGTGATCAAGAGGCGGTTGTAAAAATTCTTCTGCAAAAACCAGACTGGAATGATGAATCAATAAGTATACAGGGTTTGGCTGTTGGAACGACTTCCGAGGCTCTTATAGCGCTTGCCGAGGCAGATCCCAATACAATCCCCCCAGACGGGTCGCTTGTTTTCCAAACGGTGGGAGGACAAAGTATTCCACTTTTTGTTGGTCCACAAGAAAACAATGATGATTCCATTACGGTGATGCATATCCATGAGAACGGCTCTGCAGATGTTACAGCGATGCAAGACGTATTCACTGCGCTTGTGAAACAAATTGATGCAAGTTTCGATGGCGCTTCATGGTCGGATGAGCGGGTACAGCGCATGAAAGACATAGTTTTCCAGCGTTACCTCAAGATTATAGGAAAATCTCATGTGGATGAAAAAGGAAACGTCATTATTGATGAAACATGCCACGTTGACCGCACTCCATTAGAACAGATGATGAGAATGTTGTCCTCTTTATGGCCAAAACTGCGGATTGTTGGACCACTTACTGTACTGAACAATGATAACAAGAGTGGACAGGGATTTGCTGATTTAACAGATGTTTCTCTTATTCCAAGAAAAGACGCAAACGGCATTGCTGATGGATTTTTTGTAGGAAAACTTTACCTTACCCGCTTCGAAGAACTTCTTGGCGATCGCGATTTAAACACGTTATTGGATGAAGAGATTGCCGATCTTATCATGAAGAGCCTTCGTTTTGTTGATGGAGATGTGAGCAACTATGAAAGATTGCCCTCAGGGTACTTGTCCGATGGGAAAGATGACACGGGAAAAGCAGTGAATCCAGAGTTACATCAGCGCCAAGTATGTGGACCTGACTCGATTGATCTTACGGCAACACCCACAGTAACAATGTCACCAGAAGAGGAGATTACGGTGACGTATCCTTCACCATCTGGAACTCCAAGAGCAACTGGAACGCCAACGCCGACAAGAACGCCAGAATCCACACCAACAAGCATACCTACAAATCCAAGAGAATCGACGGCTACACCAATGCCTCCAGGAACACCTGCCGCATCACCCGTTCCTGAATACACACAGTGGGCACCACAAACACCAGCAGGAGATCCTGAGAATACACCAACGCCTGGATCTGCTCCAACATCCGTTTTTGAAACATCAGTTCCAGTTCCAACCGTTACACCAATAGCGCCGTAATGATAAGGAAAATATGAAAAAATACTTTAAATACCTTTACTCAACATTGATTGGTGTTTTTGCCATAGCAATTCTTATTTTTGGCCAGTTTATTGCAAAAGCAACTCCAGGAATGGAAGCAGGATTGGGTGGCGATAAATCACAGTTGGCTCCAGGTGAGCAGTTTCAATACATTGTAACTGTGCAAAATACAGGGGACACCGATCTTCACAATATTATGGTTGCCCAAAATCTTTCTAATCAGGTCAATTATATTTCCGGAACAACGACTGCAGAGAAAGGTGGAACAACGGTGAACGTCACAGATGCATGGATTGCCGATGGAGTTACGTTGGGCACACTTGCACCAGCACAAACAGCATTTCTCCGTTTTTCAGTAAATGTAAGCAATAGTGCGGTTGTGGGATCTCAGGTAGAAAGCGTTGTTCAAGTCAAGAGTGATGAGTTCCCCAACTGGATGCAGAGAGCATATACCTTCACCGTTGTTTCTGGAAATCAGCGCACAACGCTTCGTGGTGGAAACTTCCTCACTGTGATGAATAACACAACGCAGGGGCCAATCGGCGACTCAGTCAATGTTGTTCCGTACAACGTTGTTGAGTTTTTCGTCCGTATCGTCAACGAAGGGCAAAATACTGCGCGGAACGTCCATATCCAGATGCAGTTTTCTGGTCAGTACGCGACAGTCATGAACCCACAACTCACACTTACATCAAACAACGCGGACACCATTTTTGACTCTGTTTCTGTGGTTTCCACGGCTCCTTCTGTTCTCATCTACAAACTTGGATATGCAATGATCGCGGGTAATACAGGACTCTACAACTGTCCAAACATGTGTCCAATTCCTGAGACATTTTATGGTTCACCGTTGAACATCGGTGACATCCAACCAGGGGAAGCGGCAACAATCCAGTTGAAGTTCAAGGCTGATGTGATTCCACAGTCAACGGCTACCCCTACTCCAACACCTACACCCACACCTACCCTGACACCCACGCCTACCCCGACACCGACACCAACACCAGGGCCAACCTGTAACTCGACATGCAATACCAACAGTGACTGTCCTTCAACACTCTTCTGTTACAAGCAGAACGGCTCCAACTCCGGCCTCTGCCGCAGGGAGTCAAACCCATCGAGTATCACGTGTGAGGACACCAACGAAGGCGGATTTATCGTCATCAAGTACCAAGATGACAGTGGCAACGGTTCACGCGAGTCAGAAGAAAAAGGTTTGAATTGGGAGTTCGAGTGGGATTTGTGCCGAGATAACAACAACTGCGACAACGCCTGGCAGTTCCAGAACAGTTACCTCACGTATGCTGACCGTAATGGAGAGGGTGGTCGTGTTGGTGGACTACGCGATGGCGACAAAGTGCGTGTCCGTGAAAAGTCAAAGGGTGGATGGAGCTCAACAACTCCAACAGAGGTTATCCTGACGATCCGCCGTGGTGAAACCGCGACCGCTCGATTTGGAAACAGGCCAACCAAACCAACCGTTACCACAAACCAACCGCCAAAAGAGCTTCCAAAGACGGGTGTAGATCTGGTAGCACAGCTCATTGGAACGTTCGGAATCGGTGCGGCAGGTGTCTACTTGCGCAGAAAATATAGAACCTCATAACCATGGCCACAAAACGCGTGTACGTCTACTCGAGTTCGGAAGCGATCCGGACGGAGCGCCAGCGTCCGTTGATTTTTGCCGGCTTTAACTTGTTTTTCTCGATATGTGGCCATATTGTTCAAGACATTGCCCAGAGCTTCTCACCCGCTGTACTGCGCCAGACGGCACTCGAACTTGCCACACTCGGGAAACCCCCAGGTCAGCCAGGAATTGGTGAAAAAACAGCCACTCAACAGGCTAAAACACACAGTGTTCAGCAAGTTCAAACTCAACCCCACCAAATCAAGTTCTCCGGTGTTGTATATCTTTCGCCCACCGCACAAGAACTTGACCACGCCGAACCGTGGAAACTCATCTCAGCGCGCAGACAAAAACATCAAACGTTCAAGCACACCTCAAGTACTTCCGCATTAACACCTCTAGAAAATCTCTTTATCACCCTTTGGGTGCAGAAAAAGAAGGTCGAGCTTGTGTCCAAAAAGACCTGGTATGGTATTCAAACAACAACGGCTCCATATCTTGAAACCACGAAAGAGCTTTTTGAACCCCTGCAGGTCGTTTTTGCACGCATTCCACCTCGTTTGGCATACAGCGTTGGATCAGTGATGGTCGGTATCGCCCTTTTTAGTACAATCTTTTTTGGTGCGCCATTTTTCGCGCTGGAACTGCGTTCACTGGTGTTCCGCGTAACTTCTCCTCTTATCCCAACCGCCGATCCAAATGCCAAACCTACGGTGTTTTCCGACGTTTCCACGCCTGAGCAGAACAAACAGTTCAGTATCCGCATTCCCATGATTGGTATTGATGCACAAGTGACTTCAAATGTGGACATGAATAATCCCAAAGAGTATGAGGAAGCGCTCAAGCACGGTGTCGCGCACGCCAAGGGAACGGGGTTGCCCGGCGATGACGGCGGTATCAATAAAACGATCGTGATTTTCTCGCACTCAACGAACGGAAGCTGGAATATCACCAAATATAACGCACTGTTTTACTCACTCAAGGATCTCAAAGAAGAAGATCAAATCCAGGTGTGGTTTTGGGGGAAAGAGTATTGGTACAAAGTAAAAGAGAAAAAGGTGATTGAACCAAACGATGTTTCGTTCCTCAAGCCGCAAATGGACACAGAAAAGTTGATTTTGCAGACCTGTTGGCCGCCGGGAACGATCTCAAAGCGGTTGCTTATCGTTGCGGAGAGAGTGCAAAACTAAAAACGGTATTGATATTTTGTATAATTATTGTATGATTATTGTATGCAAACAATCAATATTTCTCTTCCGGCTAAACTTCAGGACCAAGCAAACTCTCTTGTGCAAGAGGGGCATTTTGCTTCGTTCAGTGACTTGGTGCGAACTGCAATACGGGATCTTCTTGGGAAATCTCAATATGATCTTTGGGCGGATGAAGCAAAACAGGAACTCAAGAAAGGAGTAGTGCGTTCTTATAAAACAAAAAGAACAATCTCCAAGTACCTATCGCAGATATAGTCCCGTATGGGATTCGTGTTACACTAAACTTTAGTAAAAAGAAAATATATGTCAGCATTACATCCATCAGAACCACAACCATTGAGTGAAGACAAAAAACTCTCTTTTCTTGGCCGAATTAAGGCAATAGACTTACTTATTAGTGATAGCGTCACTCCGTTTGATATTCGAACGGAGGGTGTTGGAGACCCATCATTATGGAACAAATATAAAGAACAACTTCATACAGGGCCTGATTATCAACAAGTCTTTGCGCAAGGAGAAAGAAGTGGATTTTTAATCAAAATATATCAAACAAACATTCCATCGGTATATTGTGTAGAACGTAGTTCTGGAGGAGGAACAACATCCCGAGATATTATTAAACTTGGCAATAGTCGTGAAGAAATTTTTCAAAGAACAAAATCGATATTTGATGCTATATAACTTCATTTCTTAAATTCCCTCTTGACCCCCACAATATTTCTTGATATTATCCAGATCACGTTCGAAAGAATAAATAAGCGTAATGAAGCGTGTGTTGTGCACGCTTCGTTTTCTTGTTTATTTTAATAGTTTGTCGGGGAATATTGACCACTCAACTTTGTACATAACCCAAGTTCGAATCCACACGGGGCATGCGTCTGCCCATTTTGTGTTGGAAGGGAATATACGGGTGTATCACACGAAGTTTAGCAAGACCCCCACCTGCTTACTAACGTACCGTTCGAATACAACACAGCGTACTGAAAGGGTCGTGCATGTCGAAGCAAACTCGTCTTTACTGGGGCAAGCAGAACACAGTTCTTCCGGAACTGGATCTCACAAAAGTTCAACGCGATTCATACGAATGGTTCTTGACCGACGGTATCCGCGATATTTTGGAAGAAGTCAGTCCAATTAAAGATTTCACAGGAAAAAACTGGGAACTTTCTTTTAGTAAACACACGTTTGGCAAACCAAAACACCTTCCAAGAGAAGCCCGCGAGAAATCACTTTCATACGACATGCCGCTCCGCGTTGTCGCGACACTTTTCAATAAACAAACAAACGAAACAACAAAACAAGAAGTGTTCCTCGGCGATATTCCAAAAATGACGCCAAACGGCACATTCATTATTAATGGTGTTGAGCGCGCTGTTGTGAACCAACTTGTCCGTTCCCCTGGGATTTTCTTTTCCGGCGAAGTTGATCCATCATCCGGCCGTACGTTGTACAAATCGGAACTCCGCCCTATGCGTGGATCGTGGATCGAGATGAACATCGGCCGCAACGATGTGATGACAATCAAAATTGACCGCCACCGCAAAATCCCTGTCACGGTATTGCTCCGCGCCGCGGGTGTTGGTGATGACGATGCATTGATCGCTCTTTTTTCTGATGTTGATAAAAACCCAGACCACGCATTTCTCCGCGCGACGCTCGAAAAAGACACAACAAAAACACAGTCCGAAGCATTGATTGAACTCTATCAAAAGATGCGCCCCGGCGAACCGTCCGTGTTAAAGAACGCGCAGGATTTATTCCACGAAATGTTTTTTGATCCCCGCCGGTACGATTTGGGACGTGTTGGGCGGTATAAATTGAACCGCAGATTAAATGTCGCAATTCCAA
Source organism: Microgenomates group bacterium GW2011_GWC1_46_15 (assembly GCA_001002285.1). Lineage (GTDB taxonomy): Bacteria > Patescibacteriota > Microgenomatia > UBA1400 > UBA12028 > UBA12028. The sequence continues at coordinate 150,251 of LCLX01000001.1, forward strand.
ATGACAAAGACCACCGCGTGCTCACAAAAGAAGATATTATCGCTGCGGTCAAGTACTTGATTGCCTTGCAAAACGGCAAAGGAAAGACCGATGATATTGATCACCTTTCAAACCGCCGTGTCCGCTCGGTCGGTGAGTTGGTTTCTACCAACGCCTTCCGTATTGGAATGCTGAGATTGGAACGGTCCATCCGCGAAAAAATGTCGCTCACAAAAACAGACGAAACATTGACGCCATCTTCATTAGTAAACGCTCGTCCATTGATCGCAACGATTTCCGAGTTTTTCCGTCGCAACCGCTTGTCCACGATTTTGGATCAGACAAATCCGCTTTCCGAAGTAGACAATCTCCGCCGTTTGTCCGTGATGGGTTCCGGTGGCGTAACGCGCGAACGTGCAAGTTTCTCTATGCGCGACATTAACGCATCGCAATACTCCAGAATTGACCCCGTCCGGTCGCCGGAGGGTCCGAACATTGGTTTAGTCACCTACCTTGCGTTGTACGCACGTATTAACGACTATGGATTTTTGGAAGCGCCATACCGCAAAATTGAAAAAATTGAGCGCAACGGCAAAGTAAAAATGAGAGTGACCGACGAGATTGTGTATATTTCTGCCGATGATGAAGAAGATAACTATGTAACACACGCCGGTGTTGAAATGGATAAAGATGGATACATCACACAGGAATGGATTCCGCTCCGCTACCGCAACGAGTTTATGGAAGGTCCGGTTGAGCAGGTTCAGTATATTGATGTGATCCCGCGCCAGGTTGTTGGAACTTCAGCATCACTTATTCCGTTTATCTCGCACGACGAAGCAAACCGCGCGCTGATGGGCACGCACATGCAGTGTCAGGCCGTTCCACTTTTGAAACCGGCATCTCCAATTATTGGAACTGGCATGGAGTCGGAAGTGATCCGCGCGATGGGCCACGTGATTCTTGCCCGGCACGCTGGTGTCGTTGAGTATGCAGACGCAAACAAAGTTGTGGTCAAACTCGAAGAAAAAGATATTGAAGACGCAAAAAAAGCAAAGGACTTGGAAGACCTTGAGTACGTCCGCGTGGAAGGAAAGCGCGAAATCTACGAAGTCCGCAAGTTTGTGCGCAGTGCCCAAAGCACCTGTTACACACAGAAGCCCGCGGTAACAGCCGGCGACAAAGTGAAAAAAGGAACATTGCTCGTTGATGGTCCCTCATCCGATGGCGGCGAACTTGCGTTGGGCCAAAACCTCGTGATCGCGTACGCGTCATTTGATGGTTTGGGATATGAAGACGCGATTGTTGTGTCCGACAAGTTAATCCGCGACGATTTGTTGACCTCTATCCATATTAATGAGTACGAAGCGTTAGTCATGGACACCAAACTTGGTGCGGAAGAAATCACATCAGACATTCCAAACGTTGGTGAAGCAGAACTACGCAACTTGACCGAAGAAGGCATTATCGCAATCGGTTCCGAAGTTGTTCAAAACGATATTTTGGTTGGGAAAATTGCTCCAAAAGGAGACACAGAGTTAACACCGGAAGAGCGTTTGCTCCGCGCGATCTTTGGTGAAAAAGCACGCGACGTCCGCGATACATCTTTGCGTATGCCGCACGGTGAGTCCGGAACAGTCATTGATGTTAAAGTGCTTGACCGCGACAAAGGCGACGAGCTTGACCCCGGCGTGAACAAAAAAGTCGTGGTCCGCGTCGCCCAGCTCCGCAAAGTAACGGTGGGTGACAAAGTCGCAGGCCGCCACGGAAACAAGGGTGTTATTTCAAAGATCGTTCCCGTTGAAGACATGCCGCACCTCGCAGACGGGACAGCGGTCGACATTATAATTTCGCCGCTCTCTGTTTTGGCCCGTATGAACCTTGGTCAATTGTTAGAAGCACACCTTGGATGGGCTGCAGAAAAACTTGGCTACAAAGTTGCAATCCCAGTATTTGAAGAGATTAAAGAAAACGTGATTTGGGACGAGCTCAAGCGCACGGGTCTTCCGGTTTCCGGAAAGACACGGTTGTACGATGGCCGCACGGGCGAACAGTATCTTGAAGACACCGTGGTTGGTATTGGATACATCTTGAAGTTGACACACATGGTTGAAGACAAGACGCACGCACGTTCAACAGGTCCATACTCACTTGTTACACAACAGCCGTTGGGTGGAAAAGCGCAGATGGGTGGACAGCGTTTGGGAGAAATGGAAGTCTGGGCACTGGAAGCACACCGCGCCGCGCACACTCTGCAGGAAATGTTGACGATCAAATCAGACGACGTTGTTGGCCGCGCGAAAGCATTCGAAGCAATTGTTAAAGGGACAGAGATTCCAGCATCCACGGTTCCTGAGTCATTCAAAGTCTTAATGCGCGAACTCAACTCACTTGGCCTTGACGTCATTATGAAGGAAGCGGTTGTGAAGGATATTAAAGATGAAGAGGAAGATGGAACAAAAGAAAAAGTTCAGGAAGCATTGGCCAACGATGTACAAGCAGCCGCGCAAGGATTAACAGTGACTGATGATACTGCGACCGCTGTTGCTGCGGCACCAACCGATAACACAAAAGAAGACGAACCATCAGACGAAGATTTGGCCGTTGTTGAACAAGGGGGACAAGAATAATGAAAACAGTTGTTGATTTTTCTTCATTAAAAATTCAGCTCGCATCGCCGGACATCATTAAAGGATGGTCATACGGTGAAGTGCAGAAGCCGGAAACAATCAACTACCGCACGTTAAAGCCAGAAAAAGGTGGATTGTTCGCGGAAGAAATTTTTGGTCCCACAAAAGACTGGGAGTGTTACTGTGGAAAGTACAAACGCATTCGCTACCGGGGCATTATCTGTGACAAGTGTGGCGTCGAAGTTACGCAGGCACGTGTCCGCCGTGAGCGCATGGGCCACATTACATTAGCAACGTCGGTCGCGCACATTTGGTACTTCAAAGGTGCGCCGTCCCGCATGTCGCTTTTGCTTGATATTTCACCGCGTAATCTCAGCTCAATTGTGTACTTCAACCAATACATCGTGCTTGATGTGAATAAAGACAAGCAAACCGCGATGATTGATCAGCTCGACAAAGATAGCGCAACAGCGGTCGAAGAACTCAAAGAAAAAGCAAAGTTAAACGTAGAGAAGATGAAAGAAGAGCTCGATGTCACGCTCCGCGATCTCAAAGAAAAAGTCCAAGGAAAAGAACAGCAAGAGATTAAAAGAGAGGCGCTCGCGCTCAAAGCAAAACAGAACATGGCGCATGTGAAAGAAGAGCTGGACTCCGAGTCTGCAAGCACACAAGAGATTTACAAAACAGTCAAAGAAATGGCAAAGCGTCTGAAGAAGTTCTCAATTTTGAGTGAAGACGAGTATCTGAAACTTGCTGAGTACAACGCCGTTGACCATATTCGCGTGGGTATGGGCGCAGAAGCGTTGTTGGAAGTGATCCGCACGCTCGATCTCGCAAAAATGGCCGAAGAGTTGCGTGAGGAAATTCAAACAGCCGTGGGACAGCGCCGCATTAAAGCAACCCGCAGGCTCCGTGTTGTTGAAGGTTTCCGCAAAGCAAGCATTAAACCAGAATGGATGTTGTTCCAAGTTCTGCCGGTGATCCCGCCAGACCTTCGTCCAATGGTCCAACTTTCCGGTGGCCGGTTTGCGACATCAGACTTGAACGACTTATACCGTCGTGTTATCAACCGTAATAACCGTTTGAAACATTTGATTGATCTTGGCGCGCCAGAAATTATTTTGCGTAACGAGAAACGTATGTTGCAGGAAGCCGTTGACGCGCTTATTGATAGCTCGAACGTGCGCGCGACACAGCGCCGCGTTGCAAAGCGCCCACTCCGCTCGCTTTCAGAAATGCTCCGTGGAAAGCAAGGCCGTTTCCGCCAGAACCTTCTTGGAAAACGTGTTGACTACTCCGGACGTTCGGTGATCGTGGTTGGTCCAGAACTCGACCTTAATCAATGTGGTTTGCCAAAAGAAATGGCGTTGGAAATGTTCAAGCCATTCGTGTTGCGCGAACTCATCAAACAGGGGATTGCGCCAAACGTGAAGAGCGCGAAACACGCGTTGGAACGCCGCTCACCGGAAGTGCTCGATATTCTTGAAGAAATTATCAAAGACCACCCGGTTCTGTTGAACCGTGCGCCGACTCTGCACAAACTTGGTATTCAAGCGTTCTATCCTCAGCTTATTGAAGGAAACGCGATCCGTCTGCACCCATGTGTGTGTGCGGGGTACAACGCGGACTTTGACGGTGACCAAATGGCTGTGCACGTTCCGCTCACTGAAGAAGCAAAACAAGAAGCACGCGATTTGATGATGCCATCGCACAACTTGTTGAAGCCAGCCGATGGTTCTCCAATTACGATCCCGAACAAGGATATGGCGATGGGTGCGTACTACATGACAACGATTGACGAAGCGTTGCCAAAGGTATCAACGATTTTCACAGATGCCGATGAAGCTGAACACGCGTATCTCGAACGCAAGATCGCGTTGCGCCAGGAAATCAAAGTCCGTATGCCGATGGGCAGTGACAAAAAATTGCAGATCATCACGACCACAATTGGCCGCATCCGCTTCAACGCAATTCTTCCTGAGTCATTACAGTTCATTAATGCCGCGATCAACTCCGGCGCGATTAAAAACTTGATCCGCAAAGCAATCAACACAGAATCACGCGACGATGTCCGCGCGCTCATTGATAACATTAAGAATCTTGGATTCAAGGTTGCAACAATGTCAGGTCTTTCGGTTGCCGTTACGGACTGTGTGATGGTTGATGACAAAGACGTGATGATTGATGTCGCAGACAAGCGCGTTGAAGAAATTCAGCAAAACTTCCTGCAAGGATTGATTACGCAAGATGAACGCCGCCGTCTCACGTTCGAGGTGTGGATGGAAACAACCGACACGATCGCAGAAAAAACATGGAATAACTTTGGCGAGAAGAACGCGGTGAAAGTTATGATTAACTCCGGTGGAACGCGCGCGTCCAAAGATCAGGTGAAACAGCTTGCCGCTATGCGCGGACTTGTTGTTGACCCGCTTGGAAAAATCGTGGAACTGCCAACAAAATCAAACTTCCGCGAAGGTCTTTCTATCTTTGAGTACGTTACATCATCCCGTGGATCACGTAAAGGATTGACCGACTCAGCGCTCAAAACAGCAGACGCAGGATATCTCACGCGCCGTTTAGTTGACGTTGCGCACGACATGATTATCCGTATGGAAGACTGTAAAACAGCAGAGGGTATCGAGCTTATTAAAGCCGGACCGCGCGAAAAAATGTTTGGCGGAAGAGTCGTTGGCCGTGTCGCGCTCAAAGACATTCAGCATCCTGGTAAAAAATCCGTGATGGTACAAGCGGGCGACATTATTACAGAAGAACTCGCGGAAGAGATTGATCACATTGGCATCGCATCGGTGTGGGTCCGTTCTCCGCTCACGTGTGAAGCCCGAATCGGTATGTGTGCAAAATGTTATGGATGGGACTTCTCATCCAAGGCGCTTGTGGAACTCGGTACGCCAGTTGGTATTATCGCCGCGCAGTCCATTGGTGAACCAGGGACACAGCTTACGATGCGTGTGAAACACTCCGGAGGTATCGTTGGACTCGACGTGACGCAAGGTCTGCCACGCGTTGAAGAATTGTTCGAGGCGCGTATTCCAAAAGCACTTTCGCCTATTGCCGAAATCAACGGTAAAGCAACAGTTGAAGAAACAGCCGATGGATACAAAATCACAATTAAGACAACGACAAAACCGGAAGAAGTCCGTGAGTATGTTGTTCCCAAAACACAGGCGCTCGCAATCGCCGATGGCGACTTGGTGCACGCGGGAACACAATTAGCCGGCGGCGCACTCGACATTAAGGAAGTGCTCGAAATCCGCGGCATGCGCGAAGCGCAGATTTACTTGCTGGAAGAGATTCAAAAGGTATACACCTCGCAGGGTATTCCGATCAACGATACACACTTTGAAGTCATTATCCGCAAGATGAGTGACAAGCTGCGCATCGACACAAGTGGCGACACAGTGTTTTTGCCAGGAGAAATTGTGCCAAAGACGAAGTTTATTGATGAGAACAGCAAAACAATGGCGGAAGGTGGCGAACCGGCAACGGCGCAAGTCATGATTCTCGGTATTACCCGCTCGTCATTGTTCATTGATTCCTGGCTCTCGGCCGCATCGTTCATGGAAACCACACGTGTGCTTGGTGAGGCTGCAGCAGAGGGAAGAGAAGATCAGCTACTCGGCATGAAAGAGAACGTCATCATCGGCCGATTGATTCCAACCAGCCCAGACCGCGCGATGGTGGGGTAGTATACTTCATCTATATTCCTGTCCAGGAAGGGTGATATGGGTGTTCCACGGAGTGAGTTGAAAAATAAGCCTACGAATCACGATGATTTTGAGTCAATGAATAATGCCCTGTTTTTGACACTTACAGCTTTCTTGAAGGACAAGCTCTCCATCAATATAGGGAAACTCAAAATTACCGCGCATCCAACGCACAGTGCAACAGCGGTTACGTTCGAAATACGAGTAGAGAATAGTGATGATGCCGAGTTGTTTACCACTCTTGGGAGTTCAAACTCTCCATTGCTGGCAATTGGACGAATGATGGAGATTGAAGAAACACAGCGTGCCATTTTTCTTGAAATGGATATTACCCGATAGTTCATATTGCAAATCAAGAAAAATCAGATATAATACTGATATTCGCGTGAAGGTATCCTCCGTATAGCGGTCAACGCAATCCGGAGAGTAATGCGAAAACCAAAGCGGTTTTCAGACCGCTTTTTTGTTTGTAGAAGGAAAGGCCTAACATATGCCAACAGTCAATCAGCTTATCCGCAGAGGGCGGAAAAGAAAACTCATGAAAGTGAAGGCGACTGCGTTGCGCAAGTCGTACAACTCAAAAAAGAATAGATCAACCAACACATTCAGTCCACAAAAGCGTGGTGTGTGTCTCATTGTCAAAACAATGACGCCGAAAAAACCAAACTCCGCTTTGCGTAAAGTTGCACGTGTCCGTTTGTCCAACAGACAAGAAGTAACCGCCTACATTATGGGCGAGGGACACAATTTGGCCGAACACTCTATCGTACTTATCCGCGGTGGCCGTGTGAAAGACTTGCCAGGTGTGAAGTATCACATTGTTCGCGGAAAGTTTGACTGCGCAGGTATTGATAAACGCAGATCCAGCCGTTCAAAGTACGGAACAAAGAAACCAAAGGCAGTTGCTGCCGCATAACCAAGTGGTAAGGAGAATAGTATATGGCACGACAATCCAAAGCACTCAGACGCCGCCCCGTTGAAGGAGACGTGAAGTATAACTCAACAAAAGTAACAAAACTCATCAATCGTTGTATGAAAGATGGCGAAAAAGGTGTTGCGCTTCGCCAGGTATACGCGGCGCTTGATATTTTAAAAGAGAAAACACGCCGTGAGCCTCTCGAAGTATTTGAAGAAGTGATTCAGCGCGTGGCACCGGCGATGGAAGTCCGGTCACGCCGTGTTGGTGGCGCAGCCTACCAGGTTCCGACTCCCGTTCGTGGGTCTCGTGGATTTTCGCTCGCGATTCGTTGGCTAATTGAAGAAGCGCGCAAACGCTCTAACGCCACATATCACACATTTGGTGAAAAACTCGCGGCAGAAATGTTAGACTCATTGAAGAATGAAGGCGGTGCGGTTGCAAAGAAACTCTCGATGCATAGGACAGCAGAAGCGAATAAAGCATTTGCACATTTTAGGTGGTAAATATGAGTGGAGAACAAATAACAATTGGTGAAGCAATCGATTTGGCTGAAAGAAAAGATAAGATGTTGCACAGAGAGATTGTCTCTTTAGTGTATGATCTTCTTGCAATGAGTCGGTTGCTTCCAGAAACGATACGGACACCAACTGGGTTTTTGACTTTTGATCAAGTTGGGATAGGAAATGAACTGCACGTTATAGTAAATAGATACAAAGAATGTTTGAGAGCTCCTAAATTAAAAGAGAGACTAGCTGAAGCGGCCGATCAAGAACAAGAACGCTTTGATGATTTAGTAGAAAGAATTCAAGCATTGAGGAGTGAATAAGATCTGCCAGCACTATTATGTAGCAATGATGAAAAAATATCGTGATTTTTATATGTCCGCAACACAATAATTCAGAAATAAACTTATGTCCCCTCCCACAACCATTAAAACCACCAGCCGTGATGTCCCGCTCGATCGTATCCGTAACATCGGTATTATCGCGCACATTGATGCGGGTAAAACTACGACAACCGAGCGTATTCTGTTTTACACGGGTAAATCATACAAAATCGGCGACATTGATGAAGGCAACACTCAGATGGACTGGATGGAGCAAGAGCGTGAGCGCGGTATTACGATTGTATCTGCCGCAACAACCACGTTCTGGACGCCGGTGCTCGACACCGCTGTGCCACACGAAGCGTATCGTATCAACATTATCGACACCCCGGGACATGTAGATTTTACCGCAGAAGTTGAGCGCTCGCTCCGCGTTTTGGATGGCGGCATTACAGTATTGGATGGCGAAGAAGGCGTGCAATCGCAGTCTGAAACCGTATGGCGTCAGGCAGATAAGTACAACGTTCCCCGTATTTGTTTTATCAATAAAATGGATAAACTTGGTGCGAACTTTGACCGTACGGTTGAAGATATCCGCACAAAGTTTGGTGTAAAGCCGGCAGTGATGGCGCTTCCGATCGGTGTGGAGAACTCTTTCAAGGGCATTGTTTTAGTGCTTGACCGCAAGTCCATTATTTGGTCCGGTGATGAAACGGGTGCACACTATACCGTTGGCGACGTTCCCGCGGATATGAAAGATCAAGTTGAAGCTACGCGCGCAAAACTTGTAGAGCAAATTGCGGAAACCGATGACGCATTATTGGAAAAATTCTTTGCCGGTGAAACAATTGAACTCAATGTATTGAAAAAAACACTTCGCAAAGCCGTGATTGAGTACAAACTCGTTCCGATTTTTTGTGGAAGCTCGCTCCGTAACAAAGGTGTTCAGCCGTTGTTGGACGCGGTCGTCGAGTATCTCCCTTCTCCAGTTGATATTAAAGAAATCCACGGAACCAATCCAAGAATCGATAAAGAAGAAGTCCGCAAGCTCGTGGCGGAAGAGCCATTTTGTGGATTGGCGTTTAAAATTCAAACGGATCCACACGTTGGCCGCATTACATACGTCCGAGTGTACTCAGGAAAACTGCAGTCTGGTTCGTACACATACAATGCAACAAAAGGTGAAAGAGAGCGCGTGGGCCGTCTTTTATTGATGCACGCCAACCAGCGTGAGGAAGTGAGCGAAACATTTTCCGGTGAAATCGTTGCGATTGTCGGATTAAAATCAACAAAAACCGGTGATACATTGTGTGATGAAGACCACCCAATTATTTTGGAAGGCATTTCGTTCGCCGAACCGGTTATCTCGCTTGCCATTGAACCAAAAACAAAGTCTGACCAAGAGCGCATGGGTATGGCATTGGGTAAGCTTGCTGAAGAAGACCCAACGTTCCGCATTAAAACAAATCAAGAAACGGGCCAAACCATTATCGCCGGTATGGGTGAGTTGCACTTGGAAATCTTGGTTGACCGCATGAAGCGTGAGTTCAAAGTTGAAGCGAATGTTGGTGCTCCGCAGGTTGCGTACCGCGAAACAATCAAGAAAATTGCGATGGGTGAAGGAAAGTACATTAAGCAGTCCGGTGGCCGCGGACAGTATGGACACTGTTGGTTGCGTGTTGAGCCAAAGAACCGCGGTGAGGGATATGAGTGGGTGAGTGAGGTTAAAGGTGGAAATATTCCACGTGAGTTTATTCCCGCAATCGAAAAAGGTGTGAAAGAGTCATTAGAAAACGGTGTGCTTGCAGGATATCAGCTTGTAGACTTAAAAGTTATCGTAACCGACGGAAGTTATCACGAGGTTGACTCGTCCGAAATGGCATTTAAAATTGCTGGATCAATGGCATTGCAGTCCGCGGTGAAACAAGCTGATCTTGTACTGCTCGAACCCATTATGCAGGTTGAAGTGACGACGCCATCCGAGTTCATGGGCGATGTGATTGGTGACCTTTCCAGCAAGCGTGCGCAAATTCAAGGAAGTGATCAACGTGGAACTGCCGTGATCATTAAGGCTCTTGTTCCCTTGTCGGAAATGCAAGGCTATGTTACAATCTTGAGAAGCATGACACAGGGTCGTGCGAGTTCGGTGATGATTCCCAGCCATTACGACGAAGTTCCGCAAAGTATCGCGGCAGGGATTATTGAAAAAAACAAACCGCAGGGTGGGAGAAATTAAAGAATGGATGTCCAAGAAAATATCGGGGATATATTGAGGAAAGTTTGGAGTGGGTATAATGTTCAGGAGTGGGCGCGAGCAAATCTGGAAAGGGAAGGAAAAATAACGTATTATACAATTGATGTCCCTGTAAAAGACTTAGAGACTATTCGGAAAAAAGCGCGGGAACTTAGAGTAGAACTTGGCACTCCACAGACCATGGGTAATGGGAAGTATCGTATATTAGTAGATATATAAAGGAGACACTATGGCAACATTCAAGCGAACAAAGCCACACGTTAACATCGGAACCATTGGTCACGTAGACCATGGGAAAACAACGCTGTCGTCAGCAATTACGACAACGCTCGCAGCCAAAATCGGCGGCGATACAAACAAGGCGATGAAGTACGATCAGATTGACAACTCACCGGAAGAGAAGGCGCGCGGCGTCACGATTAACATCTCGCACCTTGAGTACGAAACAGCGAAGCGCCACTATGCGCACATCGACGCTCCAGGACACGCTGACTACATTAAGAACATGATTACGGGTGCCGCACAAATGGACGGCGCAATCCTTGTGGTTGCCGCAACCGATGGTCCAATGCCGCAAACCCGCGAGCACATTCTTTTGGCCAAGCAGGTGAACGTTCCACAGATTGTTGTCGCACTCAACAAGTGCGATATGGTGGACGACCCAGAGCTTCTTGACCTTGTCGAAACCGAAATTCGCGAGCTTTTGACCAAGTACAAATACGATGGTGAAAAGACCCCGATCATCCGCGTGTCCGCTCTCAAAGCGGCAGAAGGTGACGCGGCGGCACAAGATCAAATCATGAAGCTGATGGACGCGGTGGATACATACATCCCCGACCCAGTCCGTGACTTGGACAAGCCATTCCTCATGCCAGTCGAAGACGTCTTCTCTATCAAGGGCCGCGGAACCGTGGTCACGGGAAGAATCGAGCGCGGCGTGGTGAAAATCAACGAAGAAATCGAGATTGTCGGTATCAAAGACACAAGAAAGTCTGTTGTTACCGGCGTCGAGATGTTCCGTAAACAGCTTGACCAGGGCCAGGCGGGAGACAATGTTGGAGTGCTTCTCCGCGGTGTTGAAAAAGACGACGTGGAACGTGGACAGGTGCTTGCGAAACCAGGCTCCGTGAAACCACACACCGACTTCGAGGCAGAGGTGTATATCCTCACCAAAGAAGAGGGTGGTCGCCACACGCCATTCTTCAAGGGCTACCGGCCGCAGTTCTACGTCCGCACAACGGACGTGACAGGCGAAATCCAACTCCCAGAGGGTGTTGAGATGGTTATGCCTGGAGACAACGCCAAAATGACCGTGAAACTGATCGTTCCGGTTGCTATGGAAGAGGGTGTCCGCTTCGCTATCCGAGAAGGTGGTCACACCGTTGGCGCAGGGGTTATTACAAAAGTGTTGAAGTAACCTTGCGATTGCATTGAAATTGAGACGGCCTGCCAGATATGGTGGGCCGTTTTGGTAAGTAAGATTAAAAAAGGACTTGTTGCTCCATCAAAAAGAAGTGGAAAACTGAAGATGGTAAAACATTTACAAAACAGATTACAAACAAATCTTCTTTCTCAAGAAATTGAGTTGCATTTGAAAAATAACAGAATATTCAGCGTTGAAGAATTTTTCAAAAAAAATGATGGCGCTGTGGATTCATCGGCCAACAAGGACCAACCCACGCACTTCCATCACCAGAGATAGTACTACGGCTAGTTTTCTATGTCAACAACGCTCCCAACCCGCCTCTTGATCTCCTCAAGCGAATCTGGTACAATCTGTTTCTTGTCTGTGGGAAAAGCAATTTTCTCTAGACATTCGCACATTAACGGTTGTGAGTGAAAGGCGCACTATGACTAAGGGTAAAATCCGTGTCAGATTAAAATCGTTTGACCATAGGGTCATAGATGATGCAGCCAAAAAGATCTTGGATACCGCACTTTCCACAGGAGCGAAAGTTGTAGGTCCGGTTCCTCTTCCGACAGAACGGAAGATCATAACCGTCCTTACTTCCCCGCACGTAGAAAAAAATGCTCAAGAGCATTTTCAAATTCTTACTCACAAACGCGTGATTGATATTATTGATCCGACCAGCAAGACGATTGATGCGTTGATGCACCTCGAACTGCCGGCCGGTGTTGGTATTCAGATCAAGATGTAAGGCATGAATATGACAGGTGTATCGCTCTTTGCAATCAAACGGGAAACAAAACAAGCATGGACTGCGTCTGGTCTTCGGATCCCTGTCACGGTGTTGTGTGCAAAAGATAACGTGTTTTTCTCTAAGACCGATACAGAACAATACCTTGCGTTTGGTACAAAAGACATTAAGTGCATGACGAAACCAGAAGCCGGCAATCTTAAGAAAGCCGGCCTTTTATCAGGTATTCGCATGATTCGCAAGGTATTTGGCGATTTTGGAGAACAACAAGTGGGGGGAGCAATTGCTCCTTCAAGTATTTTTACCCTTGGTGATGTTGTAAAAGTCACGGGAACATCAAAAGGGATGGGATTTGCGGGTGTGATGAAGCGCCATGGATTTAAAGGTGGGCCAAAGACGCACGGACAGTCCGACCGCGAAAGAGCTCCAGGTGCTTCGAGCTCCGGAACGCAACTTGGCCACGTGTGGAAAGGGAAAAAATTCCCTGGACGCGGTGGCAACAAAACAGTGTCAGTTGAGAATCTCCAAGTTGTCGCAGTAGATGATGTGACTGGTGAGATTTGGGTGAAGGGTGTTGTTCCAGGCGCAATTAATGGAACAGTGCAGATCACAAAAATAAACACAGGAAAGTTCGAAGGAATGTTTAAAAAAGCAGAGAAAGTTGAAACAAAACCTGTTGAAACAGAACCAGCGAAAATTGAAGAAAAGACTGAAAAACCCATCAAGGTTGAAGCGAAAATTGAGGAAAAGAAAGTAGAAAAAGCAGAATGAAACTACCAGTAGTCCATATCGGTGGAAAACAAACAGAACTTGAAGTTTCGAAAGAAGTGTTTGGCGCAACTCCAAACGCGGACTTGCTTTCCCGCGCAATCTACATGTTTTTGTCGAGCCAACGCCAAGGAACAAGCAAAGTTAAAACACGCTCAGACATCAATAGAACAAAAAAGAAATGGTACAAGCAAAAAGGAACGGGTAATGCCCGGCACGGTGCGCGAACACCAAACATTTTTGTCGGTGGAGGTGTGTCGCACGGTCCAACGGGTAACCGAAACTGGACACGCGAGTTAACAAAACAGCAAAAGAAAAAAGCGATGGTCTACGCGCTCAGTACGAAGTATCCAGACATAATGATTGCTCCGGAACTCGAGTCGCTTGATGGAAAAACAAAAAAAGCGGATATCTTTGTCCGCTCTTTTGTTCCTGAAGCAAACCGTGTGCTTGTCATTTTGCATGAATCTATAACACCGGTGCTCCGCGCGATGCAAAACATTCAGCGCGTGTTGGTGACACAAGCGAGCCGATTGAATATTTACGAACTTTTGCTTGCGGACAAAGTGCTTATGACAGAACAAGCCGTTCGTGTGCTCGAAAAAAGAGTGACAGGAGATCGGGAAAAAGAAAACCCCGGTGTTGAAAAAGCGGTTGTTAAAAAGGCAGTGAAATCAGCAGTAAAACAAATAGCGAAGAAACCAACTGTAGCAGCCAAGGCAGCAGTTAAAAAAACAGTCAAAACACCAGCGAAAAAATCAGTGAAGAAAGTAGTAAAGAAAGCAAAGTAACATGGGAACATACACAATCAAAAAACCAGTATTAACAGAAAAATCAATGATGATCGCACAAAAAAAGCGTGGATTCACATTCCTCGTGGAACTGTCTGCGACCAAAGGACAAATCGCGGAAGCAATCGAGAAAGCGTTTGATGTGAATGTTTTGCGCGTACGTACGGTAACAACAACGGGAAAAGTAAAGCGCCGTGGAGCAAAACGCGTTTCGGTCGCTCTTCCAAAAAAGAAAAAAGCGATCGTGACATTAAAAGAAGGACAGAGCATTTCTTTATTTGATGTACAGAAGTAACACATATGGCAATACGGACACTAAAAGCAACATCACCAGGAACACGACACCAGATCAACATTGATCTGCGTGGTGTGTTGACCGCGGGCAAGCCAGAAAAGTCGCTTCTCGCGAAGGGAACATACAAGCGCCAGGGACGGAATAATCAAGGAAAAATAACGGTTCGCCATCGTGGCGGAGGGGTAAAACGAAAGTTGCGCATGATTGATTGGAAACGCAATAAACGTGATATGAAAGCAAGTGTAACAACGATTGAGTACGACCCAATGCGTACGGCAAACATCGCGCTTATTACATACGCAGACGGTGAGAAGCGATACATCATCGCTCCGGAAGGTTTGAAGGTTGGTGATGTTGTGATGAGTGGCGAGAAGGCAGAGCTTAAACCAGGAAACGCACTGCCACTTTCAATGATCCCAGTGGGTATGCCAATCCACAATATTGAAATCCGGCCAGGAAAAGGCGCGCAGCTTGTGCGTTCGGCAGGTGGAGCAGCGCTCATCCAGTCAAAAGAGGGTGAGTTTACAACGCTCCAAATGCCATCAAAAGAAACACGGCTTATCCGGTCAATCTCGTACGCGACGATCGGGCAAATTGGCAATGTAGAATGGAAAACAGTATCATTCGGCAAGGCTGGACGCAGACGGCTCCTCGGATGGAGACCGGTTGTCCGCGGTACTGCGATGAACCCACGGAGTCATCCGCACGGAGGTGGAGAAGGCCGCTCAGGTATTGGTATGAAGTCTGCAAAATCAATGTGGGGCAAGAGAATCCGCGGTGTGAAGACACGCAACAAGAAAAAGTATTCGAATACATTCATTACAAAAGACAGAAGAGTGAGGGCATAACATATGTCGAGAAGCAGTAAAAAAGGACCATACATCTACGAACGCCTCCTTAGCAAGGTGCTTAAGCAACAAGCATCCGGAAAAAAGGAAGCGATTAAAACGTGGGCGCGTTCCTCACAAGTTCCACCGGAATTTGTCGGACACACCTTTTTGGTCCACAACGGAAAAAAGTTTAACGAAGTATTCGTGACCGAGGCAATGGTTGGCCACAGACTTGGAGAGTTTTCTCCAACACGCACGTTCCATGGCCACGGAAGAATGGTGAAGCGTGTGTTGAGTAAGACATAAAACGCGCGCACAGTGCAAATGCGCAAAGGAATATATGATCATAAAAGCAGAACAAAAAAACAGCAGACAAACACCAACCCGCTTGCGCTTGGTCGCAAAAGCGGTGAAGCGTATGTCGGTCAAAGACGCGATGGATCAATTAACATTTATGAACAAAAAAGCCGCGAAAACAATGCTGCAGGTATTTAAGCAGGCTGTTGCGAACGCGACAAAAAATCTGGGACTGTCATACGAATCATTGACGATCAAAGACATTGTAGTGAACGAAGGTCCAAGATTTAAACGGTTCCGGCCGGTAAGCCGTGGACAAGCACACAGCATTTTGAAAAGAACATCGCACGTCCGCGTTGTGCTCGAATCAAAAGAAACAGAAATAAAGAAACCGGTTGCACAAAAGAAAACAGTAATGCCAGAGAAACAAGGAGAAACAAAACCAGTTGTTCAAGAAGGTGAAGTACTTGCGCGCAAGCCACAACAAACACCAATTATAGAAAAGAAAGTTTCGATGAAATCACAAACAACGACAAAAACAGTATCCGTAAGAAAAACAGGAGAACGCTAACGTGGGACAGAAAGTAAATCCGATCAGTTTCCGTTTGGGTAACCTCTTTACCTGGGGTTCCCGCTGGTATGCTGATAAAAACACATACAAGAAATACTTGTTCGAAGATAAGAAAATCCGTGATTTCCTTGATCCAAAACTTCGGACAGCGGGACTTGTAAAAATCGAAATTGAACGCTCATTAAACGCGATCAAAGTGAAGTTGTTCGTTTCCCGGCCAGGCGTTGTGATTGGTCGCGGTGGCGCCAACCTCGATCTGCTCAAGCAAGACTTGGCGAAAGCATTGAAAGTCAACTTGAACGATCCAAAAGGAATGAAACTCGTGATTGACGACATTGTTGAAGTGAAAGACCCGGACTTGAGCGCGCGTCTTGTCGCGGAACGCATTACCGATCAACTCGCGAAGCGTTTCCCGCACCGCACGGCGGTCAACCAGGCAATCCAGCGTTCGATGGATGCAGGGGCGAAAGGAATAAAGATTGTATTGGCGGGAAGAATTGGTGGAGCAGAAATCAGCCGCAGAGAGAAGTACAGCAAGGGAACGGTGCCAACACAAACCCTTCGTGGGAACATTGACTATTTTGAGTTGCCATCGAAAACAAAATCAGGATATGTTGGCGTAAAAGTGTGGATCTATCGTGGACAGGAAGCGATGAGGTAGTATGTTGCAACCAAAAAAATCTAAATATCGAAAACAATTCCGCGGAAAGCGCTCGGGCACAGTCTCGAGTGGCAACACCGTTGCGTTCGGTGAGTTTGGTTTGAAGGCCATGTCGGCGGGTTGGTTTTCGGCACGCCAGATTGAAGCCGCGCGTAAAACGATCAGCCATCACACAAAACGCGCAGGAAAGTTGTGGATCCGCGTGTTTCCGGATAAACCAACAACCAAAAAAGGGCCGGGAGTAAAGATGGGCGCTGGAAAAGGCGACATTCATCAGTACGTTGCGGTGATCCGCCCAGGCCGCATTTTGTTTGAACTCGGTGGGTTGAGTGAAGTAGAGGCGCGCGAAGCATTCCGTAAAGCCGCGCACAAAATTGGAGTACGCACACACGTTGTCGTGAGAACATAACACAGAGTGATAAGGAATATATGGCAGACACAAAAACAAAAATAAAAACAGTGAAGAAACCAACAGTAAAAAAGGCTGAAGTAAAAATCGACAAAAAAGTTGAGAAAAAAGTCGAAGCGAAAGTCGAAGTAAAAAATGGTCAAAAGACTGTTCAGACAATGCAGGAAGAGATTGTGAAAAAACGCATGGAGTTGCTCGCGGGTAAGTTAAAAGACGTCCGGTCTATCAGCAAGTTGCGGGACGAACTCGCGCGGTTCAAAACGGCCGAGCGTATGAAGGAGTTACAGAGTCTATGAAAATATTTACGGGTGTCGTTACATCAGCAAAGATGCCAAAGACAGTAACGGTAAAAGTAGAGCGTTTGTTTCCGCATCCAAAATATGGCAAGCGGATCAAAGTGACGAAAAAGTTTCTTTGCCACGATGAGGTCGGGGTAAAAGAAGGCGATGTGGTGACGATTCAAGAAACCCGCCCATTAAGCGCGAGAAAACGGTTTAAAGTTGTAAAGAAGGAAGTGTAAATGATTCAGTTACGGTCAGTGATTACATCAGCAGATAACACGGGGGCAAAAAGGCTCATGATTGTCCACGTCCACGGGGGATCAATCCGCCCGTACGGTTCGTTGGGCGACACCGTGACAGCGTCGGTTATTCAGGCAGCTCCGCAGGGTATGGTGAAAAAAGGCGAGATGGTGAAAGCGGTGATTGTGCGCACAAGAAAAGAAGTACGGAGAAAAGACGGAAGTTACATCCGGTTTGATGACAATGCGGCAGTAATCATTCAAGATCTCGAAAATGGCGAACCAAAAGGAACGCGCGTGTTTGGTCCAATCGCCCGCGAGGTCAAAGAGGCCGGCTTTGCAAAAATCGCTTCGTTGGCAAAGGAAGTCGTATAAAGGATATCTATGAAACTAAGAAAAAATGACATTGTGATCGTAACAGCAGGCAAAGACAAAGGGAAACAAGGAAAGATTCTTAGCGTTTTCCCAAAAGAAATGCAGGTCACCGTGGAAGGCGCGAATAAGTACACAAAGCACGTTCGTAAACAGGGCGAGCGCAGTGGTGAAAAAGTTGTCCGCGAACGCCCGCTCCCAACCGCGAACGTCGCGATCTACAATCCTACAACGAAAAAAGCGGACAGAGTTGCGTACATGATCGACAAACAGGGAAACAAAATCCGCATGTTTGCGAAAACAAAGAAAGCGATTGAATCATGAACAGACTCCATAAAACATACATAGAAACAATCCTGCCGGCGCTCAAAAAAGAATTTGGACGGGAAAACACGTTGTCCATTCCACGGTTGACGAAAATTGTCGTGAGTGTTGGCGTGGGAACAAAAGAGGATAACCATGATAAAGCATTGGTAAGCGTTGCAGAACAGCTCGCAATCATTACCGGCCAAAAACCAAAGAAAACCATCGCAAAACAAGCGATCGCGGGATTCAAAACACGCCAAGGTGATGTGATCGGCCTCATGGTAACGCTTCACGGAGACAGAATGTGGGAGTTTATGGATAAGTTAAGCAGCATCGTGCTCCCACGCGTGAAAGACTTTCAGGGGATTTCAAATACGGGATTTGATGGGCACGGAAACTACAATCTTGGTATGACTGAACAGATTGTGTTTCCAGAGATAGAATATGATAAAATTGACCGCATTCGTGGTCTCCAAGTAACGATTGTGACGTCGGCAAAAAATGACGTGGAAGCAAAAAAACTTCTCGTCTTGCTCGGTGTTCCATTCGCAAAAGTGGAGAGTGCGTCATAAATGAGAGGGGATACGTATGGCAAAAATATCGAAAATTAATAAAACAAACAAGCAGAACAAATCGGGAAAATTCTCGACGCGCAAAATGCACAGATGTTCGTTGTGTGGCAGACCACGCGCGTACATCCGCCTTTTTGGCGTATGCCGGTTGTGTTTCCGCGAACTTGTTGCAAAAGGAGAACTGCCGGGAGTGACGAAAGCGAGTTTTTAAAGGGAGATATGACAGATACTATTGCTGACATGATTACAAGACTGCGGAATGGATACGCCGCGCATAAAACGACTGTAGATATGCCGCACTCAAAACAAAAAGAGGCGATTGGTCGTTTGCTCGAAAAAGAGCAGTACATTGAAAAACTCGAGGTTACCGGCGAAGGTGTTGAAAAAGCACTTGTATTATCGCTCAAGTACACAGAAAAGAGACCAGTATTAACAGGTATCGTGCGTCTTTCAAAGCCGGGCTTGCGCAAGTACAGTCCAGCAAACCGCATTCCACGCTCATTGGGTGGATACGGATTGACGATTGTGTCAACGAGTATGGGCATTATGAGTGACAAAGAAGCGAAAAAGAAAGGTGTTGGAGGAGAACTGCTTTGCAGTGTCTGGTAAAACATATGTCAAGAATTGGAAATACCGCAATCACTATTCCGCAGGGAGTTACGGTTACCGTGCAGGAAGGTTTTATTCTTGTAAAAGGGCCGAAGGGTGAACTGCGCGAAAACATGCAACCCAGTATCGAAGTTTCGATTGCCGATGGTATTGTGCGTGTTTCACGCAAGGGTGAAGATAAGCAGGTAAAGTCTTCTCATGGACTTGTGCGCAGTCTTATCAACAACATGATTATTGGGGTAACGCAGGGATTTGAGAAGCGTTTAGAAATGGTTGGGACAGGATACCGCGCTGCGTTGCAAGGAACAACGTTGGTTCTCGCGGTTGGTTTTTCCCATCCAGTGGAAGTTGCCCAGCCACAAGGCATCACGTTTGCTGTTGATGGAAATAGCAAGATCTCTATAAAAGGCATCAGCAAACACGATGTTGGACAGATTGCCGCAAACATCCGCGACATTAAACCTCCTGAGCCGTACAAAGGCAAAGGAATTAAGTATGAGGGTGAAGTTGTCCGCAGAAAAGCAGGAAAGGCTGTAAAGGCAGTAGGAGCGGCGACGGCATAAAAATCGGCATTACCGCTGATACAACAAGGAAAACTATGAGTAAAATACATCACACAGTTACAGCAGCAGACCGCAGAAAGAAGAGAGTCCGCGCGAAGCTTCACGGAACGAAAGATCGCCCGCGCGCAAGTGTACAGCGATCAAGTAAACACGTGTACATACAAGCAATTGACGACGATGCGTGTGTAACATTGGTAGCCGCGTCGGAACACGATGTTGAAGAAAAAGGAACAAAGATTGAGCGCGCAACAATGGTTGCGAAAGCGTTTGCCGAAAAATTGAAAAAAGCAAAGATCACAACGGTTGTGTTTGATAGAGGAAGTTACCGGTATTTTGGACGCGTCAAAGCAGTTGCTGATGCGCTCAGAGAAGCAGGAATAAAAGTATGAGAAGTAACACACAGCGTCGTGATAATCGGCAGGATCGCGAACCAAAAGAGTTCGAGGAAAAAGTTGTTCAGATTAACCGCGTTTCAAAGAAAACGAAAGGTGGTAATCAATCTGGATTTTCCGCGCTTGTTGTTGTCGGCAATAAAAAAGGAAAAGTCGGTGTTGGACTTGGCAAAGCAAAAGACGTAGCTTCGGCCGTGCAAAAAGGTGTGAAGAAAGCAAAACGCAAAATGTTGGATATCCCAATGGATGGAACAACGATTCCATTCGCGATTAACATGAAGTTGGGTGCGGCACACATTTTGTTGAAGCCCGCTCCACCTGGAAGTGGAATTATTGCCGGCGGTGCAGTCCGCGCGGTTGTTGATGCCGCTGGAATCCGTGACATTTCAAGCAAAATTAAAGGAACATCAAACCAAGCATCGAACGTGTACGCGACGCTTGAAGCACTCCGCCAAATCCGCGACATTGTTGCGAATAAAGGCATCGTATTGAAGTCTGCGGAACAAGTTGAGCGTGAAGAAAGAGAAGCGCTCAAACGACAGTTTGAAAAAGAACATCCAAAAGAAGTTTCACCAGTTAAAACAGAACAAAAAGTGGAGCAAAAGAAAAAACCAGAAGTAAAAAAAGAACAAAAGGTAGAACCAAAACCCAAAGTAGAACCCAAAGCAGAACCAAAAACAGCACCGAAAACAGAGGTAAAGGAAAAAGATAACGCGAAAGCATAATCTATGAAATTGAATACATTACCACCAGTCTCAGAAGTTGGAAAAAAGCGGTTGGGACGCGGGTACGGTTCTGGCAAGGGCGGGCACACATCCGGCCGTGGAACCAAAGGCCAGCGATCACGCACGGGCAAAGGTATTCCACTGTGGTTTGAGGGTGGAGCGCTTCCATTAATCAAACGTTTGCCATTTATCCGTGGAAAGTCCCGCTTTGGATCAATTGACCGCAAACCACAGCTTGTGACACTCGCCGAACTCAACGCATTAAAAGAAAAAGAAATAACTCCCGAAGTGCTTTTTGCGCACAAACTTATCCACAACGTTCATCTTTCGGTAAAAATCGTTGGAAAAGGCGAACTTAAAAACACGTACGTTCTACACAATATTCGGGCGTCGGGCCCCGCGAAGGCGCTGATTGAAAAAGCCGGCGGAACACTCGACTGAAAGGGTAAGACCAGTGAATCGAGTCACATCGATACTTCGTAGTATCTGGTCAACACACGAGTTACGGAAGAAACTGCTGTTTACCGCGGGCATGTTTTTGGTATTCAGACTTCTCGGCCATATCCCCGTTCCCTCTGTTGATATTCTTAGCCTCCGGGCATTATTCGCGCAAAGCCAACTTCT
The DNA here is from genome assembly GCA_001002285.1 of Microgenomates group bacterium GW2011_GWC1_46_15. GTDB lineage: Bacteria > Patescibacteriota > Microgenomatia > UBA1400 > UBA12028 > UBA12028. Next base: position 172,048 of record LCLX01000001.1, read on the forward strand.
TGGAATGATTGATATTTTTTCCGGCGGAACGCTCGCGAATTTTTCGATTCTAGCAATCGGTATTAACCCCTACATCACTGCGTCTATCATCATGCAGTTAGCGACATTTTTGTTTCCAAAACTCAAAGAACTCTCCAAAGAAGGCGAGTCCGGCCGCGAGCTCATCAACCAGTACACGCGGTTGCTTACCGTTCCAGTCGCGGTCATTCAAAGCATTAGTGTATTGCTGATTCTCAACGGCCAATCGCTCATTCAAACAAAAGATCCACTACATATTGTCGCGATGATCTTCACATTGGTTGCGGGTTCACTTATCACGGTATGGATTGGTGAACTTATTACGTTGTACGGTATCGGCAATGGTATTTCATTATTGATCTTTGCTGGAATTGTCGGCCGTGTACCAATTTCTGCGCTCCAAACATTATCGATTTCTCAAACAATCAATCCATTTATGCTGATTTTCATCGCGTTTATGGCGGTTGTTGTTATCGGACTGATGGTGTTTATGAATGAAGCCATCCGAAAAGTCCCCATTCAATACGCGACGCGCGCGCGCGGAAGCAGAACATACGGTGGACAGACAACTCACCTGCCGTTGCGCGTCAACCAGGCCGGCGTACTCCCCATCATTTTCGCGGTCTCATTTATGCTCGTTCCAAGTTTACTGGCGCGGGTTTTTCAGCAAGCAAATCAGCCGTTTTTGAACTCGATCGCGACAACCATGACTGCATGGTTCCAGCCGGGTTCGATTGTGTACACCATCATCTACTTTGTGTTAGTCGTCGCCTTTACCTACTTCTCAACCGCGGTGTTGTTTAATCCCAAAGATTTGGCAGAAGACCTTAAGAAGAGTGGTGCCTTTATTCCAGGAATGCGTCCTGGAAAGCCAACAGAGAACTACTTAACATATGTCATTACAAGGATTACAATTGCGGGCGCTGTCTTTTTAGGAGTCGTCGCGATTCTGCCCTCCATTGCTCAGCAGTTTACTGGAATCTCGACGCTCACGATCGGTGGGACGGGGTTGTTGATCGTTGTGTCGGTTGTGTTGGAAACAGCCAAACAACTGCAGTCTATGCTGGTCGCGCAGCACTATGAACGGTTTTTATCGTAAACGGAACAAAACAGGAGACTATATATGTTAAAACTTATTTTGATCGGCATTCAGGGAGCCGGAAAATCAACACAAGGAAACTTATTGTCGCAGAAACTCGACATTCCCTACTTGTCTAGCGGACACATTTTCCGCGAAATGGCAAAGGAAAAAACCCCGCTCGGCCGGTTTTTGAAAGAAACAATGAACGCGGGCGCGCTTATTCCCGACGACAAAACAATCGAAATTATCGAAGAGTACTTAGCCAAACCCGAGTATGCAAAAGGATACATTTTAGATGGATTCCCACGCACAACCAAACAGGCCGAGATCTTTTCGAACGGCGTAGACAAAGTGATTTATCTCAAAGTTTCTGATAAAGAAGCGCTGTGGAGGATCTCTGGGCGTATGAGTGACCGTGAAGACGAAACGCTCATGGCAATCCGCAAGCGCATCGAACTGTTTCACGAGTTTACGGAGCCGGTAATCGCGTACTACGGATCACAAGGAAGACTGGTTGAGGTAGACGGAGAACGGGACATTCAGGAAATCTTTAATGACATCCTCACACATGTTGAAGCAAAGTGATAACGAGCGTATTTCTGCGATGCGTGAAGGCGGTAAAATTCTCGCTCGCGTTCGTGAAGAGATTGTCCGAACAATACAACCAGGGGTTTCATTTGAAGAGCTTGAACAGACCGCGCAACTATGGCTCAAAAAACTCCGAGCAGAACCTTCTTTTCCAACCGTTGAAGGATACCAATGGGCGACGTGTATCACTAAAAATGAAGGGTGTTGCCATGGGATCCCCAAGAATGGCGTTGTTAACAACGGCGACATTATGACCATAGACACGGGGGCGTTGTACAAAGGCTATCATACCGATACCTCGATTACCGTATGCGCGGGGACGTGCACAAAAGAGGTTCTGCGTTTTCTTGAAGTTGGCCGCCAGGCGTTAAAAGCCGCTATTGCCCGGGTTTTACCTGGAAACACTATCTACGTGGTAAGCCAGGCAATGCAAGATGTCATTGAGAAGGCGGGGTACCGGTCTGTGTACCAGCTTACAGGGCATGGAATTGGCAAAACGCTCCACATGCTCCCCAACATTCCGTGTTATGCAGACGAACGGAGCAAAAAGGACATTATTCAGGAGGGGCAGACGCTTGCGATTGAGCCCATGTACGCCTGGGGAAATCCCACGTTGGCGCTTGGGAAAGACGGCTGGACGTATGAAACCGTAGACAAGTCCTTGACTGGGATGTTTGAACACACTGTGGTTGCGTGGAACGATGGCCCAGAGGTGCTAACGGATTCCCCTCTTGAGAAAGGTCAAGGCATCTGATAGAATGCGCAAAGCCTCAAAGGAGGCATTGTTTTTCTTTGCTAAAAACACATTGGAGGATATGGCAGATAAGCAGGATATATTTGAAGTCGAAGGAGAAGTACTTGAGGTGCTTCCCAACATGATGTTCCGTGTCATGGTGAAGTCGGGCCCGGAAGACTTGGTTGGAAGAATGCTCCTGTGCACACTCGCTGGAAAAATGCGGATGTACAGAATCAGGGTTTTACTCGGAGATATGATCAAGGCAGAAGTATCGAAGTATGACATGTCGAGAGGTAGAATTACGTTTAGAGTGAAGTAACTATGAAAGTAAAAGCATCAATTAAACCACGGTGTAAAGACTGCAAAGCGGTCCGTCGCCATGGCAAGCGATACATTGTCTGTAAAAACCCCAAACATAAACAGAGGCAAGGATAAATCATGCCCCGTATCGTAGGAATTGATATACCAGTACAGAAAAAAACATACGTTGCGTTGACATACGTGTACGGCGTTGGACGGCACAATGTCCGAGACATTTTGAAAGAAGCACATGTTGACGGCGACAAACGCGCAAAAGACTTAACGGTTGATGAAATCGCACGTCTTCAGCGCATTTTAGATAAAGTAAATACCGAGGGAAACCTCCGCAGAATGATCCGCGAAAATATTGAACGACTTAAGCGGATTGGATCATACCGCGGCGGACGGCATATGCACGGGCTTCCGGTCCGTGGACAGCGGACACGCGTGAATGCCCGCACACGCAAGGGTAAGAAAAAGACGGTTGGAGCGCTTACAAAAGAGGCGGCAGAGAAACTTGGAGTGGTAGCGCCAGCAGACGCAGAAAAAACAAAAGAAAAGAAGTAGCGCGTGAAAGGTAGATAGATATGGCAGATGAAACAACACCAATAAAAAAAGTGAAGCGGCACGTTCCAAAAGGACATATGTACGTGCAGGCGACATTTAATAACACGATCGCAACAGTGACGGACGAACAGGGAAACACGCTCTGCTGGGGATCCACAGGAAACGCTGGATTTTCTGGATCGAGAAAATCAACACCATACGCCGCAACGATGAGTGTTGAAAAAGCAGTATCAAAAGCAAAAGAGTTTGGAATGCGGTACATGGACGTGTTTATCAAAGGCCCAGGACCGGGCCGTGATGCAGCGCTTCGTGCGGTGCGTGCGGCAGGCATTCAAGTGTCCATGATCGCGGACGTTACACCGATTCCACACAATGGCACAAAACCAAGAAAGTTGAGACATGGCTAGACGGACAGGACCAAAAAACAGATTAGCGCGCAGAATTGGGGCAGATCTTGGTCTCAAAACGAACGCGCTCAAAACAAACCGTCGCATCAACATCCGGCCGGGACTGCACGGGAAAAAGCAGCGCCGCAAAGGGACAGAGTACGGTGAACAGCTTACAGAAAAACAAAAAGTGAAGTTTATCTATGGTGTTTTAGAAAAACAGTTGCGCAAGTTGTATGAAAAAGCGACAAAAACACCAGCATCAACAGGGAAAGTTCTTCTCTCACTGCTTGAGCGGAGGTTGGACAACGTGGTGTATCGGCTTGGATTTGCGCCAACCCGCGCTGCTGCCCGCCAAATGACCGCGCATGGACAAGTCAGAGTAAATGGAGCAAAGGTGAGTATCCCATCCTACTCGGTAACGATTGGAGAGGTCATCTCGCTGTCGGACAAAGGAATGAAGATTCCGGTTGTCGCAGAGTTATTGAAAGAAAAAGATAAGGCAGTTCCAGGATGGTTGGAACGCAGTGCGGCGGTTGGAAAAGTTTCCCGCCTTCCTGAAAGAGAAGAGATTGACGCAGGTATTAATGAGCAGCTGATTGTTGAGTTCTACAGCCGCTAATATGTGTCGAAGAACAAAGGTATTGAAAAGTATACGTTGTTGATTGAAACAGAAGTGCGCCAGATGGTAGATGGAGCACGGGACCCAATCAACATATAAAAGAAAAGGAGACTACCATGATCCAACCAACATTTACCGTCGCTGAAGAGCAGAAAAAAGACGGATACGCGAAACTCGTTCTTGAGCCATTGGCACAAGGATACGGGCATACGCTTGGGAACGCATTGCGCAGAGTCATGCTTTCTTCGTTGCCTGGTTTTGCCATTACATCGGTAAAAATTCAGGGCGTGAATCATCAATTCACAACGCTCGAAGGGCTTCGTGAAGATATCGTCGAACTTGTCCTCAACATCAAACAGATCCGCCTCCGTTCAACAGTGAACAGCGCGGTTACACTGAAAATTGATGTTAAAGGAAAATCTGAAGTCACGGCAAAAGACATTGAAGCGCCAGCGGGTGTTGAAGTTGTGAACAAAGACCTCCACCTCGCTTCGTTGTCCGACAAAACCGGTCTGCACGTTGAGTTAACGGCAGAACCCGGCGTTGGATACTCAATGGAAAGCGAGCGCAGAAGTTCCACAATTGGTATTATCCCAGTGGATGCGTTGTTCTCGCCTGTCGTAAAAGTTGCATACTCTATTGAGTCAACACGCGTTGGCCGCAGAACAGACTTTGACAAACTCGTTCTTCAGGTGTGGACAAATGGAACGATCGAGCCAAAGGCGGCGCTGGATGAAGCGGCAAAGATTTTGGTTGCCCATTTCCAACAGGTGTATAACCCAATGATTGTTGAAGCGGTTGAAGAGGGTAAACCAGTTATGGCGGGACAGTTGGGTGACGCGATGAAGTTGACTGTCGAAGAGTTAGATCTTCCAACACGTATCGCGAACGCATTGCGCAAGGGCGGATACAAAACGGTTGAGGACCTCATAAAAGCAACACGCGGCGAAATCGCAAAGGTGAAAAATCTTGGTGAGAAAAGTGTAAAAACCGTTGAAGACGGTGTCAATAAGAAAGGATTCTCGCTCAAAGACTAGTTTTTAATAACTAGGCGGATAGAAGAACAACGCATATGAGACACCGACTTGCAGGAAGAACACTCGGAAGAAACACCAATCAGCGTAAAAAGCTGTTCAAAAACTTGGTGAGTTCGCTCATCGTGCACGGTGAGATCAAAACAACCGAAGCACGCGCGAAAGCTATCCGTGGCGTTGTGGATAAAATGATCCACAGAGCACAAGAGGGTACTATCGCGGCCCGCAGAGTGCTTGCGAAGTTCTTTGGCAAGAACGATATGGTGAATCGCCTTGTTGATGAGATTGCGCCGGCTATGAAAGATCGTACGAGTGGATTTACACGTATTCTTCATCTCGAAAACCGCAGGGGAGACGATGCGTTATTGGTGAAGATGGAGCTTGTTGTTAAGCCAGCGCCTCGAGTTATGCCAGAAAAGAAAGTGATAAAAAAGACGGTGAAAAAGGGTGTGGCTCCGTCTGCTGAAAAGAAAGTGGAAAAGTAAATGAGAACACTTACGTTTATGCAAAAACCAGCAGGACTCAAGCGCGAATGGAAGCTTGTTGACGTCAAAGGCAAAGTGCTTGGTGATGTCGCTCCGGAAATCGCGAGAATGCTGTTGGGAAAGACAAAGTCGACATACACTCCGCACATTGACTGTGGAGATTATGTTATCGTCATCAACGCAAGACACGTTGTGGTGACGGGCAAAAAAGAAAACACTAAGATGTACTACCTGCACTCGGGATTCCCCGGCGGGTTGAGAAAAGAAACATTCGCGCAGGTGATGGAGAAAAATCCAGCACGCATTATCGAGCACGCTGTTCGTGGAATGTTGCCAAAAAATAAATTGCTCACGCCGCGTATGAGAAGAATGAAAGTGTTTAGTGAAGCAGAACATACATATGCAGATAAGTTTGGCAAAGCACACACGAAAGCGGAAAAATAACGGAGATACTATGGCACAACCACGCATGAAAAAATCAGTTCCAATGAAAATTAAAAAAGTTGTAAAGGCTGTTGTTGCTCCACAAGGTGAGACAGTAGCAGTAGTAGCGCAGACTGGAAAGCGCTCGGCCGATGTGCTCACGATCGCCATTGGTCGGCGTAAAACGGCAACCGCACGTGTCCGCTTGTCCCACGGTGGAAATGTGTTTACCGTGAACGCAAAACCAGCAAAAGAATATTTTGGTTCTGTGGATCCATTCGGAGTCATTTTGATGCGGCCGTTTGTTTTCACTAACACCGTTGGAACATTTTCGCTCTCGGCAAAAGTAAATGGATCAGGAGTCCGCGCCCAACTGGATGCCGTCATTCATGGAGTGTCGCGCGCGCTTGTGAAAATTGATGAGTCACACAGAAAAACGTTGAAAGAACATGGTTTGTTGACCCGCGATGACCGCATGAAAGAGTCAAGAAAAATGGGCCAGGGCGGAAAAGCGCGCAAAGAGAAGCAGTCGCCAAAGCGTTAGTTTCCACATTTCACTGTGTTTTTCATTGTGTCGGAATACAGTACCCCATCGCCTCAGTAATGTGATGTTTTTCAATGTGGAGTTTTTGTTCCATGTCCGCGATGGTTTGTGCCACGCGCGCCAGGATAACATATCTCCTTGGGGACAAGTGATGAAGATCGGCTGCTGTGTCAAGCGTTGTTTGTGCCTCTGTGGTGAATCTACAGTATTTTTGAACCTCTCCACTTTGCATTTCCCCATTTGCGCTGATGTGCGCTCCCGTAAACCGTTGCTTTTGAAGGAGTTGTGCGGCGAGTACCTGATTTTTAAGTTTCTCAAACTCAAGTTTTTGTGTACGTTCATCACCTTTTTCAAGATGAAACGATTCTTCATGAATGAAAAGGTGAAGGTCAATCCGCTCCATGACTGCATGTTTTAATTTATTGGCATATCTACGGATGTCCGCGGCTGAGCACGCGCATCGTTTGGTTGTGCTGTACCGGTATCCGCATGGGCATGGATTTGCCGTTGCAAACAAAAGAAACCGCGAGTGGTGCGGGATACTTCTAACCCCCGACCGCAGTGGTAAAATCCCGTACTCTATACACGGTTTGAGCGTGTGAAGAAGAGCGGATGGAAACTCAGCAAACTCATCGGCATACACAATACCATGGTGCGCCAGAAGGAGCTGTCCTGGCTGTTTTTTTGCCATACTTCCAAATACAACTGAGGGAGGAGAGGTGGGGTATATAGTGAGGAAAGGGGGTATGCCGTGTTGGAGTTGGGCGGCATCTTGACCTCCGGCCGAGTACACCGCGGAAACTTCTTCAATATTCTCCTGTGAAAGTGGTGGCATGAGGGCGTGAAGATATGTGCTGAGGAGTGTTTTTCCTCTCCCGGGGCTTCCAAGAAGGAAACAATGGTGTCCTCCCGCCGCCGCGATCGCGGTTGCCCGCTTTGCTACGCCGTTTCCGGAAATAAAAGGAGGATCGAGTTGAGCTACTTTTTGAGTAGATTTTTGAGATGGCGCAAACGGCACAAGTTTTTTCTCATTTCGTAGATGCGCAATGATTTCTAAAAGGTGGGAACATAAAAAAATCGAACCTGTTTGTTGAGGAAGAATGTCCCCCTCATTATCTTTTGGCACGTACAGATTTGTATATCCAACCTTTTTTGCAAGATAAATAAGCGCGGTGGCTCCTCCAACCCCGCGGATCTCTCCATTTAACCCAAGCCCGCCAAACACGAGTGTGTTTTGCAGAAGAGGGGGAATGAGTCCATTTGCCACAAGAATACCGAGCGCGATAGGAAGATCGTACGAAGGTCCAGACTTTGGAATGGTTGAAGGTGAAAGGTTGATGAGCGTTTTCTTTGCGCGAATGGATATTCCAACATTGCGCAGCGCGGAACGAATCCGCTCCTTACTTTCCTGAATTTCCTTGTTCGCTAACCCAACAATATGGGTGTATGGAAGGCCCATCGAGGACACATCCACCTCAACGCGTACAAGATATGGGGAAAATCCATCAAGACCGGCTGAACGTATGGTACACAACATACCATCCGTTATACACGGCACACCGAACAAACAGCGTACGAAATGTGTTTTGCCCGCCAATTACTCGAGAAAGATGGCCAGAGTTGAGCGCTAGTCCTTCAACTCTTTTTTGGTGGTGTCGTACCACTCTATCATCATTTTCTCGATAACGGTCTTGCCTCCAAGGCCAAACGCAAGTCCAAAGCCAAGCGCAAGCATCGCGATAAAGCCCATAAAGAGCGTCGAGATAAACTGCGCGGCAATGTTGAGTTCTGCAATGGCCGCCATCACGCTAATAATGACGATCAAGTAGCTGCCAACTTTGCCAAACAGCCTGGCGCTTTTTCCACTAATGCTGTGGAGCGCACCCTTCACAAGACCTTCAACAAGTCCTGCAAGCAATACACCGAAGAACAGGATCAAGACCGCGGATACAACCTTTGGGATATACGAAAGGATGCTGTTGAGTACGATCGAGATCGCCTCAAGACCGAGAATTGATACCGTTGCATAGAGTACAACGAGCATTGCAACCCAATACACCGCGGTTCCAACAACCTCTTCAATTCTTCCAATCTCAGCGTGTTTCAAAAATGACTCAACAGGTGTTTCCTTCAACCCTTTGGAAAGGCGGAGCATCTCAAGAAGTTTTACCGTGATTGTCTTGAGCCAGCGTGAAATTGCTGCGCCAAGAATAAGGAGGAGGAGCGCTCCCAAGAATTTTGGAAGAAATCCTCCAAGCTGTGTCACGACGTTGCTCGTCGCGATCGTCATAGTCTCCTGGAACGACACGGGAATAATGTTATACATGCATACTCCTTTCCTTTCGGGATCCGGAGATTGTCTCCAGAGAAAAACCCGACCTTTTATTCACTATACACCCCGGCTTGCTGTACCGCAACAAATGTGTCAAATACTCGATTACGCCGGGCGCATGCTAAAATACACCTGTCCAAAGACCGAACAATCGCCCCCGGTGTGCGCAAGCCGCCAGGGGAGGAAAGTCCGGACAGCAGAGCGTAGGGTGTTCACTGAAAAGTGAAGCGCGCCGCTTAAAACGGCGTGACAGTCTAGAGCAACAGTGACGAACCGAGGTCATGCTCGGGTGAAACGGGCAATCCTCCCCGCTGCAACTGCCGAACTTCACCATATTGGAAACGCTCCCTCACGGTGATAATGCTGCAGGCTTAGAGAAATGATTGTTGTCCCCCGAGCGTAAGCGAGGGCGGATACAGAATCCGGCTTATAGGTCTTTGGACATTATATTTCTTCGAGTGAATGGAGTGGATTTTTCCCCTGGAAGAATTCGCGCACAACTGCGCGGATAAAGATAAAGGTTGGGATGGCGAGCGCTGCGCCAGGGACACCACCAAGCCGCAAGCCCGCAATCAGTGCGATCAACGCAACGAGTGGGCTAATATCCACGGCTTTCGACATGATTTTTGGAACGATAATATTATTTTCCAGTTGCTGAACTAATACATAAAGCAGAATAACTGCAACCCCCATTGCCGGCGACATCGTGAAAAAAGCAACAACAACAGAAGGAACCGCGGAAATCGTTGGGCCAATATTTGGTATCGCTTCAAGCAGTCCTGCAAAAATGGCGAGTGGAAGTGCGTACTGTACGCCGAGAATCCGCAAGCCAATGTACGTCATGGTTCCAATCACGAGCATGAGAAAAAGTTCGCCGCGCACCCATCCACCAAGTTCTAGTTCGAGTCGGTCAATGAAATGTTTCGCCCGTTTTTCTGGCTCAATTTTCCCAAACAACCAAATGAGATACATATGGAGTTTGTCGCGCTCGATGAGCAAATAATAGGTAAGGACGAGAAACGTAAACACAACAAGCACTCCGGAAAATGTGCTAAACACCGCCCCAATGACAGATGGAATAGATGTTCCAACGCGCGATGTAATGTTGTTATAATCCTCGATTGTTTTTTGCAGTTGAGAAAACTCGAGCGTTTCAGGTAACTGTGGAAGATGCAGTTTTGTGACGAGCGTTACGGATTCACGGACGAGTGGCGGAACGAGATAGGAGAACATCCCAATGAGGGCGCCGATCACTAAAACATACACACTAAGAATTGCGAGCGGCCGTGGGAACCGGAAATGCTGCAACTTTTTTACCAGTGGATTAAGCGCGGAAGAGAAAATCAACGCAAGAAAAAGAAGAACAAGTAAGTCCCGTAGTTGATGAATGAGAAAACCACCGATAATGACGACAAAAACAAAGAGAACTGATTTTTGTGAAATCTCAATGCGTTGCATATGTTTCATCATACCAGTCCGAGACAAGTTTTTCTACATCGCTACGTATGCGTTCTCCTTCTCCGGGGTTTATGGAAAACCAATGGATATCCGGCCGTTTTTTGAACCAAACCATTTGCCGTTTAGCATATTGGAGTTCGTGAAGTGCCCATGTTTCAATAAGTTCTTTCTTAGTGATTTTTCCTTCAAGAAAATCGCGTGTTTCACGGTACCCGAGCGAAGAAAATGCCGGGAGACTCCAGTCTTTGTATGTATGCATAAGTTTACCGACTTCATCACTCATGCCTTGAGTAAGACGGCTGGCAACGCGCGCGCGGATATCTTTTTCAAGCAGATCCCACGATTTTTTGAGTCCAATCCAATATATTGAAATGTGTTCTTCCGGGGTGTCTTTAAGAGTGTCGTTTTGAAGATACTCCGCAACCTCGATTGCCCGGATCAATCTTCTTGGATTATTTTGATCGGAATGATTCATACTGTCGTATTTTTTTACATCGTATTCTTGTAAAAGAGTCTGAAGTTCTGAAGCGGTTTTATGTTCAAGTTTTTTCCGCAGGTTTTGATTTTGTGGAATAGACGCGGTTTCATATGACGAGGTCATGCTTTGCACATAGAGTCCGGTTCCACCAACAATAATGGGAAGCGTGTTTGTTTTCCACAAATGTTTCATGATCGCCTGCGAAGCTTGTATAAAGTGAGCAAGGCTCCACTCTTGGTCCGGGTTAACCTGGTCAATAAGCCAAATCCGTGTTCCTTGTGTGCGGTACGAAGTAAGTGGCTCTGGAAAGCCGTCAATATTTTGCAGTTCCAACACTGCGTCTTTTGGCAGATCTTTCCCCGTTCCAATATCCATACCTTTATATACCTGTCGTGAATCAGCGGAAATAATTTCCCCATGAAATTTTTGTGCTAGATGAAGTGCTAATGCCGTTTTCCCAGTGGCGGTTGGGCCGACAATTGCGATAGCTGCGTGTGGATGTACCATATTATTTCGCCAACTTTGGCCGGACAGCCAAGTTGTCTTTATTAATAAGTTTGTCCAAAAATTCCCACCGTTTCTTTTTCACTATATGTGGAACATCGTCGGGGTAAATGCGCCATGCCGCGGTTCCTGGGCGCGGTGAGTACATCGCAACGTACGCAATTTTCCAGTCTGCTTTTTTTGCGAGATCAACGGTATCTGCAAACTCTTCGTCTGTTTCGCCGGGAAAACCAACAATAATATCGGTGCCAATCGTAACGTTTGGAACAGCATCGCGTAATTTCTTTACAAGCCCAAGATAATTTTCTTTCGTGTATCCACGGTTCATACGGTAGAGGACGGTATCGCTTCCGGACTGCACGGGCAAATGAATGTATGGGTCGAGTTTGGGATTTGTTGCGAGTTCGGTAATGAGTTCATCATAAAAATCCCATGGATTGCTTGTCATAAAACTAATTTTTGTAATACCATTGATTGTACTTACTTCCCGCAAAAGCGTGACAAACGGCGGGACATTATGGATAGATAAATATTGTGATTGGTTAGACGGAAGATCGTCGCGGGTAAATGGCGCGTCTTTGCGGAGCAGCAGCTTGCGGAATCCGATGCCAACTTTTTCCAGTCCCCAAGAATTGACGTTTTGACCAAGCAAGGTAATCTCGGTATACCCCTGGTCGGCGAGCGAACGTACCTCACCTAAAATGTCTTCAAGCGGACGCGATTGTTCCCGCCCGCGCGCATACGGCACAATGCAAAACGTGCAAAACGAGTTGCATCCGGCTGAAACTGGAACCCACGCATGTTTTTTATCTTTCCGTACGGCAGCGAGATTAAATCCAACTTCGTTAATCGGAAGAATTTCATCAATCATCGGCATCATTTCGTAGAGATGTTTTTCTCCGTGATGTGTCATGCATCCAGTCAAAATGAGTTTTGGTTTTTTCTTTTTGTTGGCGATGAAGTACTCAACGAGTGTGTGCGCAAAATGGCGCGCACGGTGTTCTGCACGTTCGCGGACGGCACAGGTATTAATCACAACTTCATCGGCGGTTTTCCACGATCTCGCGCGTGTGTACCCGCGGGCAGCGTAATCACCCGCAATGCGTTCTGAATCGGATTTATTCGCCTGGCATCCAAAAGTGTGAATATAGTAACTTGGCATGGGGGCATTGTACCAAAAATTTCAAATTTTCTTTTTTCGTCTCCAGGGGACCCCACACCCTGAGTTCCTCAAAAAGAAAATATTTCATTTAGCTCGACGCGGACGTGTACATTTTTAGTGCATGTTTCCAGCTGAGGAATGAAAGCAAAAAGACTGTAACGGCCACCAGCGATGCGGTCAGGAGTAAAGACGGAGGCGCTTTCCCGAGTAGAACGCGCGCGGGAATACTCACCATCAACCCGACCGGCACAACGAATGTAATCAAGAAACGCAACGGTTCGCGGTAAATCTCCATCGGCATTCTACCCATCTGCGAAAGATCGCGGTAGAGCATGATGGTGTTGTCCACTTCGGTTGTGACGATGCCAATGCATGCGACAAAAATATGGAAAGCAATCGAAATCAATAATCCATTCACAAGAAACGCGAAATAAAGCACTATTTTAACGGCATCAAGTAGTGGAACAGCCTGCCCGATATACCATCCAGAAAAAAAGAGGAATGGTATAAAAATAAGAACGTCATTAAAATCCGGCGAACCCGCAAGTACACGGAACAATACATTGACCGGTTTGGCAAGATAAAAATCAAGCTCGCCGCTGCGCACTTTTCCCGTAAGCGAGTACACGCCGCGCATAAACATTTGCGAAACCAAATCAATGAAGTTGAACGTGAGGAAAAAAATGATAACTTCATCAATACTGTAGCCTGCCATTGTTTTTGTGTTGTGTTTCAACAAAATCAAAATGAGTAAAAACGAAAGAAACCGGACGGTTTTTCCAATGAAAAAAAGAACGGCAGAACTTTTTGAAGAAAACTGGAACAGGAGTTCTTGTTTTGCAAAGAGAAACCAAATCTTAATATAGCGGATTAGTGTTTTCATCTCCCCTCCGCCTCATAGGAATGGACGCCTTTTTTCCACATGGTAAAAACTCCAAGTCCACACAATCCAACCCACATGCCGGTAAAAAGTATACCGCGAACAACTTCAACTGAACTGAGTTGTTCCAACAGTACTTTCGTGGGGAAGAATATGACATATGGGAATGGAGTATATGAAAGCGCTTGGACAATTGAGTTTGGGAAAATATCGAGTGGAAAAAAACTTCCCGCAGTAAAGAACATGATGGTATAAAATAAAAAGCGTGGAGCCCATACGTCTGGTGTCCAAAATCCAAGAAGACCAAACATTGTATTGATGAGAAAGAACATAACCATTGCTCCGCCAACTGTAAACAGGGTGAGGAAAATGGTTGAAATATGGGTTGGTATGTAGAGTGTTGGATGAAAAATGAAAAATAACACAGCCAACTCAATGGCAGAAAATATAACGTTTTGCAGTTTATCCGCAACGTCACGACTGAACCAAAACAAAAAAAAGTTGAGCGGCTTTACTAAATAAAGCGAAAGGTCTCCGGAATGTATAACACCGGCAACGTCAATAGTACGTGAGGACGTTACAACATAGCCGATGATACTTGCAGCAAAAATATACGTAAACATCTGCGCACTGGTATATCCGAATGCCGTGATGGTTGAAGCAAATATTGCCTCCCACAATGAAAATGCAACAACAACTTGAATGATTTGACGCACCCTAAACATCACAAAGCTTGTTAGATATGTAAATCCATTAATCCAGGAAACTTTTGCAACGATCCAATACTTTTTGAGTGAGTTCAAAAGTAATTTATTTTCCATTTTGGAACACATCCCGGATGATGGCCTCAATTGGCGGTTCCTCAATATTGAGATCGGCAATGGAGAAATCTTCCAAAAGTTTTGCCGCAAGCCGAGACGCTTCTTTCCGTGGAACCAAAATCGTTGCGGACGGGAACTCAAATGATTTTACTTTCCCAATCGTTTCAAGTTTCTTTTGATCAGTTTCTTTTGAGAACACCACGGAAAGGATTTTATTTTTTGCGTACTTATCAATAATATCTTGAAGTTTTCCATCAAATAGTTTTTTCCCGTGATCAATAATAATGACGCGTTTGCATAGTTCTTTTACGTCGTCCATGTAGTGGCTTGTGAGCAAAATTGTCGCGCCAAACGTGGTGTTATACTCGCGGACAAAGTCGCGCATAACTTTTTGCATCACCACGTCCAAACCAATTGTTGGTTCGTCAAGAAATAACACTTTTGGATTGTGGAGAAGCGCTGCGATGAGCTCGCACTTCATCCGCTGGCCAAGTGAGAGTTTGCGGACCTGAATATTAATCACATCTTTTACATCCAAAAGAGTGACAAGTTTATTGAGCGTATGTTTGTACTGCGTGTCCGGAATTTCATAGATCGCTTTGTTGAGCAAAAACGTTTCCATCGCAGGCAAGTCCCACCACAGCTGGTTTTTTTGCCCCATCACGAGTGAAAACTGTTTTTGGAACTCAGGCTTCCTATCCCATGGAGTAAATCCAAGGACGGAAATCTCACCGGCGGTGGGGTACAGCAGACCAGACAATACCTTGAGCGTTGTCGTTTTTCCCGCGCCGTTTGGACCGATAAACCCAACCAACTCACCCGGTTCGATCTCAAAACTAATATCATTCACCGCCTGCACGGATTCGTATTTGCGCGCAAACAATGCTTTGAGCGATCCCATAAGCCCTGGTTGTTTCTTATACACCTTGTAGTACTTTTTGAGATGCTGGACGGAGATGATTGATTCCATGATTCCTCTATTCTATACCATTACGACCCAATCCCTGAGTATTTTTTTATTGAATAATGAAAGAACGCGCGGGTTGCTCCAAATAAAACGATAAAAAATGTGAGAAGTGCGACAAGTTCTTGCCACCGGAATTGATGAAGAAGAAGGCGCGTTGGTGTTGTTGTAATAAGCGCGAGCGGAATAATAATGGTAAGCATAGCGCCAACGAAGCCGGAGTAAATATCGGAAGGCATGGACCAAATTCTGCGGAGTGTTGGGACAATTTCAATAATATTATCGAGTTTTTCAACCCAAAATGTAAATGTTGCGGTAAAAAACCAAAGTGTATAAATAACGCCCATGGAGAGGAAGATTAACGCGATGTACATCAATACTTGGCTTAACGTCACTGTTGGAAGATTGAGTGCAAGCAAGATAATACCGATAATGAGTCGAGGAACATTTGTAAAACTAATGTGCCGCACTGAAAGCCGAAACTGAGCATCAATGGGTTGGAGGAGGAGGAAATCAAGTGTGCCGTTAAAAATGGATTCAGTATAGTTTTGTATGTTGCGCCAAAAAATTGACCATGTTGCCGCATCAATAATCATGTACGTCCCAGCAAACACGAGCATTTGCTGCTTATTCCATCCCGCAATATTTGAAGTTTGTAAAAACAAGATTTGATAAAACAAAAGAGAAAAGATTGTCCAGCCAGTTGAAACGAGTGACCACAAAAAGAAGTCCGCGCGGTACTCAAACAATCGCTGGAGTGATATTTTTGCGAAGTGAAGCCAGATGGAAAAATATTTTTTCATTTTTTTACCCGCCTGCCGATGTGTATTTATACTGTGCGTGTTTCCACATAAACCGGATGATAAAAACGCACACGACAACGTATACAAAAAAGAGACCCAACTCCCGTAGATCCGAGTGCAACACAGAATTTCTGGCCAACAATTGCGCCGGTGTTGAAAGCGCTAGTTTAAACGGTAAAAACGCGGCAATTTTTTGAATCCATTGTGGATAAAAAGTAAGTGGAGCAAGTGTTCCTCCAAAAATGCCCGTTACCATCCATTTGAAATGGCCGATGCTGCTTGCCTCGTCCATCCAGAATGCTGCAAACACCACAAAAAAACTCAGAATAGAGTCAAAAATAAATGCGAGAAGAAGGAATGCTAAAAAGACAAACAGTTTAGAAAAAGTAAACGTGAACCCTGTGATAAGTCCCGCGTGAATGAGTCCAAACATCAATGCGAGAAATGGGAGAAGAAATGTGACGAACGTCATGAGTTTTGATCCAAGTGCTTGGACAATAATGTACGTAGGGAGAGATATTGGTTTTACAAAATAGTAATCAATTTTTCCATACCGCACATTTTCAACCCAGCGTTCTTCAAAATGCACCTCGGCAAGGTTAATAATAATGAGAACAGCAAGATAATAGATAATAAGTTGTGAAAGCGATTGTCCACCGACCGTTGTTTTTCCATGAAACACCGCGAGCCATGATGCGATTAAAATAAATGTCGGGAAAATGTCAAGAATGATCCATAAAAAAGTTTCCGCTCGGAATGCCAAGCCCTGAATGAGGCCGATGCGGAATACCGCTAACCATTTTTTTATCCTACGTTTTACCAATAATACTTTTCTCGAGATCCACATACCGGCATTAAAACATAAAAAGCCCCGGTTTCCCAGGGCTTTATGTTTTTAAGATCGCATTAAACGCACTTACCACACATTCTTTTTTAGCGGTTTTCCAACGCGGAAGTTCACCACACGATGACCTTTAATGGTCTGGCGATTTTCTTCTTTGCCGAATGGAACAACCTGTTTATCTTTCACTTTACCAAGATAAAACGTGCCAAATCCCGAGAGGACAACTTTGTCTCCCTTTTTAAGCGTGCGGATTACCTCATCGAGGAAACCTTCAACAGCATCGTTTGCACCTTTTTTTGTAAGGTGTGCCTTTTTTGCGACAACATCAATCAAATCTGATTTTGTCATGACTCTCCTTTCATTTCTTTATATTTCTACAATACACAATATGCACGAATAAATCAAGCTATTGCCCAAAAGGGAACACGATGAGTTCGCGCTACTTTGCGACATCTGATGCCCGGATCTCGCGGACAACGGTCACCGTGACCGTTCCAGGATACGTCATCTCTTTTTCTACGCGTTCTTTTATTGTGTGAGAAAGAACAGTGGTGTCATCATCATTTGATTTTTCAGGATTAAGAATGACGCGCACTTCTCTTCCTGCCTGAATTGCGTATGCCTCTTTGACTTGAGCATAACTTTTCGCAATGTCTTCAAGTTTTGTAAGACGTTTCACGTATTCTTCATAGTTTTCGTACCGCGCCCCAGGACGTGCTCCTGAAATAGCGTCTGCGATGTACACCAATATAGACTCTTTCGAGGTGAAATGCACATCTTCGTGGTGTTGTTCTACGCAGTCAATAATGACTTGCGGAATGTTGTATTTCTTGAGTAGATTTACACCAATCTCAACGTGGCTACCCTCTTCCCCCTCAACAACTTTTCCAATATCGTGCAACAAACATCCAAGCTTCACGGTCTCCACGTTCGCGCCAACTTCTTTTGCGAGCGCCGCGCCAATTTTTGTTTCTTCTAATGTGTGCGCAATGAGATTTTGCCCGTACGAGAATCGGTACTTAAACCGTCCAAGCACTTGAATGAGATCGGATGGCAAGTTGTACACGCCGACTGCGTAACACAACCGCTTTCCTTCCTCGAACATGATTTTCTTGAGTTCCGTGGTTACTTTTTGCACGGTTTCTTCGATGCGGGTTGGCTGGATGCGTCCGTCTTTGATGAGTTGCTCAAGTGTAATGCGCGCAATTTCACGGCGGACGGGATCAAATGAGGACAGCCGTACTTGACCGGGCTGGTCGTCGAGATCAATGTCCACGCCGGTTGCCTGCTCGAAGGCGCGGATGTTGCGTCCGTCTTTTCCAATAATGCGGCCCTTGACTTCCTCGTCTGGAAGTTTGACGACAGAAACGGTGTACTCGGTTACATACTCGGTCGCGCCGTGGCGCATCGCGTCCACAAGAATCTCTTTTGCTTTTTCATCAGCCTCTTCCTTGGCGACATTTTCTCTGGTTTGGATGAGCGTTGCCATTTCCTTGTCGAGTTTTTTCTCGAGATTTTCTAAAATTTGCTGTTTTGCCTGTTCACGAGATAGTCCAGCGGCCTGCTCAAGTTTTTTAACAAGCGATTGTTTTAACTCTTCAAGCCCTTTCTCTTGTTTTTCAAGTTCTCCACGATGTTTCTGCAGTTCTTCATCTCTGGAGTCCAACGCTTTCAAACGCTGATCAAGACTGGAAAGTTTTTGGTCAATAGATCTCTCTTTTTCTGAAATTTCCTGGCGGAGTTGGCGGACTTCACCTTCCGCTTTTTCGCGGAGCCGAAGTGCCTCGTCTTTTGCCTCAACAATGATTTCGCGTGCACGCGCCTGAGATTCTCGGAGTGAGGTGTCGTCGCGCTGAGGTGCTGATGGGGTTGGTGACAGTGGACGCGCCCCACTTGAGGGATGCCCCAGCTTAATTGGTTCAACAGGAACGTGTTTGAGCGTGCGCTGGTCTCTAAGCTTCTGCGGCGGTTTTACTGGCCCATGTTTTGCCGATTTTTGCTGTTGGTTAGGTCCAACAAAAATGCTCGATAATGTGCTAAAAAGTGACATAGTACTCCTTGTCTGTAGATAAACATACGCATCCTTACTTTTTTGCTTTTATCGCGTGGGAGAATACGCCAAAATACTTGGCGGACTAGTCTTTTTTAAGAATGAGTGAAAAAAGACGGTTTGTGTATAACATATACTCTCGTATGCGTATAAAGCACCGCAATTGTACCGCGGTTTCACCGAATCGTCAATTTTAGCTTTCTACCTCAACCATGTCGCGTGGAACACTTTTTCCGCCTTTAATTTTTGCCCGGATCAATCCCTCAATCTCGTTCATAAGCTTGGGACTTTTCTCAAGTTCTATCTTGAGTGCGTCGCGGCCTTGTGCTAACACATTCCCCTTGTACTTGAAGAAACTCCCCGCTTTCTCCAAAATGTTCATTTCCGCGGCGACATCAACAATACTGCCGGACTTTGAGATACCACTGGAGTTCATGATGTCAAACTCGGCTGTTCTAAACGGGGGCGCAACCTTGTTTTTCACAATCTTTGCCCGATGCCGGCTTCCGATCACCACATC
Source organism: Microgenomates group bacterium GW2011_GWC1_46_15 (assembly GCA_001002285.1). Classification (GTDB taxonomy): domain Bacteria; phylum Patescibacteriota; class Microgenomatia; order UBA1400; family UBA12028; genus UBA12028. The sequence goes on from LCLX01000001.1 coordinate 191,648, forward strand.
GCCGTCGGTGATGTTGCCGATCTTCCGCATATCGATACGGATTGAGGTGTAAAACTTGAGCGCCTGTCCGCCGGATGTCGTTTCTGGATTTCCAAACATCACGCCGATCTTCATGCGGAGCTGGTTTGTGAAGATCAACAGTGTTTTTGATTTATTGATGGCGGCTGTAAGTTTGCGCATGGCCTGCGACATTAATCTTGCCTGCATACCCATCGAGGCATCACCCATCTCACCCTCAATTTCTGCTTTTGGCACGAGCGCGGCAACCGAGTCCACAACAATCACGTCTAAACCGCCGGAACGAATCAACGTTTCCGTAATTTCTAATGCCTGTTCTCCGGTATCGGGCTGTGAAATGAGTAAGTCATCAAGTTTTACGCCAATTGCTTCCGCGCGTTTAGGATCAAGTGCGTGTTCCGCATCAATAAACGCAACCGTTCCGCCCGCTTTTTGTGCTTCTGCGATAACGTGCAGACACACCGTTGTTTTTCCTGAAGCTTCTGGGCCAAAAATCTCCGCTATTCTTCCGCGCGGCATACCACCAACACCCAACGCCAAATCCAGCGCGATAGAGCCGGTAGAAATGGAAGGAACTTCGAACTGGTGCTGCATACTTTCCCCCAACTTCATAATGGAGCCTTTGCCGTATGTTTTTTCAATTTGTTGAAGAGCAATGTTAACTGCTTGCATGCGCTGTTGCTTGAGGTTTGATACACTTCCCGGGACTGTTTGCTGAACCGTTTTAGCTTGTGACGATTTAACTGGGGACATACTGCTCCTTTTTTGCTATACCGTATACTTTTTGTACCAAAATTTCTTAAAGCCGGTTCCAAAAACAAGAAAGAAAAGCGAAACTCTTATTCACTATAGCACGATACCACAATGTTTCGTGTTTTGCTCGGATATGTCGTACACAACGACGACATAGTGATAGTGTACAAGTGAAATCGAACAAACACCTTACGGAAATGAAGTTGGTCTGTTATTGGATTAAAAATGGCGGGAGGGAAACAAGGGGAAATGCGTGGTAAAATAAGACTAATCTTGCTACGGGGCGTAGCATAAAAGTAGTGTGCACGTCTGGGGGGCGTGCGGACCGAGAGCGTTACTCGGCGCCCCGACATTTTAATTGACTAATCAATATTTTTAATTATTGATTTCGGGTTATTTTTCTGTCATATTTAAAGTATGCATTTTGCTCATACTTCCTGTTCAGTATGTGGAAAACTCCTCGAGAGAAGAATGAATTGGATTCTTGAGAACGAACGGCATGAATACAAAACATATTGCTCCAAAGAATGCCAATCGAAGGGGAAAACAAAAAAAGTACAGTGCATATGTGAAAATCCAAAGTGTAAAAAAGAATTTTCTCGAGAGTTAAATGATGTTTCACCACACAATTATTGTTCACGTTCGTGTGCTGTGGCAATAAATAATGTTCTCTACCCAAAGCGCAAAAAGATTACCGTTACTCGTACACCAACACCAAGAATTTCAAAGTATACAAAAGAAAGCATTATTTCTGAGATAAGCCACTTCTTTCAAGAAAATCAACGCATTCCGTTGAAAATAGAGTTTGCAAAAGAATATTGGATGATCCGCAAATTATTTGGCACATGGAACAGTGCGATACGTACCGCCGGGTTCTCCCCTCATTCTCACCGATTCGCACACCGATATAAAGCGAAGGATCAGCACATGTGTGATTCATTGGCTGAGAAAATCATTGATGACTGGTTATTTACACGGGGCATCAAACATAAAATCCATGTTCCGTATTATTACAGAAACATGACAGCGGATTTTTCGATAGGGACTACGTTAGTCGAGTATTTAGGGTTGTATGGGAAATTACATCGATATGACGTACTTGTTGAGGAAAAACGCAAGTTATGGAAAAGGAGAAAGTTAGACGTTATTGAGATATATCCAGAAGATCTTTTTCCGCAAAATCAACTTTCTGACGTGCTATCTCCATTATTGATTGACGATATTGTTACTTCTTTTACCGTGTAGCACACTCCCCGAGTAACCCCGTGTTTTTGCACAAGACCTTGCTTGACCAACGAGGCAATATCATATGCCAATGTCCTCCCTGGCGTGGCCGGAAAACGCCTGGCGATTGCGTCAAACGTGATATAAGGGTGATCGGTGATGATTGCGAAGATTTCCTGCCTGCGGGGGAGGAGCGCGCGGACAATCTCGGCGTGCAACTCTGGAGAGATGAGGGGCGGATTTTGCAACATCTAGCAATATTATGTAGTATTCAGCAGTATTGTGCAACATTATGCAATGATATAGAGTTTTACAAACAAAGCGGATAGTTTCTCCTTCCCATTCGCCTTTTCATAGGGTATAACACATATATGCCCTCGCAATCTCCTTTAAAGAAACCACAGGAAAAATCCAATGCCGTGTTTTCTTCTCTCTACTCCAAACTTAATCCTGAGCAAAAGAAGGCGGTTGACGCAGTTGAAGGGCCAGTCATGGTATTTGCGGGTCCCGGTACGGGGAAAACACAAGTGTTGGCGATGCGCGCGGCCAACATTCTCAGAAAAACAGATGTCGGTCCGCACAACATTCTCGCGCTCACCTTTACCGAGTCGGCTGCAAAGGCGATGCGGGATCGGCTTATCTCGATCATCGGTGAGGATGCGTACTATGTGAACATCGCGACGTTTCACTCGTTCTGTTCTGATGTCATTCAGTCAAACCCCGAGTTTTTCCCATTTTCCCGTGACGCAGAGCCATTAACCGACCTCGAGCGGTTTACGATCGTTGAAAACATTATCCGCGAGCAGGCATTTGAGGCAATCAAGCCCATCAACAGTCCCATATTTTATGTTCGCGACTGTATTAAAGCGATGCAGGACTTAAAACGGGAGAACGTTGAGCCAGATGATTTCCGCAAATTGATTGAGTATGATGTGCTTCAATTGAAGAAAGCGGAAAGTCTGCCAAAAACAGAGCAAAAGCAGCGGGAGAAAAACATTGCCAAACAGCGCGAACTTCTCCAAGTATATGTGTTATATCAGCAAAAACTCCGTGAGATGGGACGGTATGACTACGAAGACATGATTTCGTTCGCGGTCCACGCGTTTGAACAAGATGAAATACTCCTACGGAGTTATCAAGAGCGTCTGCAGTACATCTTGGTTGATGAGTACCAGGATACGAATGCGGCGCAAAATAAAGTATTAGAGTTGCTCGCCTCCTATTGGGGAAAACAGGCAAACGTGTTTGTCGTGGGCGACAGCGATCAGAGCCTGTATCGTTTTCAAGGCGCCTCTTTGGAAAACAGTGTGGCATTTGTGAAAAAGTACCCAACCGCGTTGTTTATCACGTTGACGAAAAACTACCGGTCTACGCAGACCATTTTGGATGCCGCCACAGAACTCATCGCAAAAAATAATTTTACGCATGCGACATTGTTGGAAAAATTTCAAAAAATCAGTGCAAAAAAATCTACAAGGACTTCGGTTCCGCTCTCCGCAACAGTGTCATATCCTGCTCAGCCGGTTTATGTAGCCGCGTTTTCATCTGATCTTGCTGAAACGGCGTATATCGCTGAAGAAATCAGCACGCTCATCAAAAAAGGCACGAATCCAAGCGAAATTGCAGTGTTGTACCGCACGAATAACGATAGTGCGGCAATTGAAGACGCGTTGGTAAAATGGGAAATTCCATATGAAATCGACAGCGGTGTAGATATTTTGGACTCGCCAGTGGTCATGCAGCTGCTCACGCTTTTTCGAGTGATTTACGATTTGCGCACCACACGAGAAGCGATTGATTTATTCACGGTGTTGAACTATGAATGGGTTGGTTTGGATGCGCTTGATCTTCTCAAACTCTCGCGCCACGCGGCAGAAAAGAAACAATCATTGTTTGACATTGTGCAGGGAAACGAAATCAAAGCACTTCAATTGAAGAAAGCGAAAGAAACCATCGCGTTTGTGCAAAAACTTATTCAGTGGTCGAAAGATGATGCGCAAAAAACATTCCCGCTTTGGTTTGAAACGGTGCTGAACGACAGCGGATTTCTCTCCTGGGTTTTGAAACGGAATGACGCTGCGGAAGCGATTAATAAAATCCAGTCATTGTTCCGTGAAGTAAAAATACAAACTTCAGTTGATAAAAGTACAAAGCTGGAAACATTTTTACGCACAATTGAACGTATGCGGGAGCATCGCATTGCGGTGAACGAAGAGGTATTGCAGCTCCAAAGAAAAGCGGTCAAGCTTGCGACCGCGCACAGCGCGAAAGGTCGGGAGTGGGAGTACGTGTTTATCATCCGCGCGATAGATGGCAAGTGGGGAAATACACGGTCTAAAGACCTTATTCCACTTCCCGAAGGTGTCTTGCGGTACACGAATATTGAAGAAAAAGAGAAAAATGAAGATGACCGGCGGGTGTTTTATGTTGCGCTCACCCGCGCCAAAAAACGCGTTACCGTAACGTATGCAAAAACATCGGTTTCCGGAAACAGAACAAAAGAAAACACCCAAACATTGTTTATTGAAGAAATTCCGGAGAAACTAAAAAAAGAAGTTGACACGACGTCGTTTGAACAATCCGCCAACGCGGTTCTCGCGAAGCTTCTTCACGCTCCGGTCAATCAAACACAGACGATAGAGGAAAACGAGTGGCTTTCTGGACTGCTTGAGAACTTTGTGCTTACGCCGACAACGCTCAACACATATCTTGAGTGTGCGTACAAGTTCAAACTGAATACATTGGTGAAAGTTCCACGTGCGAAAGAGGATTACTTGGCGTTTGGAACGGCAATTCATAAAGCGTTGGAAATGTTGTTTCGGTCGTTTATCGAAAAAAATAAGATTCCATCAAAGGAGTTTGTGATTGGTGAGTTTGAGAAAAGCCTGCATAGAGAAATTATGACGCAGGATGAGGAAAAAGCGCGGTTGAATCAAGGCAGAAAAGTGTTGTCGGCATACTACGACGAGTATACATCGCAGTTTGCCAAGCCGGTCTTTTTGGAAAAATTCTTGGGGTATGGATGGCCACGCATCTATCTCGACGATATCCGAATTGGTGGCCGCATAGATAAAATTGAGTGGGCGGACGATGCGCATAAAACCGTGACCGTTGTGGACTACAAAACTGGCCAGCCAAAAACACGTGGAGAGATTGAAGGAAAAACAAAAACATCCAATGGTGACTACAAACGCCAACTTCTGTTTTACAAATTATTAACAGATCTTGACCGCAGCTTTGGACATAAAGTTGAAAAAGGCATGTTTGATTTTATTGAGAAAGACAAGCAAACGGGAAAATTCAGGCGCGAAGAGTTTTTTTTGCCAAAAGAAGAAGTGGATGGATTACGGAAAATTATTAAAGATGTTATGGGGGAAGTCCGCGCGCTCTATTTCCCGCGGACAACACACTACAGCGTATGTAAAGAGTGTGAGTTTGCCCAGCACTGCTGGCCCGATGGCATTCCAGAGCAAAAAGCGGAACAAATGAAACTTATCTCTTCTTAATTATTTCCAACTTGGCAATGCAAAATAGACCCGATTAACAATCTTTTGTGGTATAGGTATGCCCGTAAGGTGGGGATAAAACACAATAAACCACGCAAGCGCAAGCAAAGGAACAGTCACGACAAGAAACCGCAATCTTTTTTTCCGTGAAATATCGGCAAGAAACAGTGCAAGCATAATGCAAAGTAGTGGAATTGCGGGGGCATAGTGGTACGAGAACATAATCCTCGGAGAAAAAAGCCACGGTGTCCACACACTAAGATACGTAAGCAATAGAAATCCCCTTTTCCAGTCGCGGTTTTTGAGCCACAGTACCGCGAACCACACCGCGGTAATAAGTCCGCCCCAGAACACAATGGGATTTCCCAGGTTATAAATATTGCCGACTTTTCCTGGTGTGTTGTAATCCACATACATCCAGACTGGTTTGAGATCAAACATCCATTGCAAGGGCGTTGATTGAGACGCGTGTGTCGCGTTCAAGTGCGTTTGGTAATACCAAATCTGGTTGTGGAGTTCTTTAAATTGGCTCCACGCATGGCCCTGCAGCCAAAACTGTGAGTAGGACAAAAGGTAAATCAGGATAGGAAGAATAATCCACGATAAAACTCCTTTCAGTAAAAGGATAAACTTTTTTTCTTTTAACACAACTACAAAAGTATCAATGAAAAAGATTGGGAGAAGAAAGGCCCCACTCCATTTTGTTGCAACAGCAAGACCGGTAAGAATTCCCGATACAACAATCTGATATGGCTTTCGGTATTTCCGCCAGCGTGTGTAAAATACCAACGCACAGAGCATAAAGAAAACAAGAAAAATGTCATTCATCGCAATGCGGGATTGGGCAAGCAGTAAACCATCAACCGCGGAAAAAAAACTTGCAAGCAACGCAACACCTCGCACTTTTGTCAATTGAAGTGCCAATACATACGTCATCCACACCACACCAACGCCAAATATAACGGAAGGAAAACGCCATCCAAAACTATTTTCTCCAAAAATATACATGCTTCCAGCCTGGAAAAGTTTTGCTACCGGTGGATGGAGCCATTCAATTGCGGTATTTGGCTCAGGAGCGTCGTGCCACCATTCATATCCGGCGGGGTTGTTGTGCGCGTAGAGCTTGGCGGTAACTGCGTGATACACTTCATCAAAGTAGTACGTTTTTGGTAAAGTAACTCGGTACATTCGGGTTGCGAACGCGAAAAGCAAAATGAGTGGAAGAAGATAAAACGCTAGTCGGTCAAATGATATATGTTTCATAAAACTGTATACAGTATAAAACATTGGAAGAGAAAACATGAGGGAGCGTTTTGGTTTTTTACACTTTTCTCAACGTGGGGCGCATATTTTTTGTATCTTTGGCCACATATTCTGTATAAAACTGGGGAGGGAATTGTTGCTGGATGGATTGGTGTTTGGGCTGATTGGGCGGCACATTTTTCATACGCAAGTGTATTCGCGTATCGCCCACCAAGCGCATGGTTTTTGTGGCACCCATTATTTTTAGGAAAGAAATTCACATATCCGTTTTTGGCCGACGCAATCTCGGGAATGCTCATGCGGCTGGGTATAGATCGTGTTCCCGCATTTATTGGCCCATCCATCATTTTTACCGCGCTTTTTCTTGCGACACTATTTTTATTTTACCGGGAAATCTTAAAAAGTTGGAAGCAAGCATATCTTGCGGTTTCATTGTTTTTATTGAGTGGCGGGCTGGGATTCTTGTGGTTTTTACGCGATCTTTTTCAGACACAGTCGTTACGTGTTGTACAATTTCCTCCACTTGAGTACACACACATCGGCGATTCGTACATCGAGTGGATCAACGTCGTCACGGGCCAGCTTTTGCCGCAGCGCGCGTTTTTACTTGGCTTGCCGGTTGCGCTCATGTTATTAATTATTCTTCACAGGTGGACACAAAAAGGATTTTCAAAAGTTTCTCTAGCCCGCCTTATCTTTTTTGGTTTGTGCTCCAGTCTTTTGCTGATTATTCACGTTCATACATTCATTATGTTTGTCATGGTGTGTGCGGTGAGCTGTATATTTGCGCTCTACAAGAAAAAACAGGATTGGAAGCATTGGGTGATGTTTGCCATTGCGGCGGGAATTCCTTCGATGATCATTTTTTCATGGCTGTATGGCGGAGAAATTACACAGGGATTTTTCCGGTGGTATCCGGGGTGGCTCGCAAACCCACAAGCAAAGAACATCAACTTTTTCTATTTTTGGTGGATCAATTGGGGTGTATTTCTTCCATTTTCATTGTTTGCGATCATCAAAACAAAGTTATATAAACAACAATTTGTGTTGAGTGGTCTATTGTTATTTATTGCATCCAATCTCATTCTTTTTCAACCGTACGATTGGGATAACTCAAAGATTCTTACATGGAGTTATCTATTTTTCTGTATCCCATCAGCACAATTACTAGCGATGATGTGGAGAAGACGAATAATTTTTGCAAAAGTATCAGCTATTGTTTTAGTAATGGTGATGACCGCTTCCGGCGGCCTCGATCTTTGGCGGCTTCTTCACACGGATAAGCTTTCATATCTTATGCTGAGCAGTGACGATCTCTCCATTGCCGAACAGTTCCGCCGCATCTCCACGCCCACCGATGTTGTATTGACCGCGGATAAGCACAATCACTGGGTTACAACGCTGACCGGGCGCCCCATTCTCTTGGGGTATAAGGGGTGGATGTGGACGTACGGCATTCACTACGAACAACGTGATGCCGACATGGTTGAGATGTTCCGCGGCGGTCCTCTCGCGCAAGAGTTATTAAAAACGTACGCTATCAAATGGGTGGTGATCGGCCCCGCTGAACTCTATGATTACCATGCGAACGAGGCGTATTTTGCGAAAAAATATCCGATGGTCCTCAAAAACAGTGAGTACAGGGTGTATAAAATTCAATAGAAATTTATAGTTTCAAAAACTGTTTCGCGTCAAGGCTTGCTCCGCCCACAAGTAATCCACTAATTTTGGATTGCGCTAGGAAGTTCAGTGATGATTTTTCGTCAATGCTTCCGCCATATAAAATGGGAACAGATGCGCCAAATGCTTCATGAATTTCTTTTATAATAGATAAAACAACATCAAGTTTTTCAGGTTCTCCCGAGCCAATGTGATCGGCTGGCTCAAACGCGACAATACATTTTTTACCTAAGCCGTTCTCCAAAGCACTCACTTGTTTCCAGATCGTTTCCTTTTCAACACAGAGTATTGGGGTGATGTTTTCCTCAACGGCCATCGCAACTTTGTTTGCAACTTCCTGTATAGTTTCATGAAAATATCTTCGCCGCTCACTGTGCCCAACAATCGCGTATGTAACACCCAGATCTTTGAGATTGCGGACAGAAACTGCTCCGGTATACGAGCCGGCAGGGAACGGACTCAAATCCTGTGTTCCAAGCGCAATAGCATATTTTTTCTCTTTAATACGTTGTCCTAAAGGAACAAGAAAAGGGAAGGGGGGACAAAGGACGAGCGTGTGTGCCGTATGCCGGACAGATCCAACATCATCAACCCATTGCATTGCCTCATCAAGCGTTTTGTGTGATTTCCAGTTTGCGATAAGAAGTTTATGTGTCATAGCGTGTGCGCAGACTTATTTTAACAAAGTGCGGCAAAAATGTACGCAGTTGAACAAGCAGAAGTATGATAGCATGAAAGCCCATGAAATCTGACTCCGCCCACTCACTCCAAGATCTCCGGGAGCGTTCGCCCCTGCTCAAGCCGTTGAATGATCAACAGCTTTCCGCGGTGCTTCATGGTGATGGCCCCGCAATGGTGCTGGCGGGTGCTGGGTCTGGAAAAACACGCGTGCTCACCACGCGCGTTGCATATCTCATGACAGAGAAAAATGTTTCACCGAACAGTATTTTATTGGTGACGTTTACCAACAAAGCTGCTGCCGAGATGACAAACCGTGTTCAGCAGATGACCGGCAAGCGTCCGCAGTTTTCCGGAACGTTTCACCGGTTATGCGCGCGGATTCTCCGCCAGGACGGCATCCTCATCGGCATTCCGCCGACATTTTCCATTTATGACGATGACGATCAGCTTGATTTGGTGAAAAGTATCTTAAAAAAACTGAACCTTTCGGTTAAAGAGTTCAACCCGCGTCTCATGCTCAGCATGATTTCAAACGCAAAAAATGAGTTGCTTTCACCAAAAGACTATCAAATTTTTGCGAAAGGAAAAATTCAGGAGGCGGCGAACCGCGTGTATCAGCTCTATGAAAAAGAGTTGGATAAAAATGGCGCGGTGGATTTTGACAATTTGCTCAATAAAACGGTTGAACTTTTCCGTAAACATTCAAATATTTTGCAGAAGTATCAGCATATGTTTGAGTATGTGTTGGTTGATGAGTATCAAGATGTGAATAAAGCGCAGTACCTATTAACAAAAATGCTCGCGGCTCCACAGAACAATTTGTTCGCGGTGGGAGATTTTAGCCAAAGTATTTATGCCTGGCGTGGTGCGGATTACCGCAACATGCTCGCGCTCAAAACAGATTTTCCCGGCATTCAAGAATATCGATTAGAGCAAAACTATCGGTCAACGCAGACCATTTTGAATGCCGCCAGCGCGGTGATTTCACACAACACATCCCATCCTATTCTCGAGCTTTGGACAGAAAAGACAGACAAAAGGCGCATTACGTTATATGAAGCAGAAACCGAAAAGGATGAAGCGGAGTTTGTCACGCATCACATTCAGCAGTTCAAGAAAACTTTACCGTATTCCGAAATGGTGGTGCTGTACCGCACCAACGCACAAAGCCGTGTTTTTGAAGAACTTTTCCTCAAGTATGGAGTTCCATATAAACTTGTTGGTGGTGTGCGGTTTTACGCGCGCAAAGAAGTGAAAGATGTTCTCTCGCTTCTGCGCCTTTTTGTGAACGAGCATGACTCTGTTGCGCTTTCCCGCATCGAAAAGCTTGGGAAAAAGCGCCTGCAGGTATATCTTTCGTGGCTCGCGTCAACAAAAAAATTTCCCGAGAAAACACTCGATATTCTTGATGCGGTGCTTGAGGCATCTCAATATCTCACACTCTATGATGAACGCCTTGAAGAAGATGCGGAGCGGTTGGAAAACATTCAAGAGCTGCGGTCTGTGGCGAGCGAATTTTCTGATGTTCCCAGTTTGCTCGAAAACGTTGCGCTTGTCGAAAATAATACGTTGCCGGACTCAAGCTCTTCCAATCAGCAACAAGATGCCGTTTCACTCATGAGTATCCACGCTGCAAAAGGACTCGAGTTTAGTGCGGTATTTCTGGTTGGCATGGAGGAGGGCCTATTTCCACATAGCCGGTCGCTCATGGACAAGCATCAGCTTGAAGAAGAACGCCGCCTTTGCTACGTTGCGATCACGCGCGCGAAAGAACATTTGTACATCAGTTACACACGCCGGCGCCTCTTGTACGGAGCGGTTACAGGGTCCATTGTTTCGCGGTTTATTGCCGAGATTCCAGACCACACACTTGAGAGAAAAGGGGGAGAACATCCAGTGGGATTACTCTCTGGTTCACAACATTTAACTCATCCTCAGCACATCTCCCGTCGCTTTTCTCAGTTAAGCGACGAAACGCTCGAACGCGTGCTCAAGGGTGAAATTGACGTAGAGTCATTTTTGGATATGTAGCACGCATGTTATCATGACTCTATGATTGTCCGCCCCCTCGATTCATCAGAAAAAGACGTATATAACGCTGTGGTGAAGCACCCGCTCCAGAGTTGGGAGTGGGGAGAGTTCCGCAAAAAAACCGGTGTCCAGATTGAACGCTTCGGGGTGTTCGACGGTTCCCGCCTGGTAAGTGGAATGCAAATCAGCTTTCATCCCGTCCCATATACACCGTTTACCGTTGGGTACTTTCCTAAAGGGACGATGCCGGACGAGGAGCAACTCCACGCACTTGAGGGGATTGGAAAACGCAAGAATGCACTGTATATCAAGATGGAGCCTAATATTGGTGTTTCAGTTGGATCAAACTCGGCGCACACCGCGATTATCGAGTTTCTCAAACAACACGGTGCAGTTCCAGGCCGACCCCTGTTTACCCGGTATACGTTCATGCTTGATCTCACTCCATTAGAGGAAAAACTCCTCGAGAACATGAAGCAAAAAACCAGGTACAACATCCGGCTGGCAGAGAAAAAAGGTGTAACAATCGTTGAGGACAGCACCGACGCAGGCCTGGAAGAGTATCTTAAAATCCTTAAGGAAACCACCCGCCGCCAGGCGTTTTACGCGCACAACGAAGCCTACTTCCGCTCGATGTGGCAGACGCTCAAACAGGGCAAAATGATTCACGTCTTTAAAGCAATGTTTGAAGGGAAGACATTGGTAGCCTGGATTGTCTTCATCCACAACAACACGCTGTACTATCCGTATGGCGCCAGTTCGTCTCAGCATAGAGAGTTGATGGCAAGTAACCTCATGATGTGGGAGGTCATGAAGTTTGGAAAATCTGCTGGATGTACAAAGTTTGATATGTGGGGATCGCTTGGGCCAAACCCAAATCCGAAAGATCCTTGGTATGGTTTCCATACCTTCAAGGAAGGATATGGCGCAGTGTTAACAGAGTTTCTGGGAACGTATGATCTGGTACTCCAGTCTGCTCTCTATGCGCTATTTAGAGCGCTCGAGGATTTGAGATGGAAGTTCCTGAGGCTGAAAGCTTCGTTGTTCCGCCATTAACAATGTCTCCAAGGGGAACAAACGTCGCAGGGTTCAAATATTTTCCGTTTTTGTGAATTTCAAGGTGGATGTGTGGGCCAGTCGTGCGGCCAGTCAATCCAACCGTACCAATGACGGTGTTGGCAAACACCTCGTCGCCTGTTTTTACCAAGCGTTTGGCCATATGGGAGTACAACGAGTGTATGCCGTTTGAGTGTTCAATCATAATAAAATTACCATATCCACTTCTCTCGAAGCCTGTCTCAACAACACGGCCTTCAGAAATAGGATGAATCTCGGCATTCAAGTTCGCGCGGACGTCAATACCGTTGTGGAATCTCGAAAAACCTTGGGAAACACCACGGTAGTTTTCCTGAGTAATAGGGAGCTGAAAAAACGCGGAAAGTTTAAGCGCCTTCATCTCCTTTACAGAGGAGATGTGTAACTCATCTTGCTTGAGTTCACGGTTTTCATTGTACTCAATATCAACCGACTGATTGGCAAGCACAATTTCATGGTCATTACCGTTCGCAGCAAATGCTGTGTAAGGCATGACTCCTGTCGCGATAACAATCGCGGTAGTAAGGGCAGTAAACTTCAAAATCTGTTTCATATATGCAGCATCATCGCTGCCAGTTCGGCCTTTTTTGGGCCAAAAAAATCTTCCGCAGATATACGTATATGTATAGTGCGAAAGAAGTGTCCTATAATAGCATTTGAAGTGTCATTTGTCAACCCATAATGGGTGGTCAAACTGAGTGTCAACCGGCACCGGCACTAGGCAAAAAATGTGGTACAATACGCCCATGTTTCGTACCGTACAATCAGCGAATGTCCAAGGCAAAGCGGTACTGGTTCGAATGGATCTTGATCTTCCCAAGCGTGGGCGTGGATATGACGAAACCAGGCTAGATAATGGTCTGGAGAGTCTGCATTGGCTCCTCAAGCAGGACGCCAAGACAGTAACGGTGGTTGGTCACTTGGGGCGGCCAGGAGGAAAACGTATTTTCGCATTTTCCCTCAAGAAAATTGAAAAACTCTTGAGGTCAAAGTTCACCAAGGATGAAAACAAGAAAATCAAGGTTTTGGAGAATCTCAGGTTTGACTCGGGTGAGGAAAAGAACTCCGTGCTTTTTGCCAAAAAACTGGCAAAAGGACAGGACCTCTTTGTGAACGATGCCTTTGCGAGCTCCCACGAAGAGCACGCCTCGATTGTTGGTGTTCCCAGGCTTCTTCCGTCCTACCTCGGTTTCCAGTTCCAGAAGGAGCTTGAAGGCCTCGAGAAGGCCGTACATGAGCCCAAAAGACCCCTTGTGGCGATCCTTGGCGGCGCCAAGCTGTCCACCAAGATGCACCTCCTCAAGCCACTTGAGGAAAAAGTTGATGTTCTCCTGGTGGGTGGGAAGATGGCCACAGAACTTGTCCAACACCCCGTTGAGAATCGCAAGCTTATTGTTGGGCAGTTGACCAAAGATGGGAAAGATATTTCTCCCCCCACAATAGAGCAGTTCATTCGGTTTATCCAGATGGCCCAGACCGTGGTCTGGAACGGACCTCTGGGGAAGTACGAGGACAAGGCGTACCGGAGGGGAACATACGCAATTGCCCAGTTCCTTTCCCACTCGAGGGCGTACACCATCGCCGGGGGTGGGGATACCGAGGCTGCGCTCACCGCGTTTAACATGAAAAAAGGGATCAAGTTTATCAGTTCTGGTGGAGGCGCAATGCTCGAGTACATCGCGTTTGGAACTCTGCCTGGGATCAAGGCTGTAGAGGCGTCGCCGAAGAGATAAAACACTTCAACTCTGTGCTATGCTGATTTCATGAAGTTTGCTATTAACGGTTTTGGTCGCATTGGCCGGACGGGTTTCCGTGTCTGGTATGAAAAGCATGCCGACAAGGGGGAACTTGTTGTGGTCAATACCTCTGGATCTATGGATCTGGAGGGGTGGGCACATCTCCTCAAGTACGACAGCAACTATGGTGTGTGGTCAGTTCTAATCAAGACAGAGGTTCACCAGAAAAAAGATGAGGTTTCGGATGAAGACCCTTTGCTTGGGTATTTCCATGTGGGTTCGCATACGGTTGCGGTGTTAGCTCAGCGTGATCCGGCGAAACTTCCCTGGAGTTCTCTTGGGGTGGAAACGGTTATTGAGTCAACAGGCAAGTTTATAAGCAAAGAACAGGCCTCAGCACATCTGGCTGCGGGGGCAAAACGAGTGGTCATTTCGGCACCACCCAAAGGTGGAGATGTTGGAACCTATGTCCTCGGGGTAAATGAGAGCCCAGGATCTGGTATTGAGTCCAACGCTTCGTGCACAACAAACTGCGTTGCTCCGGTGGCGGCGATTATGCATGAGGTATTCAGGGTGAAAAAAGCGATGATGTCCACGATGCATAGTTATACCGATGACCAGAATCTCCAAGATAACTCACACCATGATCTGCGCAGAGCCAGAAGCGCGGCGATGAACATCATTCCAACAACAACGGGCGCGGCAATCTCGGTGACAGAAACGATTCCAGAGTTAAAAGGCCTATTTTCTGGAGTGGCGTATCGAGTGCCCACGCGCACAGGCTCCCTTTCTGAGATGGTGTTTCTCGTTGAAAAGCCAACAACTGTTGAAGAAGTAAATCAGGCTTTTGTAAAGGCGGCCGATCATCCGCGGTGGCGCGGGATTATCGGTGTTACGAATGAACCCATCGTTTCCTCGGACATTATCGGCAGAAGTGAGTCGGCCATCGTTGATCTTGCGCTTACCCAAGTGGTGGACGGCGACATGGTGAAAGTTGTTGCCTGGTATGACAACGAATGGGGATACTGTAACAGGCTGATTGAACAAGTGGTGATGGGATAACAATTTTTCTCTTGACAAATGTTCCATATATGGCACAATGAATGAGTGACAAAAACAATTTTAATTGATAAACGAGCGGAGAAAGAGCTTAAACAATTTCCCCGCTCAGTTCAATTAAAATTTCAGGCATTTTTTGAGATTCTTGAAAAAGAAGGGAGGTTGGAAGAGCCATTTGGTAAAAAACTTTCCGGAATGGCTCGTATATTTGAAATACGGGTAAAACATGAAGGGCAATGGCGGGTACTCTATGCGTATCTATATAAAGATTCAATCGTAGTGTTATCCGCTTTTGCAAAGAAAACTCAAAAAACACCAAGAATAGAACTTGAAAAGGCAAAGAACAGATTACTTGGGTATAGGGAGGAATAATGAAAACACTTCGAAAACAACAAACCATTACTTTGAGTGATTTTGGGAAAAATATAACAAAAGAAGAGCGGAAATTTATTGATGCCGAAAAAAGGTATTACCAAGTTGTCGTTGCTTTGCGGAAAAAGAGAGAAGGTCTTGGGCTCACACAAGAAAAATTGGCGCATCTTTCGAAATTACCAAGAACAACAATTACAAAAGTTGAGTCGGGATCAAGAAACGCAACACTCCAAACACTCATGGTCATTGCTCAGGCAATGGGAAAAAGTATTGAGCTAAGACTTTTGTAGTGTATGTTAAACAAGTGATTGGGTAATTATTCCGCCCAATTCTTAAACCAAATTCCTATCTCCCGTGCCACTTTTTGCCACTCCTCTTTCAGGTTGTGCGCACTGTGAAACAATGTCATGAGTTGAGCGTTGCTAACGTGCTCACAAAAATTCTTGATTTGTTTATACGGGACAATGGTATCTGTAGTTGTCCCAATGACAAGGAACTTGTATGAAATTTTCTGGGCTTCTTGAGTAATGTCATACTTAGCAGCGTCTTCAAAAAACCGATAATGCAACTTTTTTCTTTCTCCATTTTTCCGTAACTCAACATATCCTCTTTTCTTTGCCTGGGCTAAATCTTTGGGGTCATACAAGTTTGCAAGTACTTGATCGCTTTTTATGGAAGGTGTGGCTGCTACAACCGTGCTTATGCGTTGATCTTGCGAGGCAAGAAGAATGGCGGTAGTAGCTCCCATGCTGTGGCCATATATCCCAACTTTTCTTTTATTGAGTCTTGGTAAAGACCAAACAAACTCGAGTGCTGTCTTGGCATCATCTAAAAAACCAGATAGCGTTTTTTCTTCCCTGGTGCTCCCAGATTCTCCCGTGCCGTGAAAATCAATCCGAAAAGTTGCTATTCCTTGAGGATTCAAGATCTTTGTAATTTTTTCATTTTCTTCTTTTGTTCCTTTGCCAAATCCGTGTAAACACAGGACTAAAGGATATCGTGATTTTTTCTCCGGAAGATCAAGAAGTCCAGCAATTTTAATTCCTCGAGAATTTATAAGAAAAACTTTTTGCATGTTGAGCTGCCGGCCGGATTTGAACCGGCGAATCGAGGGTTTTGCAGACCCCGCCATTAGACCACTCTGGTACGGCAGCGAATCAGATTACCCGTATTCTAGCAGATTTGTTGCCAAACTCGGCCTTGCCAGTGTATGATGTGGGGATCGTATGAGGAAAATCTTTCTTCTCGTTTGTACAGCAGTTCTTTTGTCGGCGTGTTCGGCACCGTCATTTTT
The DNA here is from genome assembly GCA_001002285.1 of Microgenomates group bacterium GW2011_GWC1_46_15. Taxonomy (GTDB): domain Bacteria; phylum Patescibacteriota; class Microgenomatia; order UBA1400; family UBA12028; genus UBA12028. The sequence goes on from LCLX01000001.1 coordinate 208,360, forward strand.
TCAGAAAAAAGCAGGATTGCAGATTAAGCTAACGGGTGAAGATAAAGCCGAAGTATTTTTAAACGGATCAACCGTAGGAACAACGCCGTACGAAGCAGATAATCTTAAAGCGGGAACATACACAGTCAAACTTGTTCCACAAGACGCGACAAAACAGCCATACGAAACACACGTTGTCCTATCCCCGAGTCTCATCACGGGGATAACGTGGAGTTTTGGCGCAACGCCGGATGAAAGTGGCGGCGATGTGTTTGAGCTTTCAAAAGTTTCTGGAAAGAAAGCAGAATTATCGATTATTACCACGCCAGACAACATTGTGGTGCGATTGGATGGGCAGTCTAAAGGATTCAGTCCGCTGATTTTGCAGGAGCTTTCCGAAGGCGAACACTCGCTAACGTTGAGTGCGCCGGGATATGTTGAGCGCACAAGTGCTCCAAAAATTATGAAGGGGTATCGCGTAACTGTAACCACAAAACTCGCGCGGGACTCACAAAGTTTGATCACAACTCCAGTGTCAACGCTATCTGCTCTGCCAACACCAACTCCGAAGGCAACTCCGAAAGCGACACCGAAAACAACAACAGCAACGGGTTCGGCAACGATCAAAACACAGGTGACTCCGCCTTTACCCTACGTTGAAGTAACACAGACACCGACTGGGTGGTTACGCGTACGCACTGAGGCAAGCGGAGCTTCTGATGAAGTTGCAAAGTTAGACGTGGGTGCAAAGGTCCCGTATCTCAATGAAACAACAGATGGGTGGCACAAGGTTGAGTACACAACGGGGAAAACAGGATGGGTTTCCGGTCAATATGCGATTGTACATTCGCAGTAAAAATCAGAACACATACAGCACGGTCATCACAGAAAGTCCCCACAGCACGACGGCAATCAATAGCGGTTTATCTTCCAGCAATACTTTATCCGGCGACTCTCCACGGTTTTTTTCGTATACGAGCTGCAAGTACCGCATCACGCCATAAATCACCAAGGGCACGGTAACCATCAGCCATTTTTGCGTGATAAATGTACGGGGCAGAACGGTGTACACTTGTAACAATTTTCCCGCGGGAACGTACGCGTCGCTTTGGAATGCATAGAGCGCGTAGGTCAACCAAGTGGTGTTCGCGAACATGCCGGTATAGATATCTAGCAAACGCTGTGAGTAATGTTCCAATGCTTTGCGCGTGTTTCCACTACCTTCCATGAGTGTCCGCTCGCTTTGCCGTTTGCCAACCGCGAGGAATAAAGCTGCGGAAATGACGGTGAGCAGGAACCACACGCTCATGTGCAGGTTCACTACTACGGCACCAGCGTATACACGGAGAATAAAGCCGGTTGCGATCGCCATGACGTCAAGAATGGGGATGTGTTTCAACGAGAATGAATAGAATATATGAAGTGCAGCATACGCAATCGTAAGCAGTAAAAAGTATGAGGAAAACGTGAGTGAGAAAAAGAATACGGAAACCAAGCCAACGATAGCAAAAAAGAGGGCGATTGGAACGGGCAACTTTCCGGACGCAATCGGCCGGTTTTTCTTAAATGGATGTTGGCGGTCCGATTTTAAATCAATAATATCGTTGATGATGTAAATCGAAGAAGACAATACGGAGAACAACACAAACGCCTTTGTGACGGTGAAAAAATACCGCGGAAAATCATAGAAAAAGAATCCTGAAAACACCAGCGCCGCATACAACGCAAGATTTTTTATCCACTGTCTTGGACGAGCCGCTTTGATGATGAGAAAAAAAGTGTGATCCACGCGAGGAATCCTCCAAAGAGTAACACTGCTGCGATGATTGTATAGAATTTTTGCTCGCTATTCAATTGAAGCGCTAACATTCCAAGAAATGCAGTGGTGATCCAGTAGAATCCTGCGATTCTCCGTTTGCCCCATCCCATGTCAAGAAGACGGTGGTGGAGATGCCCGCGGTCGCCCCACACCGGCGAGTGGCCTTTCATGATGCGGCGCAGAATGACAAACACCGCGTCAATCGTTGGAATGGCTAAAACTAACAATGCAGTTGCAACTTTTGCACCGGATAAAATGGATAAGACGGCGAGGAAGTAGCCGGCTAGTGAGCCTGCCCCGTACCCAGCCATAATTTTTTGCGGATACATGTTCCATACTAAGAATCCCAAGAACGCGCCGGATACAATAAGTGCCAGTGTGGTAACACTCGTTTGTGCGGGATCGGTAGAGAAGCGGAGCGATAGTACACCGATCACAAACGCGGCAATACCAACAAATCCAGGCATCTGCCCATCAATACCCTTCGACCAGTTCACGATGTTCATGTTCCACACAATCCAAAGAACAGCAAAAAAATCAGCAAGCAGCCAAATGGCGTGGGAAGATCCGAATGCTTGAAATATAAGCCGCGGTTGGTCCAACGCAATAACACCAGGGCCAAGCGGATTACTGACGTATGCGATACCAATACCGGAACCCACAACGGCAAGTGCGGCGCAAATGGTAAGTATAAGCCGCAAGTATGGATTGAGATCAAAAAGATCGTCAAAAAAACCAACAAGCGCAAGAATGATAGCACCAATAAAAATACCAATGAAATGTTTATCAATCGGCATAAACATCAAACTCGCCACCAACGTTGCCAAGAAAATAATAATACCGCCGCCACGCGGGACAGGTTTTGTGTGAACTACTTTTGGATGCGAACTTTTTTTAGGATCGTCAATCCACCGGAACTTTTTATAGAGCGCGATAACAATTGGGGTCACGCAGAGCGCGGTTATAAAACTGACAAGTAACGCGGAAATATTGAGCATACGTTTATTTTTTAACCTTTTCTATCCTACGACGACTACAATGCGGATGCACGCAATGTACACCAATACAATGGTAAGAAGTGTTGCAATGTTAAGAATCGAGAGAAGGAACTCTTGCCCGCGGATTCTTCGCGCAATCTGTGATTGAAAAAACGCGACTCCACCAGCAAATAATGGAAAGATAAAAATATATTGACTTTTTACAATGAAGTCTTGTGTCCGCGCGAGTGTGTAAAACAACGGAATCTCCGGCGGAAGAAAAAAGAAGTACGCGATTGTTACGATGAAAAACAACATGCCCACCAATAGAAAGGAGGCAGTTGGAGTAAAAAGAGCACGTTGCGGCATATATATTTCTAAGTCCGATTATTTTGATCCGACTCTACGATACAGATTCATTGTGGGCAGTTGTTTCACAAGCACATATTGGCCATTCAGGTATGTATAAAAATCAGGAAACTTTCCATCTTCATTGCGCATCACAACAATCACTTGTGGCGGATGCGCAACTAAACTATCCATCGTTTCTTGGTACGCGTTGAAGTCTTTAATGTGGAAAGACACAGTAAATCTTCCGGAGGGAACTCTGCGGGCAAGTGCGTACAGCATGGGATCGGTGCCCCATATAAAAAGTCTACTGTTAGAAGGGGTTGTTTGTTGGATGTACGACGCGGCGGCATATGTATCGGCCATGAGCGGGTTGAACTGTTCGCGGTACTGTTCGATCGAGATATCGTGGCGGATAAACTGGAGGAATGTGGTGTAGTAGGAAAGCATAGGGTACTGTCCTGACTGGAAACCAACGAGAATGAGCACGAGTGGAAGAACACATAGCACAGGAACAAGTGATGATTCAATCGTAGATTTTACTTTTCCAAACCAAAACGCGAGCGCAAGCGCGAGTGGAGGAAATGTTTGAAGGAAGTAGTGCGGATACGGGCGTGAAGAAAGCAATGCGGAAAAGAGTGTTAATGCCATCCACGCGTACACAAACACTGCCTGCGGAGAAAGCTTTTTCCTTGCGAAAATTAAGAGTGCGATGATGGCAGCAAACGCAGACAATTTTCCCGGCATACTGAAAAGAAAAAGGAGAAAGGGATGAGAAAAGGGTGGAGAAAACTCAAAACTATACCGGAAGTTGTATAACAAACCAAACGCGAGATAATCTCCCAACGCGTGTTTTGCGACGAAGTACGCAATACTGAGAAGAATCGGGATGGCAAAACCCATGGCAAGAATAATGGTTGCCTTTAAGAGCGCAGAAAGGACTTCCCACGATGGTTTGCGGAGATATAAAAAGAAAAAGAGAACTCCAACCGCCGCGGCATCAAATATCGCCGGGACTTTTGTAAGCGCGCCCAATGAAAAGAGGACTCCAACGCCAAAGAGCGGAACAACATCAAGAATACGTTTCTCTTTGTGGTGAAAAAAAGAGTGCCATAGTGATGTTTGAGTAAGTAACGCAAGTCCGCCGAGCATAAATCCCATGACGAACAACTCTCCGTTCGCGATGTTGCCTTCAAAAAATGGTAATGCTGTGAGGAGTAGTAAGAAAAATGTTGCAAGATATGCCTGTTTTTTTGTCGTAAAAAAGCGTTCGGCAACGCGGTAAAAAAGCGCGAGCATGCAGGTTGTCCAGGTCATCAGCAAAAGCTTGAACCAAAACTGTGACGGCACCATTGCAAGAAGATAAATGATCGGTGTTTTATGATCAATAATGTCTTTGTACAGCGTAAGCCCATTGCGCAGTGCCAAACCAACCGTTAAATAAATGCCCTCGTCACCGTACCAATACGGTTCAAACAAATTTGGGATGCGGAGTAAAATATTGGCAACGAGAATGAAGAAAAGTGGTTCAATGCGGACAAGAAAATGAAATAATCGTTTCACCGAGTCATTGTACTATAGAACTTCTATACTTTCTCAGTGACGCGGTACTCGATGTATTTACCGAGCATCAAGCGGGTATGTGAATCAATACCTGGGAGTGCTGAGAAGAAAAATCCAATGATGGGAAGCAAAATATACTCAAATGGTTGAATAAGTACTTTAAGAAAAGAAACTTCTTTTGGCCGCGGTGGACGAGAACGTGCATCAATAACAAAAATAGTGAGGAGTGAAACAAGGCTCAGGGTTAAAATTGCGGAAGTAACTTGCGGGAGTGTTTTTCCAAGAATGGTTCGGCTGAACTGTTCATTGAGAAGCGTTGGAAATAGTGCGCCAAGCGTGATCGCAAACCAGTTCACGGGCCAAAGGAAGTGATCTTCTACGGTCTTAAACACGCGGATTGTTTTATCCCAGAACGGAATGTTTTCAGCAAGAATCCATTGTTTGAGAATGTACGCATCGTCACTCACACCCCAAGACCATCGTTTGATTTGCTCATACTGATTTTTCATTGTTGGCCAAAACCCATGTGATTCTGGGGCGTCTGCGTATACGGGAATAAACATAGGAACAACCTCCAAATCGCCTTTTTTCGCAAAGTACGCTTTAAAGAACAGACGGTAGTCTTCCGGAATAACATCGGTATCCCAATACCCGATCTCATCAATAAGTTTTAGTGATACTGAGTATGTGGAAAAATTAATAAGCCGGTCCTGCCGCATCAAAATAAACATTTGCATAACTGAGAACATTGAGGCGAGCACGCGCACAGGAGCAGGAACTTTCCAAATATTGTTGTAAAACATGATGGATGGTTGCCAAATACGGTTATATCGTTTGGGATCGTCAAGGAACTTAAACGTGAGCGCGCTAAAATAATTCGGATGGAACTGCGCATCGGCGTCTTGGCTGGAAATGGTCACGTAGTTGATATCAATTTTTTGCTGGTCCACGAGCTTATGTTTTGCCTCTTTTGCTCCCCAGCACATGTTTGATGATTTCCCTTTGACTTCACCCGCAATGTCGGGATGAAACGTACACCACAAATGACCAAACGTTTTTGCATAAAGTTTTTGAAGTGTTTTTGCTTTTTCTTTCCCCCCCTCTCCCTCGCGTTCTTCAAATGAAAGCATAATAGACATGTTTTCTAATGGAAACGTTTGTTTTTTGAGGCTTTCGATGGTGCGCTGGAGTGTGGAAAGCGGTTCTTTATATGTTGGAATCACGACAATGTGGTGAATGCGTTTCCAGTCTGGGAATTGTTGAAGATCTCCGAGCCAGTCAAAGTTCTGAGAGGCGCGGATGCGGAAGTGCGCAACGGTCGCGAGTACAGCCATACTGAGTGAGCGGTAAAGCCAATACATATCGAAAAAAATGATGTAGTACGCGACAACTTCTGGCACAACAAGCGCGCCCCATACGGGAAAAAGAATGAGCCACCACGACGTGAACCCGGGAAGGATTTCCAGGAAGCGCTGTGTTTTGACGGGATAGCGGCGGACGATTCTGCGCAGGAACGGAAACATATCGGGGTATTGTACCATGAAAAAGGAGGTATTACTTGAGGAAAAGTTACGTCGTTTGTAGATTAAAAAACCGCATACTATTTTCGCTTATCATTTTTTCAAATATATCTTTCTCCATCGAAAGAAAATCTGCAAGAAATGCCGATGTTTCTGCGATATACGCAGGTTCATTGATATTTCCTCGCTTAGATTGTGGAGCGAGAAAAGGCGCGTCGGTTTCGATAAGGAGACGGTCATGCGGGGTATGGCGTGCCAACTCGCGGATACCATCTGCGTTTTTATATGTCACATTTCCAGCAAAACTGATAGAGAACCCAAGTTCTAATGCTTTGTTGAGATATTCTATTGAGCCGGACATGCAGTGCAGAACAGCGCGGGGTGTTTTTCCATCGCTTTTTGAAAAATGATTGAGAACATCAAGGACATCATCGTATGCATCTCTGCAGTGAATAATCAGCGGTAAATCGTATGTTTTTGCTAATGTAATATGCTCACCAAACAATAGTTTTTGTCTATGCTTTTCCTGTTCGGCGTTTTGGTCTTTTGGAACATGAAAATAATCGAGTCCACATTCACCAATTGCCACAAGCGAATCTTTATGGTGTTCAATGAGCGCGCGGAGCTGTTGGATTTCAGTGTGTGTAGACGAAGCCGGGGTGTCGGTTGGATGGTAGCCAACCGCGCAAAACAAATTTGGATCCTGGTGCGCAACTTCAATCGCGCGCGCGTTACTTTGCGCATCTGTTCCAATCACAATGCTTTTGGAAACGCCGGCAGCCTGTGCCTCTTTCCAATATCTCTTCCAATCTGCATACAATGGGTCAAGATTGTAATGGATGTGCGTATCAATAATCATGCCGAAAGCCTTGGAAAAAGCGGCGCGGGTTGTGTGATGGTTTTTTCCGTAAAGATACTCAACATGCGTTTGGCAGTTTCTGGCAAAAATGGTTGGAGGTCGTATCCTACCGCAATTACTCCAGCGACAAGCTCGTTGAGTGTCTTGAGACGATCGTCGCCTTTTTTCTCCCAAACTTTTTCATCGCTGATGCGTTTGTTAAGCGCAGAAATACGGTTCCATATATCGTCAAGCGCCCCTCTCAGCGCAAATCGGTTGATAGCCTGAGATACCGCGGGGGAGAATGTTTTTACGTTTGTCGCAGCAATACTGGAGCCTTCGCACAACTTTGCCAACCGCGATACTAAGTTTCCTAGTTCATTTGCCAGCGCGGAACTATACATCTCGCCAACGCGGTCAATGCTAATATCGCCGTCCTCGGTTGTTGGAATCTCGCGGAGCACATAGTAACGAACGGGTTCAACGCCGTATTTTTCAATGATTTCGATGGGGTCAATCACGTTCCCGAGTGTTTTACTCATCTTTTGACCGTTCACCGTAATATAGCCGTGCGAGTAAATGCGTTTTGGAAGTGGTAGTTTTGCAGACAAGAGCATAGCCGGCCAGTACACCGCGTGAAAACGGATAATGCCTTTGCCGATCAAATGGACATCGGCTGGCCACCATTTTTTATATTTCTGCTCATCAATACCGAAACCAACACCGCTTTGATAGACGTTGAGCGCGTCAAACCACACATACATCATTTGTGTCGAATCACCCGGAACTTCAACACCCCAATTATGCGCACGCTCTTTAGAACGCGAAATACTAATGTCCCGCACATCACCCTGTAAAAAGCGGACTACCTCGTTTTTTTGTTTTTCCGGAATGATTTCAAGCTCACCCGATTCAATCAGCTGTAAAATCTTTTCTTTATACGATGATAACTTGAAAAAATAATTTTCCTCGCCAACCTTTTCCAATTTTTTTCCTGGATGTTCAAAACACTCACCATTTTTATTGAGTTCATCTGGTGTATAGAACGCCTCGCATCCCACACAGTACAGCCCTTCGTACGTTTTTTTGTAGATATCACCGTTTTTTGCGCACAGTTTCCACAATTCTTGGCTGGAAACGTGGTGTTTTTCACTACTCGACCGCTGAAATACATCGAACTGTACAGAGAGTTTTTCAGCAAGCTCAACAAACTCATCGGCATGCAATGTGCAAAATGCCCGCACTTCCTGCCCTGCTTTTTCCGCGGCCTGTACGTTTTTTAGTGCGTTTTCATCAGAGCCAGTGAGATACATCGTTTCATCGCCAGCCAAACGGTGGTACCGCGCGATCACGTCACCCTGCACAAACTCAAGCGCGTGCCCAATATGCGGCTTCGCGTTTACGTACGGAATGGCGGCGGTAATATAAAACTTCGTCATAACAGGTATTGTACCGCATTATTTTTTAGATTTTGGTGAGGGTTTTGCAAACATGCGTAAAAATTTCTTACTCATTGAACTTGCCCACTTATCCACTTTCATCTTTTGAAGTGCAAGTTTCATTCCTTTTGCATTTGTTTTTTCTGCAACAGTAGCAATGGTGGCGCTGGAAACGTGAAGAATTTTCCCAATCTCTGTGTAGTTTTTTCCATCATTTAAAAACGCTGCTATAGCAAGTCTTTTTGTAAGCATATCCATTTCTCCGCGGCCCAAAAAATCCTCAAGAAAAACGCGCGACTCTTTCACTGTAGAAAGATCGGCGATCACTTGAAAAAAAGAGCGGTGAAGCTCCTCTTCAAACACACTCTGCAGTTTTTGCGAAGACATTTTTGGCATATATATTCCAGGGCAAACGGGATGTTCAGTACAATAGCAAGCTATTGTTTAGCAGTCAAGAGCAATTCAAATGATAAAAGTGTTAAAAGCAGAATAACGATGTTTAATGCGCTGATCATATGCAGAAAAGAGAACAAAATCAGGATGGTAAGACCAATGGCGAGCAACAATCCTCTTCTCATATTTAAGAAGAGGTAACTCAGTAAAAAACACGCGGAAAGAAAAATAAGGAGAAATATAATGGCATATGAGTTTTCCGGTGGAATGGTGCGAATAATGGATGGATCAACAAAAAAGAAAATTTCGAGAAGGATGAAGAGGAAGAAAACTCCGATGCCAAGAGTGGGAATGGTGTTGAGATATGTTTTTTTTGTCACTCTGGTCATTCTATCCTACTCCGCGCTTTGATAGAATAACCACATGACAGATTTACTCGTCATTCTTCTTTCGCTCGCCGCGCTTGTGGCTTTTTTTGCGTGGTACCTCAACAAGAAATTTTCCGAAATGACTGTAAAAAAGGAAGACACCACATTGGTTGAGTGGATCAAGGCAACGCAGGAAGATATTAAAAATCTTCAGCAAACGCTGCACGACTCGATGCAAAAATCCAATCAGAACATGACCGTAACGCTTCAGCAGAACACAAAGGACATTCATGACCGTTTGACGCGGGCGGCGGAAGTCATCGGCGAACTTAAAAGAGAGGCAGGAGCGTTCAGTGAAGTCGGCCGTTCTATGAAAGAACTGCAGGAGTTTTTGAAGTCCCCTAAACTGCGTGGAAACATTGGTGAGCGTGTACTCAATGATCTCATTGGGCAGATGTTTCCAAAACAGAGCTTTTTTATTCAGTATAAGTTTCGGTCAGGAAATACGGTTGATGCGGCAATCAAAACAGATGCCGGGATTCTTCCGATTGATTCGAAGTTTCCCATGGAGAACTTCCAAAAAATGGCAAAAGAAGAAACGGAGAAGGGTCGCGATCTTGCTCGTAAGGAATTTATTCGTAATGTACGGAGTCATATTGACGCAATCTCTTCAAAATACATTTTGCCGGAAGAAGGAACGATGGATTTTGCATTGATGTATGTGCCTTCCGAGTCGGTGTACTACGAAATCGTCAACATGAATGACGTGATGGAGTACGCCCGCATCCAACGGGTATATATCGTTTCGCCATCAACGCTCTACGCGCATCTGCAAACAATTTTGCTCTCGTTTGAAGGAAAAAATCTTGAACAAAAAAGCCGTGAGGTGCTTCGGTTATTGCACGCGGTGAAAAAAGACTATGGAAAAGCGCTCACGCAGTTTGCGGTTCTTGGGAAACACGTAACGAATGCATACAACAGTGTTTCAACGGTTTCCGGTGCGTTTTCCCAGCTTGGCCAAAAGCTAGAAAGTACGGATAGACTTGAAGATGGAAAAGAAAAATCCCGGACATTGCTACAAGCAAGCGAGAGTGTGGAAGAGGAATAATTTTTCACTACTGTTTTGGTTGAATATAGAGTTCAAAGTTGACCGGAGGGAACGGCAAGTCGTTCGTACGTGGATCCGCGCGCAACACGTCTTCATGTAAAAGATTGAGCGTTTTTTGCATCGCGGATTGTGATGCGGTTTGTTGTTCCGTAACCGGCGTGGGAGTTGGCTGGACAGAAATAGGTAATTGTTTTTTCATTGTCAGAAGCGCTAAAACAAATACTAGCAAAAATATACCAACCGATACTCCGATCATAACGAGGCGGATATTTTTTTTCTTAGGAAGTTGTGTGCCCCCATTGGCCGTGCGCAACGAATCAAACAACGGCTGCTCTTCTGCAAACGTTGTCTGCTCATCCATTACGGGAACGTCAAGTTGTTTTTCATCTGGTTGTAGAATAGGTTCTTGGTTCATTGCGCGAGCTCCTTCACAAAACTTTCAGCTTGTAGAACTTTTGAGTACACCGCATTCAATCCGTCAATAATGCGGACATAGGTTGAAAGCGACATCGGGGTTTGATTTGTTGAGAAACCGAGTTGTTCGTCTGTTTTTTTCATGAACACATCTGCGATATCCATCGTGCGTTGAAGCTCATCAAATCCCCGTAGTTTTTCTGTTTTCTTCGAAACATCAATTGTTTGTTGATCAATGTCGGCGCGGAGTTGTGTTGAAACGATGCGGAGTTGATCAATTGCGTACTGCATGGCGGCAATTTTAGAAAGCGCGAGCGTCATGTATGCGGTAGAAAGCAATGGCGTTTGTCTTTCGGAAAACTGTGTTGAAGCAACGTCGAGTGCAACGCGATCCTGCGCGGCATCAACCAGTAATTTTTGCACGTTCAAATCATCAAGAATCTGCTGAATTTTTGTTTGCTGTTCCGCGCGTTTTGTGAGATCAAGTCCTTTGAGATCGGAAATATACGTGAGCAGTGTTTGAAAATATGACGTTAGTGTTCCAATGCGCGCAAGCTGAACGTTTCTTGACGCGGCAACGGCAACGTCAAGCAGGGCAAGTGTTTGGAGTTGGAGATACTGTTCATGCGCGACGGAAAACTGTTGTTCTTTTTCACGGTAGGTGTTTAATGTCGCGATGTACGCTTGTTTTGCGGTATCAAACGTGGAAGGAGTTTGTTGGGCGTACAACGTAATGGGGGATACAACCAGTACGGTGAAGATAGTGAAGAAAGAAACGATAGCAATGAGGTGGGCGAGTTTCACAGATTCATTATAAAGTGTTTGGAGCACGGCTGCTACGATATTTAAAAATATGCGCTAGATCGTTGCTTTTTGTTTAACGTGGTATACTTCAGCGCAGTAATACTTTTTGAAAGGAGCCAAAATGGGAAAACGATTGGTAGATGCTGAACCAACCGAACTTCAAGATGAGCGAAGGGAGTTTTATGCGATGACCGGCGCAAAAGAAACTGAAATACTTGATGCAATTCGACTTCAATTTCCTACAGTTACTCCGCCAGAAAGAATTCTTGCTTTAATTGCATTAAAAAACGGCTCCGGAACGGTATGTGGTTTTCAACGCAACGGGGGGATAAGTCGTGGTCTTATATCGCAAAATGATCTTGAACGATTTATACAGGAACAACGCCGCAAATTATCTTTACCAGCGGCAACAATAACTAAGCCAAGACCTAAAGCGGGTATGCCCGGGGTTGACTGGTCAATAACAGTTAAAGTTTAGTCCATTGTTATCTCTTATCAAAATGAAATATCTGTGCTCTAAGCATGGCAACAATGGTTGCGGTATCGTGAATTTCTCCACGTTGAATCATTGCGAGAACTTGTTTACGTGGTTTTGTGAGTATTTCTAAACTTTCTTCATCATCTTGATGTTTTTCTCCAGATTTCAATTTCTGTGCAAGAAAAAAGTGAATTTGTTGATTTGTAAATCCTGAAGCAGAATATTGCTTGCCAATGTTTGTCCAGACTTCAGCGGAATATCCGGTTTCTTCTTGAAGTTCGCGTTTAGCGGCATGAAGAGGGTCTTCACCATCATCAATAAAACCCATCGGAAACTCTAATGAATAACGTTGTGTTCCATACCGAACTTGTCCTGTCATAATAAGCGTCTCATTGGTGAGAAGAGGAACGATAACAACAAATGAGGGTCTTTCTATCACGGATCGCTCAATAGGTTTTCCGGTTTTTAGAAATATTCCCTTATCAATCCGGAGTTTTAGCCACCATGTATCGTATAAATATGTTGAAGAAGTAATGTTCCAAGGTGGTGGATGAGAAAAATTGTTTTGACCTTTTTTCATAAAGGACCACTTGATTTTCTAAACAGTTTTTGCGAGTTCTTTGTCACGCACGTATGTGGTTGCTTGGTAGAGCGCCTCAAATGTTCCTGTATCAAGCCATTTACCTTTCACCATCGCAACTTCCAGCGTTCCTTCCTTGAGGTAAAGGTTGTTTAAATCGGTAATTTCCAACTCGTCACGCGCGGAAGGTTTTAATGATTTTGTCTTTTGCACAACGGTGTTGTCATACACATACAGGCCAGTAACGGCGTACGGAGATTTGGGTTGTTTAGGTTTTTCTTCAATAGAAACGGCTTTATTATTCGCGTCAAACTCAACGACACCAAACCGTTCGGGATCGGGAACTTTAGATGCAAACACTAACGCGCCGGACTTAAAATTGCGAACGGGATTAATAAAATCGTCTTCAAAGAAGTTGTCACCTAAAATTAACGCGACATTTTCTTTATCAACAAAATTCTCTCCAATAAGAAATGCTTGCGCGAGTCCATTCGGTTTTTCCTGTACTTCGTACGAGAATGTACATCCAAAATCTTTCCCGCTTCCCAACAGCTTCACAAAATCACCGGCATGGTCGGGAGCCATGATAATTAAAATCTCGGTAATACCGGCGTGAATGAGTGTTTCCAATGGAAAATAAATCATCGGTTTGTTGTACAGAGGGAGCAGTTGTTTACTGGTGACTTTCGTAAGAGGGGCAAGCCGCGTTCCTGCGCCTCCTGCCAAAATAATGCCGCGCATATCATCCTCCTGAATTTCTTACAGCGTAAGCAGAAATAAGACTGATCCTGCAAACAAACTGACAAAGAAATATTCTAACACAATCCGGGCAGTAAGTGACTTTTCATTGCGATGATGCATGATGCCCCATAAAAAGTAGGCGAGCGAAATTGCAAGGGCAAAAGATTGTTGAAGCAACACATTTGGCCAGACCGCGAAAAAGCCAAAGAAAAATACCGCGAGAACGCATACAAGAATTAAATAATCGGCCGGATGTTTGTGTAGTTCTTTAAACATAGTATTTTACGTGCTTTACGGTAAAGTGCCTCTAAAGCAGTGAACCCCCCTTGAATACAATGACAATAATGATAATGGTAATGAAGAGCGCAATGTGCGCAAGGTTTTTTCCAACAACACGGACGGTTTTCTTGTAGTGTGCGACAAACATGTCATAGATCAACACTGCCAATAATAGACCTAACATAGCAAGGAAGACTGATTTTGAAACTTGCAGTGGTGAAAATGTTGGTGTTGAGTCTGTAGTTGTAGTTGTTGAGGTGACTTTTCGTAACGGGGTGGGTTCTGGAGCTGATTCTTTTGCAAAAACGGCGATAGCGGAGCCAGCATTCCCAACTTCCGCCTTTTTATTAGCAGGTGCGCCAAACATCTGCACAACTAATGTTGTTTCCACTCCCTGATACTTTCCATCTATCACCGCGATGCCCGTGTCAGAGTATGTGTTTTGAACAATGTTTGCCCTATGAGTGGGCGAAGCCATCCATGCGGTAACCATGCTATCGGTATCGCCAAAGTCTCGCGCTAAGTTTTCTCCGGCAATACTATACGAGTACCCCGATTTTTGAATAAACACCCAAGGCGTTGTTCCGTCTGGGGCGGAGTGTGCCCAGTACTGTTTCAAAAACATATCTGATGCTTTAGAAAGTGCGGCCTGCGTAAGGAGAGCGTTGTTTTGCAGAGGCTTGAGGTCCGCACGCTCACGCTCTGCATTAATATCTTGCAAGACCTGACTTGCGGTAATATTTGAAGCGTATCCAAGAACATAGCCTGAGGAGTTAAACAATGGTGGCGTCGTTTTCAAAAAGACGTGAAACACAAGGACAAGCGTGGTAAGGACAAAAAAACCCTCGGGGTGAAGAAGTCGTGGCCGGTGGTTATTTGTGTGCCTTGGTGTAAAGAGATGGGCGAGCAGGTCAAACATGAATTCATCATAACACGTTGAGTTTGTGTTTTTTCTTGAGGATTACTATAGCAAGCGTGGTTATTATGGTTACAAAAATGATACCGATGAATACGGCGACAAAAAGAGGCTGTTTATGTAGGAGGGGTGGAACTGTTTGGAGTTCTTGTGTAGTCTGTTCTCCAAGAACTTGCGGTGATGGGGGTGGAAGTGTTGGTTTGGGAAACTGGAAAACGGTTCGTGGTGTTGGTTGTAGAGATGGAACAGGAGTTTGTGTGGGCGATGGACTAGGTTCTGACACCACATTTTTTTCAACACCTGTCGTAATATCAAAAGAAACATTTTTCAATTGGTATTTGAGATCAATGTCTTTGCTGATGGTAAACTCAAGGATAAATTGGCGGTCCGCATGTGCGGGGATTGTGGAAAGCGTTTGATTTCCATCGTGTTGAAACTCAGCGAGTGTTTGTGAAGGAATGGGGAGCTGTGCATCGTTTTCATCGAGAAATGCAATAGAAACGTATTGGGCAGAGCCTTGTAATAGTTCATGTATGTTGCTGAACTCAACTGCACCCATCACCTCACTATCCAGTGTGTTGTGGACAATAACGGACTGGCGTGATGTTACTCCAGGTCTTAACGATTGGAGTGTGAATGATGTGCTCATCCTTCCTCCTGTATGTCTGAATGGTTGCCGAACGCATCTTGACTGATGATGGCAAAATAATATTGTGTGTTGGGATCGAAGTTGTTGATAAACAATGTTTCCTCCGCTTCAGGAATAAGCGGGCTATGAAAACTTTCTTGTGTTTGTTCTACGCGCGTCAGCGTTGAGAGATTTGTTTCATGTGTGATCGGAGTTGGTGATGCGTAGAGTTCGTATTTTGAAATGTTTCCAAAATCATCGGAAGGTGTTGTAAACTCAAGCACATACTCGCCGTTGCCAGCATTCATTGTTGAAAGAAAACGGATTGGTTGAGGGGCAACGTTATTAAATGAAGCGGGGATATGTAACGATTCCTCTTTGTTTTGACTGAAATCCTCACTCCAAAAAGTGAGAGTGTTATTTTCAGGATTTTGCGTAAGCGTAAAAGGAGGTGCTACTGGTATTGGTTGAGTAAAAGAGGAATATTGAATGAACGATATTGATTGTTGAAGGTCATCAATAAGAAATGTGAGTTGTGTTGAAGGATTTGCGAGAATAGGTATCGTTGTTACGTGTGAAAATTCAACCCATGATGGATTTTCGTTATCTCCAGTGTTGCCTGCTGAAAATGTAATAAGAAGATGGTCTTCAGAAAACTGTGTGAGATCAATACGTACTGTTTGTACTTCTGTTGAACCATTATGAATATCTTCCGCGCGGATTTGAAATACTTGTTTGTCATTGATCCGTACCTCAAACGCAGGATCGTCAAAACCCGCGCTTTGTTCTGTTGTAAATATTTGATACGTAAACGTGAGAGTTTTTGCAGTATTTGGAATAAGTTGGGCGACTGAACTGTGTTCAGCCAGTATCGAGTGTTCCGAGCCAATTTGAACAAGATGATCTTTAGTCTCAACTTCTCCGTGAATATCCCACCCCTGTGTTCCATCTACAAAATCACCATTCACAATGAGCTCCTGAAAAGGAGTCGGATTGTTCGAGACATATTGATACGCAATGTGTGTTTTCGGTGGTGTCCAATCATCAAATGAAAGTGTGTTATTCCTGATTGTTTCACTTGGTACGAACATTGCAGTTACTTGAGAAGGGAAACCAACAAACCAGGCTAAAAGCACAAGCATAATCATGAGGGTCATACATAACACTGTACTGCCGAGAACAAACAATCACCTTACGAAAACCAAACTACTCAAACATGGTAAAATACCTCTGTAATTCTTGATTTGGCCCCATCGTCTAGTGGCCTAGGACGTCAGGTTCTCATCCTGAAGATCCCCGGTTCGAATCCGGGTGGGGTCACAGAGTATTTATGAAAAAATTACTGATTTTAGCTTGCATTGTTCTATTTGCTCTTCTCCTGGTGATACGCTCAAATCAAAGTACGACAATCCCTTCGGAGGGGGATGATGCTCAAGAAATAACAAAAGAAAAAGCTATTGCCCTAATACAAAAGAAGTTTCCAGAAGTAAAAAACATTAAAGAAAATCCAAATATTACAATTGGCATGACCATGTATATCCGTACCACACAAAAAGACAATTTTTGGAAGCTATTATTTTGGCAAGGGTCAGGGGACTGTGAGGCGGGATGTTTAAATGATCACGAGTGGTATTTTATTGTGAAAAGTGACAGTTCTGTAGAGAAAGTCGGAGAGTTTGAGAGAATTTTTAATTCAAGAAAAAATGGATCTGATGAAAAGGGAATGCGGATTGCAAACTTTTTAGAGTAAAATAAGGAGTAATAATTATCTATGTTAGAAAAAAGTCCCCATCCTTACGACATACGCGATACATTTGACCAAGAAATTCAGGACTGTGTTTAACAATATCCAGATCATGAAAAATGGGGAACTCCTTTCAGCGCGGTATACCGTATGACAAATAATGCAGGACATCCTCATGATGAGAAGGCAAGGCATCTACTAGAAGAAGATGTTATCAAGGCTATTGACGTAAGAACGCCCGCGGCAGTAATAAGGTTTGCTTTGCAGAAAGCGTTAGAATGGCGCAAAGTACTTATTAAAGAAAAAGGCCGCTCCGAATGGAGTAGAATGCAACCGATAGAATTAAGGATATTAAAGGTGAGATTGATCGGAAAAATCTCTGGAGGCGCTCTTAGGGAAATTTTTGGTTGAAGAATAAAAAATAATGATGAACAATCCGAAAAATCAGACAACAGACACGATTGTTGAGTCCCTTTTAAGTAATACGAGTAGGCAGTACACGGAGTCCGCACATGCTGAGATTTTCCGCCGGCTTATCAACACAATGAAAGAGTTTAACGACAAAACTGAACGTATAGAAAAAGTGATGCTATATCTTGCGGTGGCTCAAGTGGTGCTGGCGGTTACACAGATTATTGTTGCGATACGGTGATTGAAGTTTAGCTCGTTCTGGACTACAATCAGAAAAAATATATGCCACCTCGCTCTCGTGCAGAATATTTATTGAGAGAAGAGAAAAGGGATTTTTCATTAAGTGTCTCTAGTGTTGGACGCCCCCTTCGACTAGTACAAGAACACCCAAACGTTCGGATTAATGTTTTGAGGGATCGTTTATATCGGGATATTCAACGGCAAAAGCCGGAATTAGCAGAAAAAATTCGTCCCAGATGGTCCAAAATGACCATTGCCGAGTTGCAAGAACTCCTTTTATCTCCAAAGTAACTACCCTTCTCCCTGCTCTTGCATCAGCGTCGCCATCTCTCTCCGTACGGCCTGCGCTTCGAGCATCGTTAAACCAAGCTCGTTGAGTGTGCTTTGCTGCTGTTCCAAGTCCCGCACCATCACAATATTCTTATTTAACAACGCCTGTTTGTGCGACTGCGATAACGTGGTGAGCGAAGTAATGGGGTGAAGATGTGATTCCTCGATCATGTCCTGCAGGCTCCCGTGTTCGGGGTAGTTCCAACCGAGAACTTTCATGCCAACACACTGAGCATACTCCAACGCATCGGCAGTACATTTTGTGTTGGTGACAAGCCAAGCCTGATGGGTATCATTCTGTTCTTCAGGAGGTTCTTGTTTTTTCCACGCATTCAAAATATCTAAATACCTCGCCTGCACATACAAACTCACTTTTACATCCGACCGCAGGCCTGGTTCGTTGTGGAACTTGCACTCAATCATGTAATGCTCATGCCCTTTTTTTGCCAACACATCAACTTCATGGCTTACGCATGTGCCGCGCACAACAGTACCGACTTGAACAACATACCCTTGGCGTTCCAACAGCGCTCCTATATAGCGTTCAAACGGATACCCGCTGGGGCCAAGCTCCATAATAGCTTGTTTGAGATTATACCGTGGTGCTCCTTCTGGATACGCGGACATAAAAAAGTTTTGCACATGTTGATAAATCTCGCGGGTAGGAATGCCGGGATATAACGAAGACATGATTTGGCGTACAACGGCGTCGTGGTGCTTTTGTGGAATGTGCGCGCGACGCAACGACCGACGAAGCTTGTGTTCATCGAATGGTTCACGCCGACCATCAGCCTTAATAATGTCAATCATAGTTCAGCAATATTGTTTAAGCGTATCTACTGATTTTTTCAAGTTAACCTGCTCCCCGTCCGACAAGCTTAGATGTAGTACGCTTTCCACGCCTTGTGACCCAAGCACACACGGAACACTCAACGACACCCCGCTATGCCCATAGTAGTTGTCCAGCGGAACGGAGAGCGGGAAAATTGTTTTTGCATCAGAAAACATTGTCTGCATAATCTTTGTTGCCACAACACCGATCGCGTAATACGTTGCGCCTTTTGACTCGATAATCGTATACGCAGCCTTTTTTGTTTTTTCGTGCGCTTCTTGAATTTTTTCGCGCGTAACTCCAGGAAAATCGAGTAGTCGAATTCCGCCAACCGTCGCATACTCGTACACGGGGAACGAACTGTCGCCATGTTCGCCCAGCACATACGCGTGAATGCTTTTTGGATCAACATGAATAATGTCTGAAATATACGATCGGAAGCGGGCGGTATCTAACATAGTGCCGGAGCCAAAAATACGACCGCTTGCGTGTGGAGCAATTCCATGTGCGAGATTGACCAATACATCAACAGGGTTTGCTATAATAAGGATGACAGCGGTGGGATTGGTAGATAGAACTTTCGGCAGAATATCTTTTAAAATGGCTTCGTTTTTTTTGCAGAGGTCCAACCGTGTTTCTCCCGGCGCTTGAGCCGCGCCCGCAGTAATGACAACCAAATGTGCTTCCGCGAGATCAGCATAGTCGTCCGTTGCAACAATATTGACGTAGTCTAAAAACGGAAGCGCGTGTTCGAGGTCCAGCTTTTCCCCGACCGCTTTCTTTTTATCCCGCGCAAGCAAAATAATATCGGTTGGCGTACCGTCGAGCATCATGGCGTACGCAACCGTGGCACCAACCTTGCCGATACCCACGACAGCCACTTTGAACGAGCAGGCAATGTTCATATTTCTACTGTAGCTCAGTTATCTTGGCGAAACAACACCGACACGCTTGCAATAGCGGGCGATAGGACAACGCGAACACCACGGGTGAAGCGGCCGGCATATATCCTGCCCATGCCGAACAAACACGCGGTTTACATCATGAATATATTGGCGGGGGATGAGCTTGGTGAGCGCGCGCTCAGTTTCTTCCGGCGTTTTTGTGTTGGTCCAGCCCAGGCGGTGTGCAATACGGTGTACGTGAACATCAACAGCAATCTGTGGTGTGTTGAAAAATAATGTCAGCATGATGTTTGCAGTTTTTCTGCCAACCTGCGGAAGTGCTAAAAGGTCCACTTCGGTTGAAGGAACTTTGCCATTGTGCTTAGCGATGAGCGCGTGTGAAAGTTTTTGCAACGCTGTTGCTTTTGCGTGATAAAAACCAATGGGTTTAACCATGTTTTCAAGTGTTTTAACTGGGAGATTAGCCAGTTTTTGCGGAGTTGGTGCAAGAGTAAAAAGATTTTTTGCGACAGGAATCGTCATTGCATCCGTTGCGCGTTGGGACAACACTACCGCAACGAGCATCTGAAACGAGTCATGTTTGAACGCCTCATGCATTGGGTGGGTAACGTATGTTCGGCGCAAGATATCCATAACGGTAGACGCATCTTGCGGAGAGGGTGTTCGCATGGCATGATTGTACCAGAACTCGAGGAATATATATGAAGATATTGATTGCTACCCACAATGCGGGAAAAAAGAAAGAAATTCAGCAGATTCTTGGTGGTGCGGTTGAGGTGTTAAATCTCGATGACATTGCTATTGTTGTTCCCGAGCCGGAAGAAACGGGAAGCACATACGAGGAGAATGCGCTTATCAAGGCCCGCCACGCCGGCGATCTTTCAAGTTTGATTACTATTGCCGATGATTCCGGGTTGGAAGTTGAGGCGTTGCCCGGTGAGCTCGGTGTAAAAACCGCACGATATGGTCCAGGGAGTGATGCTGATCGTTACACGAAATTATTGCGTGCGATGAGCGGCATAGCACAACGAAAAGCGAAGTTTGTCAGCTGTATTGTGTTGTATGATCCAAAAGACAAAACTTCTCATACTTTTTTGGGTGAAATGCCCGGCTCCATTGCGCACGAGCCGCGCGGAACGAACGGATTCGGATATGATCCAGTGTTTATTCCAGAAGGCTACGACCAAACCTTTGCAGAACTTGGCACAGAAGTAAAAAATACAATCTCACATCGGGCAAAAGCGTTGGAGAAGTTAAAAGAGTTTATGGTAAAATAAAGGAGAAAGGAAGGATATATGGCAGAGGAAAAGAAAAAGGGAGATGCTGAAAAATCAATTCAAGCCTTTAATGCATGGATTGATGATGTTGTAAATTACGGAAGGAAAGTAAATGAGAATTTTATTGCAGTTGATGCTGGAGGCTCTGTAGTACATTCTGGATATAAGTTATCGGAATTTAAAACAAAATTAGATTTGTTTGAAAAACTAGACACGATAGGTTTGAATAGCAAAGATATTGAAGCGGTTCGCGCACAAGTCCTGATTCTCACTAGACAGGATTCAAAAGATCCAAATGTTGGATATGACACTGATGTTGTTGGAGAAACACTAAATAAGCTTTCGTTATTAAGAAAAAAGTAAGCTTCTTCTGTGTGCTATCATATCCCTCACCTATGACCGATCCGCGCAACACTAAACTCGCCGACATTCTCGTGAACTACTCGATCTCCGCAAAACGTGGGGATACGGTGTGGGTGCGCACGAGTTCGGTGTTGGGTCTGCCACTGGCCCGCGAAGTTTTTCAAAAACTTGTTGATGTTGGCGCGGACGCATACCTTGATATTTCGGATGAGCGCAGTGGATCGTATCTCATCAAGCACGCGGCACAGTCCCAACTCGTAAAGTTACCAGCCGTTTCAAAGTATATTGCTGATTGGGCAAATAAATCCATTGCAATCTATGCTGATGAAAACACGCGCGAACTTGCAAACGTGGACTCCAAAAGAATGTTGTTGCGCACAAAAGCGCTCAAGCCGATCCGCGATGTCAGTATTAAAAAACCGTGGGTGCTCACGTACTATCCAACACCCGCGATGGCACAGGACGCGAACATGGGGTATGAGGAGTTTTGTGATTTTTTCTATACATCTTGTTTGCGCGACTGGAAAAAAGAGGGCGTACGGATGCACAAGTTGGCAAACATGTTAAACGATGCGCGCAAGATTGAAGTGACTGGTGAAAAAACACGTTTGAAACTCTCAGCAAAAGGCCGGTTATTTATTCCATGCGATGGTGAGTTCAACATGCCAGATGGCGAGGTATTCACCGCGCCGGTGGATGACTCGGTGGAAGGTGAAGTGTATTTCAATTACCCGTTGTTACGGCAAGGAAAAATGATCCGTGATATTCATTTGCGGTTCGAAAAAGGAAAAGTCGTGCGTGCGGATGCAAGCGAAAACAAGGATTTCTTGATTAAGATTTTGGATACGGATGAAGGCGCGCGCCGATTGGGTGAGTTTGCGATCGGTATGAACCCCGGGATTCAGACGTACATGAATAATGTGTTGTTTGATGAAAAAATTCAGGGAACGGTACACATGGCACTGGGCGAGGCGTATGAAGAGTGCCGCGGATACAATAAATCAGCAATCCATATGGATATCGTCAAAAACATGAAACCTGTTGGAAGTACGGTAACTGCCGACGGAAAAACAATCCTCAAAAACGGCAAGCTCATTATATAAACATCGTGCGAGGTAAAGATTTAGCGGAATTTCCACCACGCGGCTGCGAGCAGTGCGATGATCACCACACTCACAACAAGTGTTTTTAGCATGTCGCGGACAATATAAAGATTTTGTTGTTTTTGAAGGCCTAAAGTCGGCGACTTACCACCTTTTTTCTCCGAAATTTTCATTGTTTGTGGTGAAAGCGCTTGAAGCGAGTATAGTTTTTCTGCCCCACTATGCCGCCGAAGTTGCGCCAATTCTTTTTGTTTTCGCGTGCGATGTTGTCCCATATGGGCATTGTACTATAGAATACCCCTATGGACGCTTTACAAATTATCGCACTTGTTATTTCCGCGGCGCTTGCAACATGGCTCCTCGTTATTACTGTTTTATTTCTCAAGCTCCGCACCTTTTTCCAAAAAATGACGATTGGAATTTCAAAAAAAGACATGAAAACACTCTTGGAAACAATGGATGCAAAATTAGACGCCGATCATGCCAAGCTCACTCAATTGGGCGAACGTATCCAGCATAATGAAAAAGAAGAAAAACAGCACATTCAAAAAACGGCGCTTGTGCGGTATAACCCGTTTGGCGAGACAGGCGGAAATCAAAGTTTTGTGTTAAGCTTATTGGATGCGGACGGTGAGGGATTTGTGATAACATCACTGCATAACCGCGACTACACACGTGTCTACGCAAAAGAAGTCCGTGTAGAAGGCAAACTAGAGGGAAAAAACGACAGCTTCTCGAAAGAGGAGCGGGAGGCGATCTCTCTTGCGTCAAAAAAACACGGCTAACGTAATGAAAGCCAACTTGGTAATGTAAAAAGAAATGAAAGGAAACTCATGAAGAATACGATTGTTGCTGGCATTATCCTTTATTTCGTTTCAACGGGTGTTTCATATGTTGCGTTTGCGAATATAGGCAAAGGCGGAGGTCTTCTGAGTCCAACAAATTTTCATACTGAAGCAATTCCGACCCCGGATCCATCCAACCGCATTGTCATTGCTCCGGAAGCTCCAAAAAATCAAGCGTGTCCGTTAAATGGCAAGATGTACACCGAGGCAGAAAAGCAGTCATGGGATGTCCGCCGGCCGCTCGCGGTCATGGTTGAGAACCATGTTGATGCCCGCCCGCAGTCTGGTTTGAGTAAAGCCGATGTGGTGTATGAAGCGGTGGTTGAAGGGGGTATTACGCGGTTTATGGCGATGTACTATTGTGAGGCGCAGGCGAAAGATGTGTTGATTGCGCCGGTGCGTTCAGCCCGCCAGGCATTTATTGACTGGGCGTTTGATTACAATTTGCCGCTCTATGTGCACGTTGGCGGTGCAAACGGCGATGACACCGATCCACGTGTCCGCGCGCTTGAGCATTTGAGTGACTATGGGTGGACGATGCGCAACGACCTTAATCAGTTTTCGTTGGGGTATCCAACATTTGTGCGCAACTACAACCGTCTCCCGGGTAAAGACGACTTGGCGACGGAACACACAATGGAGTCCAGTACAGAGCGGCTTTGGGCGATTAGCGCAAAACGCGGATACACCAACTTAAGTCCAGACGTCAAACTGAGAGGAAAAGTTGTTCCAGGAAAAGATTGGCGCACAGGGTTTGTTGAGTGGATGTTCCAAGATGATGCTGAAGGAGCGAAGCGGGGTACGGTTTCAACAGTCTCCAATGAATTTTGGAGCGGGTACAAAGAGTTCGATGTGAAGTGGATATATGACAAAGCGGCGAATATGTACAAGCGCTTCGTTGCCGAACAGTCAGATGTTGATCTCAGCACAAGTAAGCAGATTGAAGTGAAAAACGTCGTGATCATGCAAGTCAAAGAGTTGTCGTCCATTGATATTCACCATCACAACTACTTGCAAACGATCGGAACGGGGAAGGCATGGGTGTTTCAGAACGGTGAAGCAATTCAGGCAACGTGGACAAAGAAAACCCGTGACGGCGGCAGACTTATCTTTACCGATTCCCGCGGCAAACAGATTCAGTTTGTCCGAGGCATGATCTGGATCTCGGCAGTGAATCAAGAAGTTGCACCGGCGTACTAAAGCGAGACATTTTTTTCGGCATTAAGGTAATGACGAAGTCTTGTCAAGAAAAAATAACGACCGAGTCTCATTGAGTACTTTTCGTTTCCAAATAAATGGTGTATAGTTTGCGCTAGATCGTTGCATACATAAAGTGTGCGAATACGATCAAATCCTGCACACAAATATATACACAATTCCTGCCGTAAGGAGCATATATGGCCGATTTATCAGACTTTATTCTTTCCAAAGTTCGCGTGAAGCTTCTTCAAGTATTTTTTGAGCAACCAACCGGAATGTGGTATGTCCGCGAACTTACACGCAAAACAGACGAAGAGATTAATGCAGTCCGCCGTGAACTAGACCGCATGTTGACCGCAAGTATGGTGAAAATGGAAGAGCGTGGAAACCGGAAGTATTATTTCCTCAACCCCGCGTATGATTTTTACCCAGAACTCATGCGGCTTGTTGCCAAAACAACCGGAATTGGGCATGAAATCAAGAAAAACAGAAAAAAGCTTGGAACAATAAAATACGTCATGTTTACGGGCAAGTTTGCGAAACATGAAAAACGCGCGAATGACGAAGTAGATATCTTGATGGTTGGCGATGTTGTTTTGCCGGAGCTTGCAGCAATTGTACGCACAGAGGAAAAACTCCGCGGATTTGAAATCAACTACACCGTGATGACCGAAGATGAGTTTATGTTCCGCAAACAACGCCGCGATCCGTTCCTTCTTGGTATTTTAGAGCTTCCACGTGTCATGGTGATTGGTGAGGAAGAAGAGATGTTGGAGAGAAAGCCCACCATTCAATAACCTGCCATGAAGACGAAACGCCCGATCCGATCACTTCTTTTTATCATGGTAGTTTCAATCATTTCACTTGTGCTTGCGATGCCAAAAGAGATTCCAATCAAGTTTTCTGC
This sequence comes from Microgenomates group bacterium GW2011_GWC1_46_15, assembly GCA_001002285.1. Lineage (GTDB taxonomy): Bacteria > Patescibacteriota > Microgenomatia > UBA1400 > UBA12028 > UBA12028. The sequence continues at coordinate 233,709 of LCLX01000001.1, forward strand.
GATGGGGAAAACGGTGTCGTACACACTTCAGCGGCCGCACCTCGATCTTTCACGTTTGCGCATTCCGTTTAAACGCGATTTAGAGTTCAAGATGGGATTGGATATTCGTGGAGGCACGCGTGTTGTGTTAGAAGCGGATATGAGTAAGATCGCGCAGGCAGACCGGGAAACCGCGTTGGAAAGCGCTCGCAATGTCATTTCCCGCCGTGTGGATTTGTTTGGTGTGGGTGAGTCTGCCGTGAAAACTTCTCGGCTTGGTGAAACCTATCGCATTATTGCTGAGCTTCCGGGTGTTACCAATACGCAGCAGGCTGTTCAAATTATTGGGTCCACCGCTCAGCTGGATTTTCGCGAGGAGGCGAGCAGCTCCGCCCCCCTGACTCCGGGTACAATTGATCAGCTCCTTGGCGGTCATTTTGTGCCAACAGGTTTAACAGGAAAAGATCTCAAGCGTGCGACCGTGCAGTTCAGCAGCGAAACCAGCGAACCGGTTGTAAATATCGAGTTTAATGATGAAGGAAAAAAGAAGTTTGCCGAGATCACGACGCGCAACATCAAAAAGCGGGTGGCAATTTTTCTTGACGAGTTCCCTGTTTCTGTTCCGGTGGTGAACGAGCCCATTGTGAATGGGAGTGCGGTCATCAGCGGCGGCTTCAAGGTAGACGACGCGAAACAGCTGAGTATCCAATTAAACGCGGGCGCTCTGCCAGTTCCCATCACGATTGTTCAGCAGGAAACGGTAGATGCCAGTCTGGGTACAGAAGCGGTTCAAAAAACCGCGATTGCTGGTTTGGTCGGTGTTGGTTTAGTCGCACTTTTTATGGTGTTGTACTATGGATGGAAAGGATTGCTGGCAGATTTAGCCCTTGGTGTGTACGCGCTCATCACGATTGCGATTTATAAACTTGTACCGGTTACATTAACGCTTCCCGGCATTGCTGGTCTCCTCCTCTCTATTGGCATGGCAGTAGACAGCAATATTCTGATTTTTGAGCGCATGAAAGAAGAACTGCGGATGGGTAAGCCGTTTGATTTAGCAATGACATTGGGGTTTGGTCGCGCATGGGACAGTATTAAAGATGCCAACGTTGCAACACTGTTCACCTGTTTTATTTTATTCAATCCATTCGAGTTTGAGTTTCTCAATCGCAGTGGAATGGTTCGCGGATTCGCGCTTACCCTAGCACTGGGTATTTTTGTCAGCCTCTTTACCGGCATTGTGGTTACCCGCACCTTTTTGCGGTTATTCTTGAAAGAAAATATAGAAAAAACAGATATACAAAAGGGAGCCCGAGCATGATCCACTTCATGAAACTCCGCTGGCTGTACTTTACCTTATCTGGTTTGGTCATTTTGCCGGGTGTTGTGTCGCTGGTGTTGTTTGGTCTGTGTCCCAGCATTGATTTTACCGGCGGAACAGAACTCGAACTAAAGATTATTGATAAAAATCACAACGCAATTACCGAAGAAGCGCTGAAAAAAGAAACAGAAGGTGTATTAGATATCCGCGAAGTACGTATGCTGAAAAATAGCCATGTTCTCATCAAAACAGTCCCTATTGAACTAGCAAAAAAAGACGAAGCAGTGCAAAAACTCCAAGTGGCAAATGAATTAGTTGAAGAAGTCCGGTATGAAACGGTTGGGCCGGTGCTAGGACGTGAGCTATTGGTGAAAACGTTGGTCGCGGTGGCATTGTCTGCGGGTGGCATCATGTTATATGTTGCTTACCGGTTTAAAGAAATGCGGTACGGGGTATGCGCGGTGCTTGCGATGTTCCACGATATGCTTGTGTTGATTGGTACATTTAGCCTCCTTGGATACTTTCTCCATGTTGAAGTTGATGTATTGTTTGTGACGGCGGTATTAACAATCTTGTCATTTTCGGTGCACGACACTATTGTGGTGTACGACCGCATCCGTGAGCTTCGACGCAAAGAGCGCGGGCTCACCTATGTTGAAATGATTGATACCGCGGTAACAGAGACACTTTCACGGTCGCTCAACAACTCGCTCACGATTATCTTTATGTTATTAGCGCTGTGGCTGTTGGGTGGCGAGACAATCCGATGGTTTGTGTTTGCACTTCTAATAGGAACGATTACGGGCACATATTCTTCAACATTTACCGCGGCTCCCCTGCTGGTGATTTGGGATAGCTTGCACAGTAGACGGAAAAAGGCGAAGTAGTATAATGGGCGGAAGAGTCAAGGAAAAGGAGGAAAATGCATGAATGGATAAAAGAAAAAAAAGACGTACTGGAGAAATTGAACCAATGTTGTATTTTCTTAATAAAGGTAACAGTCTTCAGAAAGCGATTGCAGAGGGAAGAGTAACACCAGGGCTTATTGTGGGCATTCAGCGTCTTTCTAATATTGATGGGGAGTTTGTGGTTGTTACAAATCCCGAACTTTATACCCAAGTATATCAAGATGTAAAGAGGCGTGGAAGTATGGCACATGCAATTTCAATAGGAATGTTTGATTTGGAGAAAGAATACGGTTTAATTCTTGTTGATCCAACAGATCTTATCGGGGAACGTAGTACAGAATTGCGTAGCATAGTACATGCGCTCAATGTACTCAACCCACTTGAAACGGATGATCCGCGAAGTAGCAGGCGAAGATAACAAACAGAAAGACTACTAAAAAAGAAAAAGAAACGTTAATCTTTTAGTTCCTTCACTCTTCCCAGTAAGTACCCCCTTGTGTTTTTACTCGGATCTTTCTCCACCTCTGCGAATAATGTGTGGAGTATCTTTCCAACTTCCGGTCCCGGCTTGAGCTTCAACGTCTTCATTACATCTCCCCCATCAACCGCCATATCGTTCATCGTGAACGTTACTTTTAACTGTTCTTTGATCCGTTCCTGTAGTTCTTCTAATCTCCAACTCGTACGTTTGGCACCGCTTCCCAATCGATCGGCAATACGCAGATCAATCATGTCATCGAGGTTATCAACGTCGACGCGGCGAATAAATCGGCGGATGTACGCGTCCGTAACGCGCCGATCATACACAAACATATGCCAGCGCACGAGTGTAAACACGCGTTGAATATCTTTTTTAGAAAAACGGAAGCGGGTTGCAACATCTTTGGCAACACGCGCGCCAAGCACTTCGTGGTTATAAAACGTAACGACTTCTTTCACATCTTTCGCGGTTTGCGGTTTTGCAATGTCATGAAGTAAAACGGCAAATCGGACAATAGGATCTTGAGATGGACATGCGTGCACGGATTTCAGCGTATGCGTCCACACGTCATAAATATGATGATGTGCCTGATCTACGCCTTTTGTTGCCAATAACTCTGGCAAGATATGTTTCAATACACCCGTTGAGGCGAGTAACTCAATGCCGTCAACAGAGTGGTCTGAAATCAGAATCTTCAAAAACTCATCGCGGATCCGTTCCCAACTAATATGTTGAATCATGTCCGCATTTTTCTGAATAGATTCCAGTGTTTTTACTTCAATAGTGAATCCAAGTTGAGCACCAAACCGGATTGCCCGCATCATACGCAGGGCATCTTCGGTAAAACGAGTATTGGCATCCCCGACTGCGCGGATGATTTTTGCAGAAAGATCTTTTTGACCATCGTATGGATCAATAATTTTTTGATCAATATCAAGCGCGATCGCGTTGACCGTAAAGTCGCGCCGCTGAAGATCATCCGTAATAGAACTACCCCACTCCACTTTTTCCGGCCGCCGATGGTCTGTATACATACCCTCGGAACGATACGTCGTGATTTCATATATTTCTTCCGGGTTTTCAAGATCATCAAGATATTTTCCCGCGATGCCGACCGTGCCGAACTTATTGTCATAAAAACTGTCGGGGAAAAGTTTTTGCACCTGTTCCGGGGTGGCGTTGGTGGTAAAGTCCCAGTCTTTGGTTGGTGTATGAAGTAAAAGGTCGCGCACCGCGCCGCCCACAATATACACCTCAAAACCGCCGGATTTCATGGTTGAAAGAATCTTTTTAACTGGGCCGGGGAGCGTAAATGCCATGAGGTGATGATATCATACTCGCATGGTCTGGAATGTTCTTTCCCCAGGTGTGCCAAAAACTCAAGATGAGCTTCGCGCGGTCTTGTTGAAAAACCGCGGTCTTACAACAAAAAAATCACAAGAAAACTTTTTACATCCAGTCTCCCCGCTCGAGTTATCGTTAAAAGATGTTGGGCTTGATGGTAGTGTGATGAAACGTGCTGTAGCACTCATTACCGAAGCAAAAGAAAAAAAATGGAACGTCATTGTGTTCGGCGACTATGATGCAGACGGAATCTGCGCAACTGCAGTGCTGTGGGAAACATTATTTGAGATGGAGATTCATGCGCTCCCCTTTATCCCCGACCGCGAGCGGCATGGATATGGCCTTTCTATCAAGGCGATCACCGATCTTGTGAGCGAACACGGAAAACCTGATCTTCTCATTACGGTTGATAACGGCATTGTCGCGCACGATGCATTTGAACACCTCAAAACGCTCGGTGTGAAAACGATTTTGACCGATCATCATCAGCTCGACGTTCGCGGAGCTCCTGTAGCCGATATTATTTTACATACCACCGCATTATGTGGAACCACAACCGCTTGGATGCTTGCCCGCGCGCTCAATCCAAAAAAAGCGGAATCATTGCTCGATTTGTGTGGTATTGCGACAATCGCCGACCAAGTTCCTCTCCTCAACGCAAACAGAAGTTTTGCAAAGTTTGGCATTGAAGCTATCCGGCGCACCACCCGTCCAGGCCTCCATATGTTGATGGACACTGCTGGTATTAAAAAAGAGGACGTGAATACATACACGATTAACTATGGAATTGCCCCACGTATCAACGCAATGGGAAGAGTTGGCGACCCCAAAGATGCGCTTCGGTTGTTATGTGGAAAAAATACGCAAAAACTACAAGCGCTTGCTTCAGCGGTTCAGGAAACGAATACCCTGCGGCAGGACATGACGTTCCAGTTTATCCAAAAAGCGAAACTGCAAAAAAATCTGTGGATAACCGAGCGCGTCATTATTATTGAGGATGAGGCGTTTCACGAAGGAGTGATCGGGCTGATTGCGGGTAAGTTGGCAGAGGAGTTTGGAAAACCTGCTATTGCGATTGCACGCGGGAAAACGACTGCAAAAGCCAGTGCGCGCTCAATTGCGGGTGTGAATATCACTGAGTTTTTGCGCCAAGTCCGCGATGACCTCATTGATATTGGTGGACATCCTATGGCCGCGGGGTTTTCACTGCTGGCAGAAAATATTGCGAAAGTTAAAAAGCGATTAGAAGTTTTGGCGAAAGAGCAAATTGGTCTCGAATTGCTACAGAAGAAACTGGATGTGGAGTGTGAACTACCATGGGACCTTATTTCTGAAAAAACAGTAAAATCGCTGGAGGAGTTTGAACCGCATGGTGCTGGGAATGTAACACCTCTTTTTGGTGTACGCAGAGGACGGTTGATTGAGGCACGGCGGATTGGAAAAGAATCTCAGCATTGTAAGTTAGTGGTCCAGCCAGAGAATGATCCAAAGCAATTTTTAACTGTACTTGCATTTGGCATGGGCGAAGCATGTGAGCGCTTAGCCAAAGGTGAGCTATTTGATCTAGCGATTCAGTTAAAACTTAACGTATGGAACAGGAGAAAAGAAGTGCAAGGGGTGGCGAAGGATATAAGGATGCAATAAACCCTTGCTTTAATAGCTGTTTCTTCATTCACTCATATATGCGATTTCTCCATCATCGACTCTTCGAACAAGTTGTCCACCAAGTCTGTATGGTGTTTTTTCTTTAGGATCAAGTTTTCCCGCGCGCGTGGCAGCAAATGGATCTTCGTCGCTCATTACAGCTACAGGTTTTCCGTTTAACATGTAATAATTTTTTTCCCCATTTTCATTCATATTTCCTCCTTCTATATTCACAAACTTTGTTATTATACACTTTTACTTTCCTGCAACCTATCAATCTTTTCTTTCTTATCCTTTGCTTGTTCAAGCATAAGCGCAACCAATAAGGCCGCGGCTTTCTTAGACCCATGTTCTTTCCAGGCTTGCAGGTTGTTCATTTCTGATGATTGCGCTGTTCCCAGCATAGTACTCACCCCCTCTCCTCTATGCAATAAAGCATAAAAAAACCTCCGGGTTAATTCGGAGGTTTGGTTGTTTCTTTGCTTTTTCTATCGTACTATTCCACCAAACCTCCCCCCGCGTGCGGGACAAATTTGCCTTGAATGGAAAGACGATACCACTGGTTCATAATCTTGGGTATCATACAAACCAAAAAACTGCTTGTCAACGTGTGATTTTCTGGTACACTGAAAAAAGAATATGTGGCGATGACCCTGCCGACACCAGGTGAGCCAAGCCGCCAGAGGCGGACGGGTAAGCCCGGTATAGCAGGAAAGAGAAACGACAAGGTGGCACCGTCTTCAGCACGAAGACCCTTTCGCACAAGGGCTCGTGCTTTTTTGTAGGCGAATACATACAATGGAGGAACTATGGAGTACGGAAACAGAGTATTAATCCAAGAGTCGCTTGTGCAGGTTGGCAAAACGATCACCCTCAAAGGGTGGGTTGCGACAAAGCGTGACCATGGGAAATTGACCTTCATTGATTTGCGCGACCGGTCTGGTATTGTGCAGTGCATGGGGTACCAAAAAATGGGTGAACTGACCACGGAGTCGGTGATTGAAGTGACTGGTATTGTAAAGCAGCGGCCGGCAAACATGGTGAATACGCAGATTGAAACAGGAACGGTTGAAGTTGATGTACAAGAGTATCGCATTCTGAACACCGCAAAAGAACTTCCCATCCAAGTTGAGGGTGACGGATATGAAATCAACGAAGAATCTCGGTTGAAGTACCGCTATTTGGATTTGCGGCGTTCCCGCTTGAACTCGATGCTAAAGTTACGCTCCAAATTTATCCGCGCGTTCCGTGAAGCCCTCTACACTGAGGACTTTGTTGAAGTTGAGACGCCGATGCTCACGAAATCAACCAAAGAAGGCGCGCGAGATTTCCTGATTCCATCCCGCTTTTATCCAGGAAAGTTCTATGCATTGCCCCAAAGTCCTCAGCAGTATAAACAGTTATTAATGACGGCGGGCGTTGAACGGTACTTCCAAATGGCGCGGTGTATCCGCGATGAAGACCTTCGGGCAGACCGTGGGTTTGAGTTTACGCAGTTGGACTTGGAGATGAGTTTTGTTGAACAACACGATGTGATGGCGTTGGTTGAACAGGTGGTGAAGTCTGCAGTAACCGCGGTAGGCGGAAAAATCAAACAAGACCCCTTTCCCGTTTTTGAGTATGCCGATGTGATGAAGAAGTTTGGCGCGGATAAGTTTGATGTGCGCACGGAAGAAGAAAAAAAGGCGGGAGTACTCGCCTTTGCGTGGGTGGTGAAGTTTCCGTTCTTTAAGAAAGTAGATAAAAAAGATGCTGCAGAAGTTCGTGATAGCAAGAGTGGGTGGACGTTCACGCATAATCCATTCAGCGCGCCAATTCCGGAACACGAAGAGTGGCATGTGAAAGGCGAGCACACTGGCGAAATCATCACCGCGCAGTATGACTTGGTGTGTAATGGGTATGAAGCTGGTGGCGGAAGCATCCGCGCGCATAAGCCGGAAGTGTTACGTGCGACATTCCGCACGATGGGCTACTCGGATGCCGAGATTGAAGCGAGTGTTGGCCACATGCTCGAAGCGTTTGAGGTGGGAACGCCTCCGCACGGTGGGATTGCGCTTGGTATTGACCGCTTAGTCATGTTGTTGGCGGGCGAAAACAACTTGAAAGAAACAATTGCGTTCCCAATGACGTCAACCGGCCGCACCGCGGTGATGGACGCGCCAACAGAAGTGAGTAAAGAGCAGATGAAGGAGTTAGGGATGGAAGTCAAAGAGAATAAATAGTTTCGTTATCCTTGACTTCTACCTTCTAAATATTGTAAATACGCACCTTTTTGTGCCAGCCAAGATTTAAGAAACTCTTGCACATGCTGCAAAACATTACCCAAGGCAAGATTTCCCCTATGTTGTTCGGATAATCCTAGTGTTTTTTGACCTTCGCCATAGTCTATGTTTGCACAAAGAACAGTCGAAGGATAAGAAAACACTTCCAAGGAGGGTTGTGTGCGGAGATCAGGGAGCTTGATACATACTCTTATCACTCCTAAGTCAGAATTTCTCCAAATAACAGAAGCCTCTCCACTTTCTACGGAAAAAGGATAACCGTGGTCTTTGAGTTCTTGGAAAAGAGGGAAAAGAATCTCATCAACTCTTCTTTTAATGCCATCAATTTCTCGTTGAAGGGTATTTTCTTGTAGAATTCTTTGATCCCTCGTTTCCCCAGCTTGAGTTAAAGCTTTAATCGCCTTGTTTCTCCCTCGTCGAAGCGTTTCTCCAATCCATGCCATAGCTCCTCCTTTATAGAATACGGACAGTATACGAAAAAGCACGTATTTGTCAAGATAAATTAAGAATTCATGCGGAGGTTCATTATTTTTGTCATAATATCCCCATGTCTTCCCGCATCAAACTTACCCTCATTCTTTTCCTTATCCTTCTTTTGGTTCAACCCGGGTCAAACGCAATTCAGCAACTTAATCTTCACCGCGGCACTCCTGTCATCCGCGAAACGTCATTAGTTATTCCAACCTCTGCTGTAGTTCCAGTCTCCAAAAACCGGCTCAACATACCACGGCTTTCGGCGTATGCGGCAATCGTGATTGATAAAGAGTCTGGATCGATTTTGTACTCCAAAAATCCTGACACACAACTTTTTCCTGCTTCGATCACAAAACTCATGACCGCCGTTGTTGCGCTCGATACGTTTCAATTGGATAAAGTTGTTACGATCACAAAAGAGAGTCAGGCGGTGGGAAGCACGATGAAGTTGCAGGCAAACGAAAAAATTTCAGTAGAAAACTTGCTGAAAGGCTTGTTAATTTCCAGTGGGAATGATGCGGCATACGCGCTGGCTGAGGCATACTCCGGCGGGTATGAAAAGTTTGTGGAAGCGATGAATACTAAGGCACAAGCGCTTCATATGGAACGCACAACATACAAAAACGTTTCTGGCGTTGAGCAGGATGGTCACGTAACAACGGTGCGTGATATCGCGACACTTGCAAAAGTTGCAATGACGTATCCGTTTGTCCGCGATACGGTCAAACTTGAAAAAGCAGTTGTGACTGATACAACAAACCAAATCACACATGAGCTTCAATCAACAGATAAACTGCTTGGGAAAGTTGTTGGTTTAGAAGGGATTAAAACAGGATGGACGACACAGGCCGGTGAGTGTTTAGTGGCACAGGTTACACGTAATGGGCACACGATTATTAGTGTGGTGCTCAAAAGCGACGATCGATTTGGAGAAACAGAATACTTAATCGAATGGGCGTTTAGTAACTACACATGGAAAACATTTCAGTTTGAAGAAAAGTAGAGAAAATCGAAGAACTATTTTTTTCCCGTCGAACTTTGTTGAGCCACCGCGGGAACGTACGCAAAAAAGTTGTTATCTCCGGTAAACACATAGATCGGTTGGAGATAATTTTGCGGTGTATCAGAGTCATAGTATGCCAACGCAACATTCCGCACCACAGCGCTTGTAACATTTTGGTCAACATACGCGACATATCCTTTGCCCGCTTGCAGTTGTTTCCACGCTTCTAACGTAGAAACAAGGCCGTACGTTTCGGCTCGGTCATACTCAACAGAGAAATGCATAAACTCCATTTCAACAACGCTCAAATCTTTTTCTTCACTTCCGGAAAAAATCATCCGCGCACTCCCTTTAGACGGATCTGGACGGAATACAGGATATCTCAGTCCAAGCGCTGTGCGGAAAAGATCAACTTGGACGAAGTCGGCTTCAGAAAAACTTACCGCGGGAGTGTATGAAGAACCGGAACTTTTGAGAAGTGTTATCCGTGCTTCTCCCGTCGCCATGTCGTCGGGAAGAAGGCTTGCGTCACGCAGAATCCCACGCGCGCGGTTTGCAACCTCGCTTTGTGTGGGAAGTTTCCGGTTGTTCGTTAAAAAGTTTGGATCGGTGGACCAATCCGTTCTCATCGTAAAATTCTGTGAAACAATATCCATCTCAAGCGTTGAGGTCAGCGGCGTTGTACGTTTCCAGCGGTACACTGTTTCCGAGACTTGCTCTGGTGGGAACTCAAAACCAAGATCACCCGCAACCTGTTTTGCATTGTCCGAAGAGAACAAACTCGCCCGGCCAACGGGAATGAAATAAACCGGCAGTTGGTTGGCAAGCATAGGAAGCGATCCATCTTTTGTTTGGAGTGTATATGTTTTTATCTGGAACGGCGATTGAGGAAACGTTAATGATGGGAGGGTGCCAAAGCCATACGTTGGTTCCGGTGGTTTGGGTGGATTCAGCAAGCGATATAACGAAAAACTCATGTTTAAAATCACCCGGCCAATGATAAAAAAAGCAAGAAGAAACGCGCCATACTTAATCGCGTTGCGCGCGATAAACGCAACGTTGCTCAAACTTGCCTGAGGAACCTCGGTTGGAGTCATACAGCCATCATAGCAAATCATAGAGAGGTTGCGATATAATCGCACTAGAACAAATCTAGAGAAAATTATGACAGCCACATCAAAAACCAAAACCGTCCGTACCCGCATCGCCCCTTCCCCGACGGGTCTTGCCCATGTTGCTACGGGATATATTGCGCTGTTTAACTACGCGTTTGCACATCAACATGGCGGCCAATTTATCATCCGCATCGAGGATACCGACCGCGCGCGGTTTGTTGAAGGTGCTGAACAGGTTATCTATGACTCACTGAAGTGGTTGGGAATTCCACACGCTGAAGGGGTAGATATTGGTGGACCGTACGCGCCGTATAAGCAGTCCGAGCGGTTGGATATCTATAAAAAGTATGCCGAAGAGTTAATTAAAAAAGGTCACGCATACTACTGTTTTTGCACATCAGCGGAATTGGAAACGATGCGTAATGCCCAGCAAAAAGCGGGGAAACTCCCCATGTACGATGGCCGGTGCAAGCAGTTGGATCCCAAGGTTGCACAAGAGCGCGCGCAAAAAGAAAAGCATGTGATCCGCCTTCATATGCCAGACGAAGGGAAAACCGAGTGGGAGGACTTAATCCGCGGACACATCGAGTTTGAGAACGCGCTTGTTGATGACCAAGTATTGATAAAGTCCGACGGCTTCCCCACATACCATCTCGCGGTGGTGGTTGATGACTACTTGATGAAGATTACCCATGTGATGCGTGGTGAGGAATGGATCAGTTCAACACCAAAACATATTGCGTTGTACACCATGTTTGGATGGGAGATTCCGCAGTTTGCGCACATGCCGTTACTGCGCAACCCAGACCACAGCAAGCTTTCCAAACGCAAGAACGATGTATCGTTGATCAGTTATATGAAAAAGGGATACTTACCCGAAGCGCTTGTGAACTTTTTGTGTCTGTTGGGATGGTCGCACCCCGAACACGAAGAAGTATTTGACCTGCAAAACTTTTTGAAACACTACGCGATTGACCGTATGCAAAAAACAGCTCCGGTCTTTGATTTTAATAAACTCAACTGGATGAATGGCCTATACATTCGGGAAAAGCTCAGCGCTGCGGAGTTAAAGAAGCGGTTGGAACCATTTTTGCCAAGTGATTTCCCCAAAAAGAAGTTTGACACGATTCTCCCACTTATCCGTGATCGTCTTGTTTTATTAGCGGATGTTGAATCATTAACAGATTTCTTTTACCGCGACATTGTCGTGGATAAAAAAGCACTTCAATTTAAAAAAGCAGACGATGCCCTCATCGCGCAACAATTACTTTCATCAATTGAAGCGCTTAAAAAGACCGACTGGACACTTCAGTCAATTGAAGCGGTACTCCGCAGTCTTCAGGAAAAAAACGACTGGAATAAAGGTCAATACTTTATGTTACTCCGTATTGTGGTCACCGGAAAAACCGCAACCCCACCGCTTTTTGAAACAATAGAGGTGCTAGGGAAAGAAAAAACATTCCAAAGACTCGAGAAAGCCCGCTCACTTTTCGCCTAAAAATCTGGTAAAATTCTCCTGTATTGATGCCCGGTCATCTAATGGTAGGATGCGACACTCTGAATGTCGTCATTGTGGTTCGAGTCCACGCCGGGCAACATCTTGTACTGCTTGAGTGAATAGTGCCATAATAAGAGTATGCGGTTTCGCCTGCGGGGTCTCTTCATCGGTTGTGGAGTAACAACGGTTGCACTGTTTGCATATCTCTTTTTCCTCGCGTATACACAAAATCAAACCATTACAGAACTCAAACAAACAACAGAGTACCTTTCTTCTAAACTTCAACAAGGTTCACAGCAAGCATTACCACAACAACTCGCCTGTTCTGGAGCATGTATTGATGTGATTCAATCAGCAACGGCGTCGTTATCGCTCAAAACATCTACAAAAGCGCAATCTTCGACGCCAAAAACAACTTCGGGAGTAAAGGAATACTATATTCCGTTTGGCACAGGCTTCACGCAAAACAATAAATGGGAAGACGTTTCTGGCACCGATACAATGATCGATCCAGCCAACTATGGCACCATTGTAAGTGTTATTTTTGAGGCAGGCATGCGCATTCCTGTTGCGAATGGAACGATGTATGCCAGGCTCTACAATAAAACCGACGATCATCCGGTTTGGCTTACTGAAGTTTCCACAAGCGCCGGCGTAAGCACAATGGTGAAGTCGCAACCCATTACTTTGGATGCGGGAAACAAACTTTACCGTGTGCAGATCAGCACGTCTTTGCAGTATCCGTCATACTTGGACTTCGCACGCCTCCATATTACGGTAAAATAATCATTTGCATTCTCCCCTGTTATCCGTTACGCTAGCACCACATGAAAAAACATATGTTCACTCTAAAAAACACAACAACAGCAAGTCTTTTTCTTGGAATCCTTCTTACTTCTTTTACCATTGTTGCCGCAAAAACTCCGGTGATGACGAAATACACAGCTGGAGTGGTATTGGGTGATGAGTTCGAACAAAAGACAGAAAAAACCAATGAAGAAACAAAAAAATCGGAAGAGCGCTCACGAGAACAGCAAAAACAAGAAACTTCATCAGGTACATCGAATACATCGGTGAATGTTCAGCGGGAAGGAACAAAACAGGAGCTTGAAATTCAAACAGGCAACCGGAAAGTGAAAACAAAAGCTGAGGACAATGGAAAATTCAAACTTGAAATCGAAAATCCAGATGTGAAACTCAAATATGAAGTCAAAGATGGAGAGTTATTATTAAAAACTGAAGACAAAAAAGGAAATGAGAAAGAAGCAAGCGAACAAGAAAAAGAGGAAACGGAGGGTCTTTTTGAGCAGGAAGACATTGAAGTTGCATCGAAGGAGGGAGAGATTGAGTTTGAACACAAAGGAGTTCGCACGCGGACAAACTTCCCACTTTCGATTGATCCCACAACAAACGGACTTGTTGTAACAACGCCAGCCGGACAGAAAACTGTCACCACTTTGCCTGACGTTGCTGTTCAGAACATGCTTTCCCAAGGAGTTCTCACGACTATTGTGAGCGAATCTGTGCAAACTTCTCCCGTTCAACTCGAAACGTTTGAGGGTGAACTGGCGTATCGCATAGAAGGAGAAAAAGAAATACGTGTACTCGGCTTCATTCCTGTAATGGTGCAAACAACAGCGTATGTTTCTCCGGACGATGGTCAAATCGTTGCTCAACGGCGGTCGCTTCTCTCAAATATCTTGAACTTTATTTCAACGAAGTAATCCACACGGAAGACTTCTCTGTGTTACCATATCCCTATGTCTTGGCAGATACTCATGTTTATCAGTGTTGTAACATATGCTTTCTCCATTCTCCTTCAACGTATCCTTCTTAAAGAAGACACAAGTGATCCAAAAGCATTTTCTGTTCTTTTCACAACAATAACGGGGTTGTTCATCGGTATGTTTGGATTTGCGACGATGGATATGCGCCTTCCGGCTTTGGGTTCCATCATCCCGAATTTTTTATTGATGATTGTTTTATACACGATGGGCAATTTTATGTTTTCGACTGCGCTCAAACATTTAGAAGCCTCGTTTGTCACGATTTTATTTTCTAGTAAAGTACTTTTTAGTGTTTTTGCATCAACGATCTTTTTACATGAAGGATTACAGGGCAAGCAATTTATAGGAACTTTTCTTATTCTCTTGAGTATTGTGTTGGTCAATTTAAAATCAACAAAAATATCTTTTGGAAAGTATGCATGGATCACAATACTCGCAGCACTCTTTTTTGGTGTGCAAACAACAAATGACAGATATTTACTCCAGACGTTTTCTCTTTATCCATACGTAACATTAGCGTTTTTGCTTCCAACAGTTCTTCTAGCACTCACCGACCGGCACATTGTGAAGCACATGCAACCGCTTTTGCAGAAAAACACAGCGTGGAAATTAATTCTATCATGCGCAATTTATGCGCTTTCTGCGATCACTTTTTTTGCCGCACTCCAAATTGCACCAAACTCTTCACAGGTTGCCTCAATGAATGCGTCGAGTGTCATGCTGATCGTCATTCTTGGGATGATCATATTGAAGGAACGCGGCGATATGGTGAAAAAAATAATTGGTGCGGTGCTAAGTACGATTGGATTGTTGTTGGTGGTATAAAACACGGTTTAGTCGTAGTAAAATGATGCGAAAGGAGAGGAGAAAATATGTCACTAAGAGAAATGGAATGAGTTATTGGACAAGCTATTATTAGTGATGCACTCAGGAGAGGGCTTCTTGGTCATCGTCGTGCCGAATTATTAAAAAGTTTTAATTTCTCAGAAAAAGAACGGGAGTTTTTGCTGAAAATTCAAGCAGACACGTTTGTGGAGTTTGCACAAGCCGTCACTGATTATATTAGTAGTCATCCGGAAGAGAAACTTCCTCCAGCTGCAACAAGATAACTTACAGCCCATACCCACTCAACTGCGCGTTTCCAATCCGGATTCTTGGTGAGTGAAAGAATCATCATGAAGAGCAACAGCCTGAAAAATCTCTCCCGAATATAACTCGAAGATTTGATATACTGTGGGCATCATGGCTTCCCAAATTGAAGAGATAAAATCGGCGGTTGACATTGTGCAGGTGATTGGCGAGCGCGTGAATCTCACGAAGGCGGGAAAAAACTTTAAAGGCCTGTGTCCGTTTCATTCAGAGAAAACGCCATCGTTTTTTGCAACGCTAGAAATTCAACGGTATAAATGTTTTGGATGTGGCAAATCGGGTGATGTGTTAACGTTTGTGCAGGAGTATGACTCGCTCACGTTTGTTGAAGCGTTGGAGATGTTGGCAAAACGCGCCGGCATTATGTTAGAAAGGCAGGCGTTTAGTCCCGAAGATGCCCACCGCAAACGGTTGTATGAAGTTCTCCACCTCGCGCGTGAGTACTTTCATTATGTTTTAACGGAACACAAACTGGGTGAACCCGCCCGTAAGTACTTGAAAACCCGCGGTATTACGAGTGAAACGATTAAAACATTTGGACTTGGATACGCGCCGAACTCATGGGATGGGTTGTACAACTATTTAGTAAAGAAAAAAAAGTATGATGTGCGTGAGCTTGAAGATGTTGGATTGGTGATCCGCAAAACAGGCACGCGAGGCACAAGTAGTGGTATCGGTGCGGGTGATGTGTATGATCGTTTCCGTGGCCGTATCATGTTTCCATTGACCGATGCTCAAGGAAAAGTGGTTGGTTTTTCCGGCCGTGTGCTTGATCCGGAAATTAAAGAGGCGAAGTACATCAACTCGCCGGAAACGCAGTTGTATCACAAAAGCGAGTTATTGTTTGGCTACTCGGTACTCAAAAACTTTATCCGCAAAGAAGAGGAAGTGCTGGTTGTTGAAGGAGAACTGGACGCGTTGTCCTCGTACCAGGCCGGTGCGCAGAACGTTGTGGCGATTAAAGGCTCTGCGCTCACCGAAAAACAGGTGCGGTTGTTGTCGCGTTCGGTGAAACGCGTGATTTTGGCGCTGGATGCAGACTCAGCTGGTGTTGAAGCAACCAAGCGCGCGATTGAAACTGCCCGCCCGTTTGAGTTAAGCCTACGCGTGCTTCCTCTCGTTGGCGGCAAGGATCCCGACGTGATCGCGCGCGAACAACCAAAAATCTGGCGCGACATGGTCAAAAAAACCGCCTCGGTATATGCATTTCTCATTGACTCTTCGTTTACCGCGCATGGTGATGAAGGTAAAACTGGTGAAGGCAAACGGCTTATTACTAACGAAGTCATTCCCGTGCTTGCTTCGATTCAAAACTCGGTGGAACAGGCGCATTTTCTTGAGTACGCGGCCGAACATTTAGACGTCAAACAAGAGGCATTGGAAAAAGAGTTGGAAAAGTATTTGCAGAAGCGCAAATTCTCCCCCGGTTTTACGCCTCGGAATACACCACCGCAGGAAAACCAAGACATACGAAAAAACCCAACGGTATTGTTCACCAGCCGCACGTCTCTAGAGCGGTATTTGTGCTCTTTACTCCTGCGTTTGGAGCCGGCCGACGTGCAAAAATATGTGGTACAACTCCTTGATATTGGTGTGCAGGAGCCCGTGATCGCCAAACTCATCAAACACCTCGCGCGGTTTATAGAAACACAGCCACTCGACCTCACCAAATTTGCCCAGTCTTTGCCAGAGGAACTCCGGCAGCCGTTATCCGACTTGTATCTCGAGTTTGAAGATGATGATAGCAATGTCATTAAGGAGTTTGAAAAGGCCCGCCGGCGCCACGCGGTTTTGGCGCTTAAGGAGCGGATGCAGGAAATCGCGCACACAATGGCGGAACTTGAACAAAAAACACTGCAAACCGCTGAAGAAGAACAGACATTCAAAAGCTTGCAGGATGAGTTGGTGCTCGTTGGCGAAAAAATCCAAGTTTTTGAGGGGGAAAACGGGCCATTATAAATGCCATTATAGGTGCCATTATAAATATCTTGCGCATTTCCCCTTTCTCTGGTACACTGCGCGCGGTATCATGAGGATACGTCGTTGTGTTTGGTCGTGCCTATGCCCAAGAAATTACCCAAGAAAACTATGCCAAAAAAAACCGTTTCCCACAAAAAATCCGGGGTTCGAACGAAGTCCGGGTTTAAAAATACACCAAAAACTAAAAACATACAATATAGTGTCTCTAAACACGCTGCTTTTAAACACGGTGCGTCGAAGCAGGGTGTTTCCAAGCAAAATACTCCTAAGCAAGGTGCGTTTAAACAGTCAACCTCTCCGCGGCCAGCTCCAGTAACACTCTCTGCCCGCAAAGAAGCCCAAGCGAGTGCGCTCAAACAACGCATCGCCGATCTTCTCAAACGCGCGAAAAACCAAGGATTTATCACACAGGAAGAAATTCTCGGTGTATTTGCATATCCCGAAGATCACCTCAAGGAGTTGGATGGGTTATACGGCACCATGTTTACCGCGGGTGTAGACGTGTTCGAGACCGTTGAAGAAGAGCAGATGAAGGAAGATTCTGGCGTCATTTCTGACCTGGAGAAAGAACTCGAAGTATTGTCTACACTTGATGACCATTCCGTTGCCGACCCCGTCCGCATGTACTTGAAAGAAATCGGCCGCATTCCCCTGTTGACGCGCGAAGAAGAAATTGACTTGGCGCAGAGAAATGACGGCGGCGATCCGGTTGCAAAACAGAAGCTCATTAATGCAAACCTGCGTCTAGTGGTTTCAATCGCGAAAAAATACATTGGCCGTGGCATGACATTTTTGGACCTCATTCAAGAGGGTAACAAAGGATTAATCCGCGCGGTTGAAAAATATGACTGGACGAAAGGGTTTAAGTTTTCCACATACGCAACGTGGTGGATCCGCCAAGCCATTACCCGCGCGATTGCCGATCAGGCCCGCACCATCCGTATTCCCGTTCACATGGTTGAAACGATCAATAAGTTGATGCGCGTCTCCCGCAAGCTTATGCAGGACTTGGGCCGCGAGCCAACCGCCGAGGAAATCGCGGACGCGATGGAAGGCATTGACCCCGACCGCGTGCGCGAGATTTTAAAGATTTCACAAAAAACCACGTCGTTGGAAACACCGATTGGAGACGATGACGATTCCTATTTGGGTGACTTTATTGCCGATGATACGCAGACCTCGCCGTACGATGCCACGAGCAAGCGGTTGTTGAAAGAAAACATTGAAGAAGTATTGAGTGCGTTGACCGACCGTGAGGCCAAGGTCTTGAAAATGCGGTTTGGACTAAACGGCGCTCGCCCGATGACGTTGGAAGAAGTTGGTCAGAAGTTCGGCGTCACGCGCGAACGTATCCGGCAGATTGAGGCGAAGGCGCTGCGAAAGCTCAAGCACCCGAGCAAGCGGAAAATGCTCCAGGATTACTTGGAGTAGAATGACGATCCATAATAATGAGCGTACAAAACTTGCAAAACAATATCTCGCTCAATACTTTCCGAATATGGATAAAAACACCAGAAAAATTGTTGTCGAACTTGCTGTTCATCACTTTACTGGTAACTATTCACCAGTGAAAGTAGAACAAGATGATAGAGGAGCAATAGGGTCAGGAACAACATTCGAAGAATTTGTTATTTACTTGGGAGAACTTCGTGGAAACGAAGAACCCATGGGTGTTGATCATGCCTGGCTTGGATCTATTATTGCAAAAACAGGTATGTAAGTTCTTTTCCCTGTGCTAAAATACTCATATTCTCTTGCGTAGAATATAAAATATCGTTTTCCACCGTTTAAACGTTGTGTGTAGCGCAGATAGAAGTGTTGCATATGACCGTGCCGAAGTATGAACAATGATTGAAGAATCAAAACCAATAGTCCCGAACTGAGAGAGTCTACTTGCAAGTTCAAAATCTTCAAGATTGATTCCGAGGAATAATGTATTGCGAAACCCTTCTGCCTTTTTTAATGCAGATGAACGTACCGCGCAATTAAATCCCTGAAGTGATGTAAATCCGAACATGTGATTCTTTATTTTTTCCCAGAACTCAAAAAGATGCATATGATTCATCCAAAGAACGAGGGTTGGAGCGTCAAATAGAATAAGTCTTCCAGTTACGGCAATATCAGAGGATGTTGAAAAATGTTCTGAAATTCGTTCGATCCAAGTTGATGTTGGTTGCGAATCAGCATCGGTCATAGCGATAATAGAAGATTGTGCACATGAACACCCTTTTTGTCTGGCAAGCCCGGTTCCAGAGTTCATTTCCTGAAGAATGTGAAATGAAACATTTCTTTCTTTAAATTTTTTCACATATGAACGAGCAACATCCAATGATGAATCGGTAGATCCATTGTCAACAACGATCACTTCCGTGGGGAGTACTGTTTGCTGAAGGAGTGACTCAAGACAGTCTGGAAGCAGGGAAGCCTCATTCTTCATGGGGATGACCACACTGATGGGTAAAATTTTCATCTGTAGAAAGTATACCAAGTATGCTACAGTACATCTTCTTTGTTGTAGTATGGGCAACTATGAGTTGATTGTTCCTATGTTCAGGACTATAATTTGAACATGGGTTACTTTGGAAATTTGGAAAAGAAAATACAGGCGCAGCAATTAAGAAAAAAGGGCTTGTCCTACTCTGAAATCAAAAAACGCATTAATGTTCCTAAAAGCACTTTAAGTAATTGGTGTCGAGACATTGCACTTACCGAAGGACAAGCTCTTCGACTTTTTAAGAATAAACTTACAGGTTCAGCTCGCGGACGAATAATAGGAGCAAAACGCCAACAGGCAAAAAGATTACGACAAATTTCCGATATGTTAACTGAGGGGAGGAAAGAAGTAGGGTCTTTGTCGACAAGAGACGTATTCATTGCGGGAATTTGTTTGTACTCTGCTGAGGGAACAAAAAGGGACAAGGCGTGTGGTTTTGCCAACAGCGATCCTTTGTTGATAAAATTTATGGCAAATTGGTTTAGAAAATTTTGTCATGTTTCGGAAGAAAAATTTAGGGGAGCAATTTGGATTCATTCGGGTTCTGATTATCGGAAGGCAACACACTATTGGTCTAAAGTTGCTGGTATACCAACATCACAATTTCTCAAACCATATATCGTAGCAAATAAAACAGAGAGTCGAAAAATTCGGAAAAATATCCATCCATATGGAGTATTTTCCATCAGATTTTCTGATGCAAAAATTCATAGAAAAATAATGGGATGGATCTCTGGAATACTCGATTCCTAGCTGATATAATACCCCTGTTCTTTTATAGATCGATCCCCGGTAGCTCAGCCTGGTAGAGCGGGAAGCTGTAGCGTACTGCAGCCCTTTTTAGCGATGAAAAGGGAAACACAGGGTGAATTCAGGGAAGCCTTCGCTAGTGGTGAAAATCAATAGCATGGTAATCCTGAGCCAACTCCGATGAATGGAATAAACGTAGTCGGAAGGGTGCAGAGACTAGGAGTGAGGATCCAACCAATACTCTCCAGAAGCGCCCTGCTCCAACATTATTTCGGTAGCGTTGGATGAAGAGATAGTCCACACTTTATGGAAACATAAAGAGCATGTGTAACTTCAAGGTCCAAGGTTCAAATCCTTGCCGGGGAGCATAGTATAGTTAATATAACCAATATGAAACCTTCTGAAAGAAAACAAAGATTGGTTGAAGAGTTAGCCGATCTTTATGAAAAATTAGATACCAATAAACTTTATGGTTTTCCGAACCAAAAAGATACACAACAATGGCTAGCAAACGTGGCATCTGTTCTAAAAAATTTAGATGAAAGCGATTATCAAGAGATTGTTAGATTAAGTAAAACTGTTGGCCTTTCTGAATCTCGTGAAGAAAGAAAAAAGGCAGCTAAGGAAATTAATCAGTTTTTAGGGCGCAAGGTTGCTGAGTATAAAAGATATGATTTTGGTTATCTAGATAGAAAAGTTGAAGATTATCCTGAAGATATTACAAATTATGTCCACGACAAAGAATTAAGAGGTAGATGCCTAGATTTACTTCAAGCTAGTTCAAAATTCGATAGGGTTATCAATCAAGCAACGCAGGTACTGGAAGATCGAATCAGAACTAAATCTGGTTTGCAAGAGCATCTTGTTGGAGAAGCATTAGTCAATAAGGTACTTAATCCAGATTTATCAAAAACAGTGATAAATATTTCTAGTGATGCTGATGAACACCAAGGATTCTGTAATATATGTCGTGGCATGATGGGAACATTTAGAAATCCATCTCACCATCATTTAACAGACACAATTACAAGAGAAGAAGCATTCAAGGTTTGTGCCTTTGTGGATACGTTACTTTCTATTCTGGAGCGGGCTAAAAATGTATAACGATAAATATATTGAAGACTTATTTAACAATATAAAAAATAGTATTGTTAATGACGTTGGATTGGCCATAAAGGCTTACTGTTCTGAGTATCACAACGGCAATATAACGTCTGGTTTCTTTGCTGTGCCTCGATTGTTACTACCTGAAATTGATGGCATGGGAGCATATATCACCGGAAATGTTAATTCCACTGCTAGTAATATTGAAAGTTATCTCGAAAAAATTATGTCCAAAATCGATGATAAGTACTCCGTATATGCGAAGTTTATCTCAAAAATATATAGGCATGGACTACTACATCAACATGAACCTAAAAATTGCAAATACCAGGGTAGGGATGCAGCGTGGAGTTTTGTGGTTAGTAATCCAAATAATCCTATAGAGATTCAGCACAAGTATCATTTGGTAGAAAACCAAATTACTTTCGATAAATCCATACAGAACCCTCCTTTTGTTCTTCAAACAGACATGACACTCTTCTACAAAGATGTTGTTGATTCAATCGATAGAATGAAACAAGAATCTAAAACTACCTACAGGAAAACATTTGATAAAGCTAGGAATGAACAACTTAAAGTACAAATATTAACATGAATAAATTGTGTGTTTTACACCAAAACTTGAAGCATCTAATTCATTTCCTCCCTTAATTACTAAACAAACCTAAAATCCTCAAATATATTGGACACTTAGGCTAAATTGGTGATTATATTAACATTACGATCTTCGAGCAAACGTATTTAGCCTTTCAAAACGAGCCATTTTTGAATGTTATAATGAGGTTATGGAACTCCATCGATTTAGCCCAATACAAGACGAAGCGCAGATGATGAAAGCAATAAAACATATTCATTTTGCTTGCCACACGTTGTGTATGCAATCAATGGGGAGATATTTACCAGTTGCTGGGAACGTGGGAGTCTTTTGTCATGATGATGACGAATATGCGTTCCTTACAAAACTCCGTGAAAAATTTACGGATTCGTCTAACAGTGTATACGGAAAATATTTTCGACTTCACAAACCTATCGTTATTCCAGCAAAGGGTGATATTCCAAAAACCACGTACAGTTATCTTTATATTCGGAAACCTGACCCAAATAAAAACCAGGTGGGTGATATAGATTTCTACTTAGAGCCAGAAAAATATGCAGAATTAAAACAATCCTTACTTGAGGGTAAGATGATCACAGGCGCACGAGTGCTTCCCAATCGTCCCGACTTGGATTTGATTGAATTATATAGTCAAGACATCGACGCGTTCGGCTATATTGGTAACAAAAAATGGCAATAAATATGACTCCAACCCTTTTATTAACATCCGCAGGAATGCAGGTGCAGCAAGAAATACGTAAAATTTTACCCAGAACTCCTGGAAACATACAAATCGCACATATTATCACCGCGTGTAATCAGCTAGAGTCAGCCCCTTGGAGAGACAAAGATAAACAGAACATGCTTGACGTTGGGTTCCAGGTAACGGATGTGGATATTCAAGGCAAAAATGAAACTCACCTGCGCAAAATATTAAAAGATTCCGATGTTATCTATGTTCAGGGTGGCGATCCATATCTTTTACTCAAGCATGTAAAACTCAGCGGATTTGACAAGGTAGTCAAAGAATATCTCAAACAGGGCAAAATATATATTGGGGTAAGTGCGGGATCGTATATCGCTTGCCCGACAATGGAAATGGCATTGTGGAAAAAGCCAAAGAGATCAAAACACGGGCTTGCTGGCAATGAAACCGCAATGAACCTTGTCCCATTCCTTCTTTCAGTGCATTACGAAGAAAAATTCAGAGCGATGATTCAAAAAGGAATATCTTCAACGCGTTATCCCGTAAAAATATTAACTGATGATCAGGCAATGCTGGTAAAAGGAAACTCATATACGTTGGTAGGAAAGGGTAACGAGATTACACTGGGATAATATAGAATTTTTCATCCGCAGGATACTACACTTGAAACAACTTGCCGATAGTCGTAAGTTTCCCCTTTTGTACATCAAAAATTTTTTGATTGGCAATGAGCATAAGTCTTTCTCCATGACTGTTCATATATGTGAAATTTCCCGAACTATCCCTGGAGTCACGATATGAACTTTTGACATATCCTTGTTTTGCGGTAAGTTTTGGAAGATTGCCGATCACATCATTTCGAACAAAAAAAGCATTCACTCCCGCAGAGTTACTTCCAACAAACTGATACCCTTTCTTTTTCGCTAATATGCACAGAGCGTGCAAAGAAGAACCAAAATATAAACCTGAATAATGTTCTTGTATTCGATCAAAATCACTTTTGTAGGGAACAGTAACTGCAAAATCTTTACCAAAATGACTGTTGTACTCAATAATCACAATTCTTGGAGATATGAGCGTTATTGCTTCCCATATCCAATAATCAACTCCATCTAGATCAATTGATAATATTCCCACATCTCTTGGAACATTGAAATCCTTGATAAGTGCAGAGATATTATTCCTGTCAATAAATGCTGAAACAGCCGTAATATCGTATCTGTAATAAAAATCTCCACGTTTTTCACTGTGAAGAAACTCAATATGTTCAGTTCCAGAATTTATTATTTTTCCTTGCCAATTATTATTCATAAGAAGGAAGCGGGTATTTGATTCAGAGTAATTTCCAACCCCTAATTCGATAAAAATTCTGTTTTGAATTGGGACTTTGTTGATTAAGTATTGAATAATCCCATCTTCTCCGAATTGAGAAAATACTCTAAACTCAGCCTCTTGAATAGAAGCCAAATGAAGATCTTTTATAGTCCTCGCCTCGTGTTTCCCTAAGGCAAGTTTAATAGATTCAAGCTCTTTTTCGATGTGTACATACTCATACGTGAGGTGTCCGAACAAGAGGTGTCGGATATGTGTGAGCAATGCTTTTAGAGTGGATTTAAATGGATTCATTCATGTTAAATTGTATACAAGAGAAAGACATTGTTCCAGTCAGTCTTGGAAAAGTTTCTCTTATCCTGCCATAATCGAACTATGCTCAAACTTATACGAAACTTAATCCTGGGGGCAGGTGTGGTGTTTGTTGCGTTTTTAGGCTTACTCATTCTAGCGAGTGCAGTTCCGTCCTCATCTGTGAACTCTCGGCTTGGTGACTCAGTTACTACGCTCAAAAAAGAGGGATTATATCCCTCCGTTGGTTTTCCCTGGCGGAAGATTGTACTCGACAACTTTACCGACTCGGTGATGCTGAATATTGCGTACTCGGTTGACTCCTCCAATCCGGTGCGTTCTGCAATACGAACGATTCAGTTTGACGGGGATGACAATGCCGCAGACCAGATTCTCAATCTTGGAAAGCTGTACAAAAAACAGGACATTCATGAAACGGTATACGAACGGTATTGGCACGGGTATCTTGTGTTTCTCCGACCACTGTTGGCGATCACGTCATATGCGGGAGTGCGGATAGTGCTGACCGCGGTATTGTTTAGCATATTTGCGATATTCATGCATACATCCTGGAAACGGCTTGGTGTCCGAACAACATTTGGCTTACTCGTAGGCTTTATCGCGGTTGATTTCTTCTGGTTGGGTAAATCTCTGCAACTCTCAAATACATTTATCACTGGCATGCTTGGGTCGCTGTATCTTCTGCGTAAAAAAAATCTGTCTTTTTTGGAAGTCAGCACGGTGTTTTTTATTGTCGGGGCGGTTACGCAGTATATTGACGTGTTGTCGGCGCCGCTTGTGAGTCTGGGTTTGTTGTTGGTTATAACAGCTGGTCTCTTGAAAAAAACAATTGATCTCAAAAAAGTGGTATTTTTCTGTATCTTATGGTCGGTTGGATACCTGTCCTTATGGGGAGCCAAATGGATTCTTGCAGAACGCACCTATGTTCCCGGCGCAATTACTGTTGGGTACAAAAAAGTGCAGGATCGGACCATGAACTCTGTTGACGCACAGTTCAGCAGGAAAAATGCGGTACTGCGGAACTTCTACCAATTACGAGGATATGACAAGCGGGACAAAATCGTTCTGCTTGTTCTCGGGATTTGCTATGCGATGTTTATGGTGCGGTATTTTTCGGTGAAATCGGCGAGTACAAAAAAGGTAGTCATGTGGATCGCGGTTGCCACTATTCCCTACCTCTGGTACTTTATCGTGGCTGAGCACTCATACATCCATGTGCTATTCACGTATAGGAACCAGTTCGTCACCGTTTTTGCCCTGTTTTTGGTTTCTACAGAGTTTGTTGACTGGAAGCGGGTGAAGAGGGATATACTGAATATAAGAGAGATACATATGGGAAGGGGGTGAGTAGAATGAAAACTGTCCATGAATCCCATGTTGCACTTTTCTTGGCAAGCGTTTTAGCTCTTTTCCACGGATTTTGGTCCCTGTTAGTCTTTTTAGGATTAGGAAAGCCGCTTCTCGACTGGATGTTCTGGATTCATTTCCTCGCGAACCCATTTAAAGTTCGGGCATTTGATATACAGACAGCCATCATATTAATTGTGATGACGTTTGTTATCGGATACGCCGGAGGTTGGGTTGCAGGATGGGTTTGGAATAGAGTTGCAAAGAGAAAGTAATAAAGAACGTTGAGTTTTTCGCACGCTTCTTTAGGGGGGTGTTTTTTTGTTTGCTTTATTTTTCAATATACACCAGGCTAGATTTTTACGCCATTCCGTGCTATACTACACACCTTCGGTTTGAAGTTCTCCTCAATGGTGAATAATGTGATTCTTTCCGCAGTAACACAAAGGAACTATGTCTCAAGCGTACGGGAGTACCCGTTCATATGGCTCGTATGGCGCATCGCGTCAACGCAGACCATTCCAATTCCGCGCTCAATCACGTAGACAGATGGGTGCGTATATCGCCCCGTCTCGGTATGTTCAGGCAGCGCAAGCTCCAGAACAAGAAGTACCATATCAACCAACACATGCATTTATTGATTTTGGTTTTGATGGTCAGATTCTTGCGAACGTTCAGCGTCATGGATATACCACACCAACCCCGATTCAGGATCAGGCGATTCCTGCGTTGATGGAGGGGAAAGATGTGGTAGGGATTGCGCAAACAGGTACGGGGAAAACCGCTGCCTTTTTGCTCCCACTGCTCAATAAAGTACTCCTTGATTCCAATCAGGGTGTACTGATTTTGGCTCCAACCCGCGAGTTGGCACTCCAAATCACGGAAGAGTTCCATGCGTTTGCCGCGCGACTACCGGTGAGTTCGTGCTTGTGCATCGGGGGGATGAATATTGAACGGCAAATACTCCAGCTCCGTAACAACCCGCACTTTGTTATTGGAACTCCAGGACGCATTAAAGACCTGATTCAGCGCAACGTTTTTGATACTTCGATGTTTACCAATATTGTATTGGATGAAGTAGATCGCATGTTAGATATTGGTTTTCGGCAAGACATTAGATTCTTGATTTCAAAGTTGCCACCAAAAAGACATGCGGCCTTCTTCAGTGCAACATTAAACGGTGAGGCTGATGCTATTGCACGTACATTTTTAACAGATCCTGTTATGATTCAAGTGCACAAAAAAGAAACACACCAGCATATTGAGCAGGACATTGTGAGGGTACAACCGGGACAAAACAAGATTGATGTTCTACACCAGTTGTTACTCCGTGCAGAGTTTAGGAAAGTGATGGTGTTTGGCCGAACCAAACATGGCATTAATAAACTTGAAGAAATGCTCGCGTACCGCGGTGTCCGCGTTGCCTCGATTCATGGGAACAAAAACCAGAATGCGCGTCAGCGGTCTTTGGAAGCGTTTAAGTCTGGACGCGTGCAAGCTCTACTCGCAACCGATATTGCCGCCCGTGGTATTGATGTTGAAGACGTCACGCACGTCATTAACTTTGATGAACCGCAGTCGTACGATGATTATGTGCACCGTATTGGCCGTACAGGTCGGGCTGGCAAGATGGGGAAGGCGTTGACCTTTGTGTTATAACATTTAGTGCACCCCGTCTATTTGAGGAATTCTATGAAACCAACACTTTTTAATGTATTGATCGTGTATTCGCAAGATCTCGCGGATAGCGCATCATCGAACTCCCCATCGGTTGTTGTGCCTTTTAATTCTCGTTCAAAAAGTGAAGGATATAACGATGTATATGGCTATTTTATGAACGTATGCCGAAAGAATACCGTAAAAGTA
Source organism: Microgenomates group bacterium GW2011_GWC1_46_15 (assembly GCA_001002285.1). Taxonomy (GTDB): domain Bacteria; phylum Patescibacteriota; class Microgenomatia; order UBA1400; family UBA12028; genus UBA12028. The sequence goes on from LCLX01000001.1 coordinate 261,180, forward strand.
GCGTTTACAACGTCCGCGGATATTATTGGGGCAGGCTTGTGTAGAAGTTATTGGGTATATACAAAGAATGTTTGGATAAAAGTAAAAGAACATGGATACGCGGAGCTGATTTTTGACAAATTTTTGCCAACAACACACACGCTTATTCAAAAAAGAGACCTCCTTTTTTCTTCAGAAAGAGTGAAATCGTTTAGCAATCCATATATTCATACACTTTTCTTTGATAAACAAAAAACATATATGAAGTTAAAGAATTTCACCATTCCCACGGTGGCGGTTGCGGATCATACAATGAAGAGTGTTTCCGCCGCGTGTTCCTCTTTACGCACCCTCATGAAACTCCATCCGCATACACAAGATTTTTCAACTGACATTATTATGAAAGACAGGTTTGGAGCATGTGGAAATGATATTTATAAGTTTGAGAAAAATCAGGAAAACAAGATGCGCGCAGTTCTTCAAAAGAACACAAAAAAGTCGTTTATCATTCAGCCATTCACGCAGTTCGATAAAGGGTACCGCTATAACAATACGTTGGTATCCGCGGACATCCGACTCATTTATCTTAAGGGAAAGATTGTGCAGACCTATGTGAGAATGGCAAAGAAAGAAAGTTTTTTGTGCAATGAACACCAGGGAGGTTTGTTGAAATATATTACACAACGGGATGTTCCACGAAGTGTTATGGCTCAAGCAAAGAACATCATTAAGACATTGAACAGAAATAGTTCGCTATTTGCACTAGATTTTGTTATCAGCAATGACGGAAACCCGTATCTTATTGAAGGAAACGCGGAGCCAGGACTCGATTGGAATCCATTCATTCAAAAAAATATTGATAAATCAAAAGAATTTATCAGGATTATTGTCCGCGAGTTGGCTCGGTTGGTGAATATTTCAAAAGCTCCAGTTCAAACGCAAACGCGCACGTGGGTTTCTGAGTGGTACAATGGTTTAACGAGATAGTATCTGAAAGTTTTCTATATGTTACTCCTCATTTTATTTTTGATCGTTGGATCAATGCTTGCGTATATATCAAAATATAATCTCATGCTGGTTTCGGTGAATTTGGGGCAGTATGTTTTTTCGAACATTCCGCTCTTTTATGTGATTACTGGTTCAGTGGTAACGGGGTTGGTTCTGTCTTATCTGATTTATTTTACCCATGACATTTCTACTTCTTGGATACTCCGTGGAAAAAAGAATGAACTCAAAAAAGGTAAAGACGAGGTACTTGAGTTGACCAAGCGCGTACACCAGCTAGAGTTAGAGAATGAAAAACTAAAACATAGCTCTCGTAACGAACCCGAAGATCTGAATGCATTGTGAAAACATTTATTGCAAAAATCTGGAAAGCGCTTCATCTCCCCAAAGGTTTACAACTTTTTCTGATGTGTTTTTTCCAAGATCAATTTCTTGTCGGCGTAACGGGAATTATTTTTAATGACAAGCACGAAATCCTTCTTTTTAAACATATCTATCGGCCGCACGCGTGGAGTTTGCCGGGCGGTTATTTAAAATCTGGCGAGCATCCGCGTGAAGCGCTTGAAAGGGAAATCAAGGAAGAATCAGGCTTTGTGGTCAGTATTGATGAGTCGCTGAAAACCCGTACCGACCGTGATATCGCGCGCCTAGACATGTGCTACATCGGCGTTCTTATTGGCGGTGAGTTCAAATCAACGCACGAAGTGTCCGAGTACGGCTTTTTTGCGCAGGATAAACTTCCCCTTCTTAGAAAAAATCAGGTATTTCTCATTGATGAGGCGTTGAAACAACGAATTCCGTTTTACCGCGCACTTGGGGTGTTAGTATTGTCTGATCCGAGTTGTCCTGCGTCTTCTGCGGCTTTTCTCTCTTGATCTGTTTCAGGCTTCTTCTCGGGTTTTTTAGGTTCTAAAGCATCCGTTACCGCTTTTGCCGCCGCTTCTTTCTCAGCCGTTCTTGCTTCTTCTGGAGTTGGTGCCATACTCCTCCTTCATGTGGTTTTGTCTTATGCCATCACTACTATATGCTTTTTCTACTTCTTTGTTTTCGTTCTCTCACCCAACTCCATCATCGCGATGCCTTGAACGAGATCAAGCACTATGGCAAGCGCAGCAATCATGTACCAGGAGCTCACTCCCAGACCAAACTGGTATGAAAACCGGGTAATGACCGCAAGACCAAGGAAGTTAAGGATGAGATACTTAATCATCCATTCCATGGGAGTCAACATTCTTTTCTTCAACTTTTCAATTTCGTGGATAAATGGGATGGCGAGCGTATCAATAAGCGCAAGCGTTCCCATACTCAACACAATAGCCAACGCCAGGCTTATTGTGGCAGTTCCTAACACAACATACTGCGGAAAGAACATGTTGGCGGCGTACACAACCAACGCGTTTACGGCAAAAAGCGCGCCATATGTTATTACCAACATCATTCCCGGATTTGCAAGGATGGGGCGGGTTTGTTTTTTGGGCATAGTTCTCCTTCACAATGAATACTACATATAGTGTAGCAACAATACCCAAAAAGCACCATTGACGAAGTTTCTCGAAAGCGGGTATGCTGTGTGCATGACAATGATCCGCACGTTTTTTACCACGCTTGTTCGATCATCCACGTCTCCCCGTTACTATACTGATGTTGTCCATGCGCCGTTTTCTTTTTCGCTGAAGTTCTTTATTGCGCTCGAAGCGCTTATCGCGTTTGTTCTTGCGTGTGTCGTAAGTATGTTCGCGTGGAAGTTCAACCTTAAACAAGTTGTCCAGAACGCTGGGACTGTATATCCCGCCGATCTTAAACTGGATGTGCGTGGCGGAAAATTAGCAATCAACAAACCTCTGCCGTATACAGTGAGTGTGCCGGTGTCATGGGGAGAATCGGGAAAACAACCAATACCTTTTATTGTCTTTGAGTCGGATAAAAAAGTCCGTGGAATCAATGATGTGACAGCGGAGCAAGCGCCGATCGTTATAACGGAAAGTATTGTTTACCTTAAAAAAGGAGAAGGCAGCGAAATCCGCGCGCTTCCATTTTCTTCATTTGAAGGATCGTTTTCGTTGACAAAAAAAGATATTGATGGAATGGTCAACCGAATGTTTATGCATCCGCTCTTCGCGTATAAGTTATACATCCCACTTATCGGATCATTCGTGTTTGGCGCGGGATTTGTGTTCCTCACACTTTCGACAATGATAAAAATTCTTTTGTTCTCTTTGATTATATTTGTTATCGTAAAGATTTTTATGAAAAAGAACGCATTGAGTTATGCAAAAATATATCAGGTAAGTTTGCACGCGATGACCCCATTTTTGCTCATTTCAGTTCTTGAATTTTCAACAAAATCTCATATTCTTGTTGGACCGCTTGCTGTGGTTCTTCTTTTTGTTTGGGTGCTCTATATACTTTCATCAATCAAAGTACACGATCTGCCTATAAAGAAACTGGCGCGTGTACGAAAACCGCGGCGTAGATAGTTCTACTTATGGCAGTACAACACAAACGCGTATCATTGCGGACAAAACTGTACAGTATTTTCGTTATTTCTTTATTTTTACTCACAATTTTTTTCCGCGCGTATCATTTTTCGCAGAACATTCAGTTTGATCAGGATTTTGGTCGTGATTCACTGTACGCGATGCGAATGCTCAATGGTAAGTTGACGTTGCTTGGTCCGCAAGCAAGCGTGGGGGGATTTTATCTTGCGCCACTCTATTTTTATCTGGTTGCGGCGGTATACGGTCTTGTTGGATATATTCCCCAGACAATGTCGGTTGTGTTTATTAGTATGGGAATAGCGACAGTTTGGATTGGATTTCATCTACAGAAAACATATTTTTCGCGCACCGCAGCGCTCCTTTTTCTCATATTTGTGGTTACACATCAAACACTCGTTATCGCAAGCCGTTCCGCAACCAATCAGCCAATTATTCCGCTTGTTACAGTGGTGACAGTACTTGCATACATGGCGGCTTTACAGAAAAAAACGCTACGGTCATATCTCTATGTTGGATTGGCGTACGGTTTATACTTCCACGTTCACTTTAGCGGACTTCTTTTGTTTCCCGCGCTTTTACTTTTGACTTTTATCCAAAACAAAGGAACGGTTCGATACACCATACAAAAATTTATTGCAGTCGGTCTCGGTATTTTTATTATGCTGAGTCCACTCGTGTTTTTTGATCTTCGGCACAACCTTATTACAACAAAAGCATTTGTCACATATATCTCCGCGTCGGCGGAAGGAAAAGCGATTGCGACGAACTTACCGCACTGGAATACTGTGGAAAAAATTCAACACACACTCAAATTTTTCTCGCCAAATATGGTGTTGAGCCTCTTGATTATTGGTTTAGCGGGTGTGTGTGCGGTCAAAATGCGCGAGCGGCATATTGGAAGCATGCGGAGGTCATATCTCATGGCTTTAGGTGTGTTTTCTCTGAGTTCAATCGCATTTATTTTTGTGTATCGAGGATACTTGTTCGATTACTATGTACTTTCCCAGCTCACGGTATCGTTATTGTTTGTTTCCGCGTTGTTATCTTTATTGCGTCCACGTATGATCGCGTTTGGACTTGTAAGTATAACGGCGATTTTTTTCCTCCGCACATTGGACTATAGCCCAAAGTTTCGGACGATTGCGAACCTGCGCCCCATCATGGATGTGATGGAAACAGATCTCAAAAAGTCTCCAAACAAACCGTTTGCTGTCTTTCAGGACAGCGTTGACGGACTTTCAAGTTTAGCGTATTCGTACCGCTTTTTGTTTGAACGCGACGGATTTCACCCAGTGAGTGAGTATTTTTATGAGCAAGCCACTGTATTGTATGTGGTGGCTGAGGGTGGTGAGATTAATCCGGCGTTACTTGGGAACTTTGAAGTGCGTATGTTTGGGCCTGGTTCATACGCGCTTTTGCAAAAAGTGCATACTGGCGAACAAGATATATTTGTATACAGAGTAGAAAAGCACAAAGACTAAACTTGTTGAAACTCGTGTTTTGCTTGAGAGCGGAACTGTTTTAGAATTTCGTCAAATTGTTGGCGCAATTGGATACTTTCAACGTGGAGTTGATCTCTGCGATGTGGACTTATGGGAACAGGATCGAAAAATGATCGCTGCCATGCCCCACTTTTCTCTCTCGCCCTCTTTTTATCTGCTTCGAGCAGATCTCGATTGGTTCTAATCATATGGGCGAGTCGGGATAGTGCAATAAGGTCGTTCCACATATTTGTCATAGCACCAACGGATACATATGCGGTTTCGGTCCTATACAAGAAGACCATTGCGGTTATATTTGAAAGAGAAAATGTGTGTGCTGCTGCAACGCTTGTAAGAATGGTTTGAAGCTTAAACCGTTCAAGATGTTTATGATTTGGAGGTTTAAAATCCACAACGGTAAACCCTCCGATGACTACATCGGGGATGGCAGTAAGAAGGAGTCTATCACTGAGTGGTCTTGTTAATACTGTTCCTGGTTGCACGGATTGTTCTTCATGTAAGATTGCGGAAATTCCTTCTGACTCATACCCAGGAAAAGTTCCGTATGCCGTACGTAGTTTTGCAAGAAGAGCTTGATGTTTAAGAATTCCTTGGAGTGCTGCCTCTGAAGTGGAGTCAGGATGGTCGTTGTTTGTTGCAACTGCAATAACATCCGTAGCAGAGATTGTCTCAACGTTATTGTTCATATCGTGCTAGGCGGGTATGTCTGTTGTAGCATACAATAGATAAACATGAAATCGGCACAATCCATCGCGCAACCTACCCACCAGCCTTCTCAGCACAAACTTGAGGAACTCAAAGATAAACTCAACATCTATGAGGAAAAACTGGCATGGAAAATGAAGTTTTACCGTGGTGTTATCCACGAAAGCGCATCATCCGAGTTAAAACATGCTGAGGTTATGGTACTACGTGCGATGGTTGATGGGTTGAAACAAGAAGTTGCCGAGTTAGAACAAAAGATACATGATACAAACGCTTAAAAGCAACGCATTGGTATAATGCCGGTATGAAATATCCACAATGGAAAGGACTTACGCGGTGTTGTGTTTGTGGTGGAAAAAGATTTATCCAAAAGAACATTTTATGGAAAGAACTTATTCAGGATTGGGAGCTTTCTGACGACGAAGTCATTGCGATGAATCAGCAGCAGGGATATACGTGTACAACGTGCAGATCAAATCTCCGGAGCATAAACTTGGCGGCCGCACTCATGCATGAAGGAGGAGTTTCATGGGCGCAGCTTAAGCATGAAACATTCGATCATTTTTGCCGGTTTTCATCTTTTGCACAAACAACGTCACTTTTGGAAATCAACTCCGTGTACACACTTACATCAAGACTCAAACATTGTATACACCATACGCTTGCCTCGTATCCGAAATATGATATGCAGCATTTATTACTCCCGTCCCATACATATGATATCGTTGTGCACGCCGATACTCTAGAACACCTTCCAAAAAAAGAAAAAGGATTGAAAGAATGCTATCGGGTGTTAAAAAAAGGCGGGGCGTTACTCTGTACAATCCCCATTGTTCTCACAAAGTTAACGCGCTCACGTATTGGAATGAAGCCGAGCTATCATGGAAAATCGTTTATCCGGAAGCATGATTATCTTGTGTATACAGAGTTTGGCGCCGATTTTTGGACATACTTTTTGGATGCGGGGTTTTCACGTATAGAGCTTTTTACGATAAGCGGACCAAACTCTCTTGTTATCATTGCAAGAAAATAGTGTGCCTATTCAAATCACTGTACAATGAGCATATGCAGACTATTGTTTTGGGACACGATGAGCCCATATTTTGTGAACAGGAATGCCAGGACAGTGTCCGGCAGAAAAATGGCAATACTCTGCCCACGTTCACGTTATTTTCTTTGGATGACGTTTCTTTAGTACGCCATATTGAAGGATGTGTTGATCGTACGCACGCGAAACGTATAACAGTTGTCGCGAGGGCACACTCGTATACACCATTGTTTGCTGATATGACAAAACTGACGAACCAAAAACGGTTTGGTGTTACGTTTCTTGTGGTGGAAGAGCATCCGCGCGAGTCTTTTACGGTTCTTCCGCACGTTCTCGCGCTCATGGATGTGTTTGTTACACTACCGTGTTCTCTCCAGGAACTTTCTCAAACGCTGCGCGAGCTCCGCGACACAACGCAGCACCTCGCGTGTTTTATCCATGATGGCATTCCACAAACGACTGACCGCATTCCACACGTTCCGTTTGGTTCAATTCCCACGGTTCACGCGGGCGGGTCGTGTGCAGTGTTTGCGACGGGGTTTGATATTGTCCGCGCAGAAGACATGGTGTCATCGCTTGAAAAAAACGATACTCTCACCACACTGTTATATGTTCCAACGCTCAATCCGTTTGATCGTAACGCTGTGATTTCTGCGGCAAAAGAATGTGGCGCGTGTGTGGTGATTGAACAAGAACACTGTGTTGGCGGTTTAGCTCAGCAGATTGGTGAAACGCTCTCGCGGTACGCGCCCGTGCCTATGGAAGTGTCACGGAACATGACTGCGCTTCCGCAAACAATCAAAAAAGTGTTACAGCGCAAGCGGAAATAGGAAGAGAAGCAGTATGGCGAGCGCAATACGGTAGATGACAAATGGTGTGAATCCATACTTTTTTAACAGAGGAAGCGTGGCGGAAATAGTAAAAAATGCAGTGATAAATGCGGCAATAAACCCAACCGCCGTCTGCATCAGCAGCGCCGTGGTGAGTCCCGCAGGCTCTTTGATTAATTTCAAACTTTCAAACACGGCGGCGGCGCCCATCGCGGGAATTCCTAAAATAAATGCCGTTTCAACCGCGTCATCAAATGAAAGTTTCCGTGTGAGCGCACCAACAATCGTGATACCGGATCGCGACACACCGGGAATAACCGAGATTGCTTGAAAGATACCGACGACAATGTAGTCCCAGAACTTTAATGTGGATTTTTTTACACCATGAACAAGCGTGTGATGGAGTTTTTTTTCTGCCCACACTAATATAAACGCAATAAGAAATGTTGTAAGTGCAACAACGTGCACGCTCGCCTGCAGCTTCTCGATTGTGCTGTGGAATAACGCACCAATAATAAGAACGGGAATGGTTCCGGCCACAAACAACATCCATGTCTTTTTTTGCGATGTGGAAACTGGCGATACAAATGACTGTAAAATCTGTACAATCCGCTTCCAAAAAAACACAACAACAGCCAAGATTGCGCCCAACTGGATCACCACATTAAAAAATAGCGATGGCTCTGTAATACCCAACAGTTTCTCGGCAATAATGAGATGGCCGGTACTGGAAACAGGAAAAAACTCGGTAACACCTTCAATCACACCAAGCAAAAGAGAGTTCCAGAACTGCCAAATATCCATATCTTTAGCCTACGGGGTTAGAGCACGAATAACAAGATGGTTGCAGTGGACATGACTACGAATGTAATACCGCCCAGCACATTCGATACCAACGAATTCGCATGCTTTCCCATCACTTTTTTGTTGTTCGCAATGTGCATGATAACGAAAATAAGCGGAGGAGAAATGACGCCATACATCACTGCGGTGTACACGAGCGCCTTGATCACGTCTACATGAAACGCGTTCATTAAAACACCAAGAAATGTAGACACAATCATCACGATGTAAAACTTTGCCGCTTTATGAAACGGTTTATTCAGCCCCGTATCCCACCCAAACGCTTCGGAAAGGACGTACGATGAAGAACCTGCGAGCACGGGAATGGCAATCAAACCCGTACCAACGATGCCGAGCATGAACAATACATACGCAAAATCACCGGCGATTGGGCGCAGTGCCTCAGCGGCCTCTTGTGCCGTGGTGATGTTCGTGATGCCGTGCGAAAACAATGTGACTGCGGTGGTGAGAATGATAAACCACATCGTGATGTTTGAAAAAATCATGCCAATCGTTACGTCGCCGCGCATGCGTAATAACTCGTGTTTGGTTACAATCCACCGTTCAAGTATTTTTTTCATCTTGTCTTTTTTATCTTCCACTTCGATGGAAGCCTGCCAAAAGAATAAATACGGCGAGATCGTTGTTCCCAATAGCGCAACAAGAAGCATGGCGCGGTCTTTTGTCCACACAATCGTTGGAATTGCGGTGTGTTTGAAAGCGGCGAGCCAATCAATGTGCAGACTAAACGGAACAAGAAAGTACAGCAAAAGAACGAGTGTCATCCACTTCATGTACTGTGCAAACTTGTGATATGGAAGAAAAATAATCACGAGAATCATGAACGCCGCATACCCGAGTGCAAGCGTCCACTGCGGAATGGGGAAAACAAGATGCGTTGCGGCGGCCATGCCAGCAATGTCTACACCAATATTAATCGTGTTCGCGGTTACAACAAGCGCCGCGAGAGAAAAAAGAAGAAATGGTGGATAGTGTTTTTTCAGAACACCGGTTAATCCTTTTCCTGTTACAAGCCCGATGCGTGCGCACATCTCTTGAACTGCAATCATGAGCGGTGTTGCAAACCATGCCGTCCATAAAAACAGTGTGCCCGTTGCTGCTCCTGCCTGCGAAAATGTTGTAATGCCGGAGGGATCATCGTCTGCGGCGCCGGTAACGATGCCGGGACCAAGTGCAGAAAGCCACGCACGCAATTTTTGGCTGAGTTTCTTCACAAGTGATTTGTGGAATGATGCCATTGTCTACTATCATAGAGAGTATGAACTCTGATGTGCAATATGTGTACCGCACGCATCCCCGCGCCCGTTCCGTAAGCATTAGTATCCGCGATGGTGCGGTGGTTATAACCTCGCCGCGATTTGTCCCCCGCATGTTTGTGCAGGCGTTTGTAAAACGGTCGGAGGCGTGGATTTCCCAGCATTTGGAAAAAGCGCGCGGTGCATTTGAAAAAAAACAGAGTATGCGAAAAAAAAATACAGTGCTATTTTTGGGAAACGAGTATCAAGTTACTGTTGATGAAACACGTCCCCGTGGTATTACGGTGGAAGAAACAACGCTGTATGTGCACCCCGTAAATCGCACAGAAACATCGGTACAACGTGCTATTGAACGGTGGTACAGCGCACAGGCAGAATCGCTGATTACACGATTAGCGCACGAGTTGGCAAAGCGCATGGATGTGTCATTTGAAAACATCCGTTTCCGAACGCAAAAAACACGGTGGGGTAGTTGTTCAATACGCGGAACGTTGTCGTTTAACCGCAAGTTGATTGGTGCGCCACGTGAGGTGATTGAGTACGTGATTATTCACGAGCTGACGCACATTACGCACATGAATCACGGAAAAACGTTTTGGGAAAGAGTTGCGATGTTTGATCCGCTCCACAAGACACACAAAAAATGGTTGAGAACGCACGGAGTACTTTTGTAAAATCTCAGAGAGTCCTCTGAAAGGGGACTTTTGTAGTGCGGTATGATGGATATATTGAAAATTATGGCAAAAATCTTGGAGTGGTATCGTTCGATGATGATGCAAGTTCAAAAATGGACTGCCCCGAAGCGTATGCAGATCATTCATGCTTTTGTGGTGGCGGAGGTTCTGTTTTCTTTAACGACTGTGGTATTGGTTCTGTTTGTGCCAACCAATATCCGCTTATTTGTGTTGTTATTCGCAGTTGGCAAAAAACTTGGTGTGTTGTCTGCGGGCATGCTGTGTCTCACACTCGTGCCAGGAATCATCCGGCGGTTTGGGATTCTCCCGGAACTGCGAGTCTTCCTGATGATGTTCCGTAGGCATTTTGGCATTCTCACGTATCTTTTCGCGGTAGCACACTCTCTATTAACATATTGGCTGCCGGCGCTCCGGTTTGGGTTTACACCGATTTTAACGTTTCAACTGCTTGGCATGATCGCGCTTGGATTTGGTACACCGCTATTTATTACGTCCAATGATTTTTCTGTCCGCGTTCTGCAAAAGTGGTGGGATCATGTACACTCGCTTGTCTACCTCATGTTGTTTTTCGCTGCACTCCACACACTGTTTACCTCGCCAACAACGGGAATCCTCCTCATGGCAGTCGTTGTCCTTGAGGTGATCTCATACCTTGTACAATACAGCCATGGTCATACTGTTCCACGGGGATAACACCACGCAGTCGCGGCAGGCATTTGTTTCCGCATTGGGCGAAGCTCAGCGCAAAGGCGAAGTTCTGCGGCTTGAAGCAAAAGCACTCAGTTTGCGAATATTAGAAGAAGCGTTGGGAACGCAGGCGCTTTTTTTTGGAAATAAAACGGTTATCATTGAAGAGCTGTTCAGCCTGCCCAAAAGCAAAGCGAAAGACGAGTATATCAAGCAGATCGCGCAAGCCACCCATGTTGATATTTTGTTGTGGGAGTCAAAACAGCTTTCCCCTGCCCAGCTCAAAAATTTTGTGCAGGCAAAGGTACTTGGATTTAAGTTGAATCCGGTCGTGTTCGCGTGGCTTGATAGCTTGTTTCCCGGAAATCTTGCATATGCGGTCAAACTTTTGCAGGCTGCAGTGGAACGGGAGAGCGCTGAGATGTGTTTTGCCATGCTTGCCCGCCAAATCAGATTATTGCTGTCCGTGAAAGACGGTGTCATTCCCAAACTTGCACCGTTTTCCGTTGCCAAACTGCAAAAACAAGCCCGCGTGTTTACACTGGAGCAGTTGCTTCGCGCGCATACCGCACTTGTAGATATTGACCGCCAGCAAAAAACATCAGCAACCCATCTTTCGCTTCACGCTCAGCTGGATCTTCTTATGGCAGAACTTTTGGGGTAGTTTTCGGCAATGCTCATTAAGTAGCCCTTTGATTTGTTCTTTTGAAAGCACCGCAATCACGCTATTGTTTCCAGCCTCAATGGTTGGCGGACCGAATCCGAGTTTTTCATATGTGCGGATTGAAGGAATATTGTTCTTCTTGGTTTTGAGCCAAATGGCGCGGAGCGGATGATAGGTAAAGTATGCGCGAAAGCAGGCTAGGATAAACTCTACCGCCAACCCTTTCCCACGGGCTTCAGCATACAAGCGGACGGCACACGTGAGCATGGGTTCGCGCGATGCGGGATGTTTTACTAATGCAGTTGGCGGGGCGGACTCCCCGATCCAAAAGATTCCCATCAGGCGGTTTTCTTTTTCAAGGAGCGCGTATATCGTTCTTCCTTTTTTCTTCCACACTGCGAATGACGAAAAACTGTGGAATCGGGTCGCGTCCTCCGTGTACGCCCGGACAGCATCGTCTCTTTCGGTGTACGCGATAAGCTGCTTGATGAGCGCGGGGGTGACGTGTGATGATATAGTGTAGGAATGAAGGCGGATCGAAGCGGGCTTTTGCATAGGCCCATGATACCGCAAAAAAGGCACACGTAGGCGGACGTTCCCGCCTTGACGGAAAAGGCTGACCAGAGGTACAATATGGATGATATGAGACACGAACAACTTGGAACACGTCGTCCCACCACAAAAGAAACAATGCTGGGACGCCGCATTAAAGCGATTCGAGAAATGGTCGAAATCCCTTTTGAAAAAGGAGTGGAACTTCGAGATCTTGAAGGAAAACTTGCGTGGTATCAAACGCAACAAGATGCTCTTCATTTTTTTCAGCAAACACAGCGTAATCTAAATCGATTTCTTGCGACTCCGCGGCATACATTTGAACGTGCAAAACGAGGAATCGTGAAGCGTGTGACTCGAGCATTTACCCAGTACCAACGAACACATGCGGTCGTAGAGGAGCGTCGTGCGGAAGATGCTGCTAATCAGCAGGAAGAGCGTCGTGCGGCAGAGGAAACACGCATGGAAGCTCTTCTCCAAGAGTACCTCGGGTTGGATACAATGTATCGGAACGACCAGGATCTCACCATGGAAGAAGGAGCACGGTACAGTGATTTGATTGCGTACTTGAGTGTGAAGGAGACCCAAGCGCAGATTGTACAAACATACAATGAACTTTCCCGCGAATTTGCCGATGTGGCAACATCACTGGAAAGAAAAGCGAGACTTGCAACAGTTCTCGCTGTTTTTGTCGTTTTTCTCTTGGGAGCGTGTTCTGGACCAGGGTCTGTAACTCCTCCCCCCACACAAGAAGCTACAACAACGCAGGTTCAGCCTTCCGCCGAGAATCTTGATCCTACGGCGAGACAGGAGAATTCCACGCAAGTACCGGAAATCACGCCACAGGTGGAACAAAACACGGCATCACTCCCATATACTCCAGAAGATGTATTTGCGCATCCTGAAGCGTATACTCCGGCAATCCGTATTGACGAAGCAACGCTCGTCGAAATTGCGGCGATTCCCCCCGACCAGCAACCAGACAATGCACTGATTGAGCAGTATGGATTATTGCCTGCAGGCGCACAGTTTTTCTTAGATCAGATTGCACGATTCCGCTACCTCGCCGGTGTCGCGCAAACCCAGGAAAAAGATGCGGAAGGCAATCCAAATCCAAAACCCGCAGTAACAATAAAAGATGTGTTCCTCGCCTGGAATGGCCAAGCTGGTGAAGCCAGCCGGGATGATCTCCTTGGCTTTACCGATGATGGTAAACTTGTGATCCTCACCACAACAGGACTCGTAAATGGTGCGCAGGAAACATACATGTCCGGCTCCGCATTTAACTATTGGCAGGTAAAGGGGCAAGAGTTTAATCAATACGATTGGGCATATGTTCCCATTGATGTCCCAACAGGTGATGGTGAAGTGACAGTGTATTGGAATGCGAATGGAACAGGGTATATTGTAAATACTGATCCGCAAAGTGGAAGTGTGCATGAGGTGCTTGACGTGAAAAATTCGGCAGACTTACTTTGGGTAGGAAAGCCGGAGTCTCCTCAAGATTTGAGCACACGCATTGCGATTGAAGCAAATTTTGATCCCGCCTACGGTACGTTTACACTAGGAACAGACGATCGTTATCCTGGCCAACAAGTGATGTTTCGCGATGGCAATTTGGTAGCGGTAAAAACAGATTCAGGGTGGGAGAAAGTATACATTGGACCGTATGCGGATATTGGTGAGGGTTCTTCTTATAGGTGGGCGCGAGGTGCCGATTACCCGCATTTCTTCCCGGGTTTTTCGATCTATGCCGCAAATATTTCTCCTGTAACATTGGTAGATGTTGAAAATACGCCTGATCGATATGGTCTAAAAGTGCTTGTGTTTGGGTTTACTGTGAACGGGAGAAACTTCTTATGGAGAGTTTCTTATAATCCGTGCAACCAAGGAAAAACAATTAGCTTCCACTCCGAAAGTTCCCCGTGGGTTATCGGAAAGGACTACCATGTCGGCCCGACAGTTATTTATGAGATTGCTGACCGTTCCAAGGTGGAAGAAGAATTTTCGGTTGATGGTCTAGGTTGTAGCCAGTTCAAGGAGATTGAGACGGCTACCGTAGAAGAAGTAAAAACATTTTTTAAAGGTCAAGATATTCAATCTGAAGGTCAACTAAGAAACTTTGGCAACGGTGTAATTCTTACTATTGTTTTCGCACCTAACTAATTTCCTCCATATTATGCTCCATAAAAACATTGATTTTGCTCCGAAAAGATGATTCACTTGGTCTACTGCGGAGTAAGTCATTAATGAAAAAAATAATTATGTCTTCAGCGATAATAATAGCCGTTTTAGTTGCGATGATTATTTGGCAAACCGGTATTCCTGTTTTCTTGGTCTGGAAAAATTTGGAAATATTCAAAGTTTCAGATCGCTATAAAGCATTAATTAATAGACCGTCTTTAAGATTTGCCAGTAGAGAAGTGGTTGTCGATGTGGACGGAATAAAACTTTACAATAAAACTCTAATAGAAACAGTTTTATTATTTTCACGACCTCATAAATTTTTAAGTTCTGGAACTTCTTTAGATTTATTATTTGGATTTGAGGCAAAAGATCATGCTGGGAAAATTCAGAAGTATGCATTTTGGGTTTCCCATTCGAGGTGTACAAACATAAACAGCATTGCCCTTTACCCCCGATTACCAAATAAGATTAAATCTTTAAATCTATATAACCTCGGTCTTGTAATGAATAGTTTTTCTTCAGATCTTTCAAAATTAAATTTTCTCCCCAAGGAAGGTACTTCTTGCAATCTTTACAAACAATTGCAACCAGTTATTTTAGAAGAAATTGAAAATTATTTTCAAGGAAAGGACGAGTCCAAAAAACTGAAGATTATCGATTTGCGTAATAAGATACTAGTAGAAACTATGTATGAAGGCGGTGATCTCCAAAGATGAGATTAATAAAAATTTTCTACTTAATTATATTCATCCTGTTGCTATATTTGTTTTCTTATAAAAAAGAAGTATTCGCTGGTTGGTCGTGTGCCAGTTCCGTACGTATCGATTATTTCTACTGTGATGGATCAAAAGACATTACGGGGGCCTGTTATCCTCCAACGTATCTATGGGAATCAGTGTTTGGATGTGACACTTCCGATCCAAGTTGTCCAACAATACTAGATATATGCAGTTCTAATGATTCTTGCTCCGGAAGTAGTTGTACGACCTGTTCAGAGTCTCCTTCCAATTGTTGGGTACAAACCTGTGACCCTGTCTGCAACTCTCCCCTCTGTGGCCAACCCGATGGATGTGGCAGCTCGTGTTCCAACGCCTCTGCCGGAACTGGCTGGACAGATACCGGTAATCGTACCTGTGGTGGAGGATGTGGCAATCAGAGCTGCTCAAAGGAACAGATAGACACATGTGGCAACTATCAATGGGTTGCCGACGGTTCAACATGCAACGAATGTTTGAATATAGGTGCATGGGGAGCGTGTTCCTCGGCTACGTTCCAACGCACCCGCACATGTTCGGACTCCTGTGGAGGATGTGGTGGGGTGAGTCAGGCAGAGAACTGTCTTGGCACTATCTCCGGCACGTACTTTGACGCGACGGACTTCACGTGTCCGCAAATGGCCCTTGCCCCCAAGGTAAGCGGTGGCACTACGCAAATGGACTCCACACTCTACGCTCCGCCTATCACGTATACGGCAACCACGAACTCGAATGGCGTGTACACGCAGTCGGTTCGCAGTCCAGAAACATATGCGCTTTCCGAAACCGTCCCCGCAGGAACAGGCTTTCTTGCGATACCTCGCTACATCTGTACCAGCAACATCGTGAGCTTTACCGGCCAGGGAGAAGCGGCTACTCGTGACTATGGATGGTGGAAGTCGGTGCCTGCCTGGTTCCAACTCATGGGCGGGAATATGGGCGCAGAAGCGAGTAGTGGGGTCGCCATCCAAACATACGTCCCGTCTTCCTGTGTCGGCTCCCCCTGTGCCCCCCGTGCCATCTTGGCCAAAGATACGGCGGGTACGACCGGTTCCTCAGGATGGGTGGCGGTTGGCCCCAGTGCCTCCATTGTAACCACGACCGGCGCTTCCACGCTTGCCAATCTTAATGAAGAAGGCACGAACGTGTACGCGCAGTCTGCCCGTGCCGCCCGGCGTGAAAACTACGGGGAGTTCTACCGCCGCTTCTCGTTGGGCTTCGATCCAAGCACGCTCTCCAACACCCCGCTGGGCGGGGTTGGCGGTATCACGTTGGGCAACCTCGCTAAACCCGATCCCATCGGCAGTCCGCCCGCCCGTGGGGCCTACTACGCCCCCGGCGACACCACGATTGCCAGTGCCTGGAGTGTGGCAAGCACCGAGAAGATCGTCATCTTTGTCAACGGCAACCTCACCATTGCGGCTCCCATCACCGTGGCCCAAGGTGGCTTTCTCGCGTTTATCACCACCAGCAACATCACGATTGACTCCAGTGTTGGTACCAGCGATACCACCTCGACCACTCCCCAGGTGGAAGGCGTATACATTGCCAATGGGACGTTCACGGTGGCAAGCAAGGGCGTCAAACAGGGAGATCTCAAGTTTGTGGGGGCTGGCACGTTTGTGGGCTGGACCGGCGTGTCCTTGAACCGTGACTTCCGGTTGGGTGATGACACCACCGAAGGACTCAAAAACTTTGATGAGCCGGGCGAACTCTTTCTCGCCCGCCCCGACTTTGTTGTGAACCTGCCACGGAAGATGGCCCGCCCAGTCATCGACTGGCAGGAAGTGGCGCCGTAGCGTTTCTCAAGCATACGAGCTTTTCTGTATATATCAACGTATTTTTCTTCTTTACAACACCACCGCACTTTGCTTAAATGAGGCTCTCTCCGTTTGCCGCACGTTTGCGATTTTCCGCAGGCCAAGCGCCCACTTCAGCAAACACATTTCTTATTCATCACTATTGCCCACCAATGGGCGAAAGGAGTGTGTATGCACCAACAAAGTACTATCCCATCCTCTCAAGGATTTACAGAAAAACAATTGGAACAACTGGAACATTTTTATAACAAAGCATTCGACGCGAAATTTCCGGCGGCTTTCGAAAAAGCGTTTACACCTGCCTTTGATAAAGCATTTACCCCCGCCTTCGACAAAGCCACCCACACGCCCGAGTTTGGAAAACGAATATATACCATCGTGAGCGACGCTATTGTTGACGCAATGGATTCAGTATATTTGCCGGGAATTCAACGGATGATCA
This sequence comes from Microgenomates group bacterium GW2011_GWC1_46_15, assembly GCA_001002285.1. Classification (GTDB taxonomy): domain Bacteria; phylum Patescibacteriota; class Microgenomatia; order UBA1400; family UBA12028; genus UBA12028. The sequence goes on from LCLX01000001.1 coordinate 278,669, forward strand.
ACGAATCATCTGAAAAAATCTGTGCACGGATACACACCATGGATGAAAGAATGGGCATATTGGTAAGACGTATCGAAGGAGTTGAGCACATTATGGACAATCATGAAAAAAGACTTGAAGGCGTAGAGCGTACGCTTAAAAGTGTTGATGATAGATTAGACTACTTAACCGTTCGTGTGAATGAAATCCAAGAAGTTCTTCCTAAAAAGGAAAAATTTGCATGGAAAATCCCGTCAGCATTTCAGGTAGCCGAGCGTCGATGGGGATACAACACTTCTCTGGATGAAGAAAAGAAGGAAATGAAATGATTTGTGTTTCAGTAAAGAAAAGATTATACCTAAGGAGGTAAAATGTATGGAAGAAACAATGAAACTCGCAATTTTCCAAGGCAAGGGAATCCGGAAAACACTGCACAATAATGAGTGGTGGTTTTCGGTGGTGGATGTTATTGAGGCTTTGACGGATAGCAGTAAGCCAAGAGTGTATTGGAATGCAATGAAAACTAGAGTTAAAGCGAGTGATGGAATTGAGTTGTCTACAATTTGTAGACAACTAAAATTATCAGCATCAGATGGAAAGCTATATGAAACCGACTGTGCAAACACCGAAAGTGTTTTTCGTATTATTCAATCCATCCCCTCCCCCAAAGCAGAACCGTTTAAACGCTGGTTGGCAAAGGTGGGCTATGAACGCGTACAGGAAATTGAAGATCCGGAACTTGCTACCAAGCGAACCCGCGCACTGTATAAAGCAAAAGGATACACCGATGACTGGATAGAAAAACGGATACGCGGGATTGCCATCCGCGGAGAGCTTACGGAAGAATGGAAGAAAAGAAACGTGGGAGCGGAAAAAGAGTATGCCATTCTCACCTCAGAAATCTCGAAAGCAACATTTGGCATGACACCAAGCCAGTATAAAAAGTTTAAAGGACTACGCAGGGAAAACCTACGTGACCATATGGATGATTTAGAGCTGATTTTCTCTATGTTGGGAGAAGCATCAACTACAGCAATTGCAAAAGGTAAAGATGCTCAAGGATTTGAGCAAAATCAGACTGCGGCACACCAAGGAGGATCAATTGCTGGTCATGCAAGAAAAGAACTTGAGGTAAAAAGTGGGAAAAAAGTATCAACGAAAAAAAACTATCTTTTTACACCGCAAAGCCAACAAAAAAAACTAGCAGGAAAATGATGCCAAAACTATCTATTTTTGCTTGATTTTACCCCCTCCTCGATGTAGCATGGAGTCCTGCTTCACTTATGCGTATTTCTTCCACATATACGCAATACAAAGGAGGGATATGACCGTTCATCCTGGTATTTTTAAGTCGTATGATATCCGCGGCGTATATGGCAAAGAAATTTTTGATGAAACAGGCGCTGCAGTTGGCAAGGCGTTTGCAAAAGTACTCCAACCAATGACCGTTGTTGTGGGACGGGATGCGCGCGTGTCCAGCCCCGCTTTACACGATGCCCTCATCCAAGGCCTCACGTCAGTCGGGGTGAACATTGTTGATGTTGGCATGGTGTCAACCGATATGTATTATTTTGCCTGCGCGATAAAAAAACTCCCCGGTATTATGATCACGGCGAGCCATAGTCCCAAGGAATACAATGGATTCAAAATGGTTCGCCAAATTCCATACCTCCTTTCCGGCGACGAAGGTATTGGCGATATTAAAAAAGTGATTGAGAGTGATGCCTCCCCCCCCACTGCAAAAACTCCAGGGAAAGTGGAAACATGGCAAGTGATGCCCGAGTTTATCCAAAAAATGCTTTCACTTGTTGACACCGCAAAACTCAAACCAATGAAAATTCTCTGCGACACCGCAAACGGCATGGTGGGACCAACACTTACAGAGCTACTCAAACATATCCCGCAAATACAAATGATCCCTATGTACTTTGAGCCAGACGGCACATTCCCCAATCACGCCGGCGATCCGTTGATGGCAGAGAATAGGAAAGAACTGCAGGAGCGCGTGCCAAAAGAACATGCCGATCTTGGGTTTGCGTTTGACCCGGATGGCGATCGGTTTTTCTGTATTGATAAAACCGGCCGGTTTGTTTCTAGTGATTTTTTGACGGCACTGCTCGCACAATACTTCCTTAAAAAGCACGCAGGATCTGCAATTATTTATGATATCCGCGCCTCACACGCTGTTCCTGACCTCATTAAAAAAGCGGGTGGCAAGCCGCTTTACGAACGTGTTGGCCATGCATACATTAAAAAACGCATGAAAGATGAGAATGCAGTATTTGGCGGTGAAGTAACCGGACATTACTATTTTACCGATTTTTTCTACTGTGACTCCGGCATCGCTCCAATGCTTTTTCTGATGGACTTGCTTTCGGGTTCTACCCAAACACTCGACCAAATGCTTGACGAGCTGGAAAAAACATACTTTATTTCCGGTGAGATAAATACAAAAGGTGTTGATGCAAAAGCCGTGTTCGAACGGATAGAGAAAACATATGCACCACAGGCAAAAAAAATTATTCGGATTGATGGCATCACGATGGAAATGGACGATTGGCACTTTAACGTGCGCGCGTCAAACACGGAACCTTTGGTGCGATTAAATCTTGAAGCAACTTCTGCAAAGCTGATGGAAAACAAACGCGACGAAGTACTTGCGGTTATTCGGCAAAAATAGAAAGGAAAGCATAGTATGGCAAAACAATCAATCTTGGACTCCCGTGATGAAATAAAGAAACTTGATATGAGTAACGTACTTGGTTCTGTTGAAAAACTTCCTGATCAAATTGAAGATGCGTGGGGCGCAACAAAACAGATTCAAGTTCCCCCCTCATACAAAGAAGTGAAGCAGATTGTTGTAAGTGGCATGGGTGGTTCAGCACTTGGTGCCAAAGTGATTAAAACGCTGTACAAATCGTCATTAAAAGTTCCTTTTGAAGTTGTCAATCATTATGAACTTCCCACATATGTAGGGAGCGATACACTCGTCGTGTTGTCCAGTTATTCCGGAACAACGGAAGAAACATTGGCCTCTGCGGAAGACGCAAAAAAGCGTGGCGCAAAGTTGGCGGTGATTTGTGCAGGAGGAAAACTTGCGGAGTTTGCGAAAAAAGAGGAATGTCCCGCATACATTATTGATCCAAAATATAATCCGTCGAATCAACCAAGAATGGCAATCGGATACTCCGTATTTGGCCAGCTTGGTTTGTTTCACGCGATGGGGTTGATTGAATTGGGCGACGATGATGTGGCAAAAGTAGTTGCCTTGCTTCGCACAAATGCAAAAAACTTGGTGCCGGAATCGGTTGACCACAACACCGCGAAGTTTTTGGCGTATGCCGCAGTAGATAAAATGCTTGTACTCATTTCCGCGGAACATTTGGAAGGGGCAGCGCACGCGTTTAACAATCAGCTCAATGAAAACGCGAAAAACTTAACCGCGGAAGCGCTTATCCCAGAACTCAACCATCACTACTTGGAAAGCCTTTCTTCTCCAATACACATGAAAGACGGTGTGTTGTTTTTCTTCATTGATTCAGGTTTGTATCACCCCCGGGTGCAAGCACGGTTCCCGATCACGCTTGATGTTGTAGAGAAAAACGGGTTTCATGGAGAAATGATCCGCGCGGTGGCAAAAACAAAACTCGAGCAAGTATGGGAGATCATTCAGCTCGGCGCATACACCAATTTTTACTTGGCTATGCTAAATGGTATTAATCCCGCTCCAATTCCATGGGTTGATTATTTTAAAGAGCAGTTAGCCAAGGTAAAGTAATATTTGCATACCGCGCGAGACATATGAAATACAAAGCACTTTTGCTTGATCTTGACGGGACAACCGTTCCCATGGGGTTTGGTCAACACACGCCAACAAAAGCGGTAAAAAATGCGATTATTGGTCTCCGTGGCAAAGTCCACGTATGTATTGCGACGGGGCGCGCGATGGATGGCACACTTCCCGTTCTTCAATCGTTAGGTATTTCTGATCCGTGTATTTTGTGTGGCGGGGCTGTGATCTACAATCCAGCACAAGCTAAAACGATTGAAAAATTTACGATCCCGGATAAACATCTCGAAAAGATTTTCAGTATTCTTGGGAAAAAATTGAACAAGGCATATGTCCAAACGCAGGAACAGGAAGTCCGGTATGATTCAACGCACCAGTATCACGATGTTACAAATATTTTTATCCAGGATATGTTTGAAAAGATTCAACACACCTACCTCACACCGCTGCGGAAAATCCGCGGCCTTTCACTTCAGGTGATGACAAAAACATTCAACGGGAATCCTGTTCTACAAATCTCCCATCATTCCGCGACAAAACAGCAGGCAATCAATCACCTCATCACTTGGCTAAAAGTAAAGCCTGATCAAATTGTCGCGGTTGGCGACGGTGAAAACGACCTTCCAATGATTATTGCCGCTGGTATGGGTGTTGCGATGGGAAATGCTGCCGATGGTCTCAAGTCCGTTGCCGACTACATTGCTCCTTCGGTTGATGAGGATGGCGTCGCGCACGTCATTGAAAAGTTTTTCTCTTGAAGATATGATGGGTGTATGCCCAAAACTGCCCCTTTTGTCGTATGGTTTAAGGATGTTGATAAAGATTCCGGAAGTCTTGTTGGAGGGAAAGGTGCAAACCTCGGCGAGATGGTGTCCGCAAAGTTCCCCGTTCCCGATGGATTTATCGTAACTTCCCCCGCGTACTTTGCCATGCTCGATCATAATAAACTGCGGGACAGGATCCGTGCGTACTTAAAAGGGGTTGATGTATCCGACCCCGTCGCGTTAAACTCTGCGTCAAAAAACATTAAAAAGCTGATTAGCCGCGCGGAAGTTCCGGATGATATGGCCCGCCAAATTATTGCGGCGTACCAAAAACTTGGAGAAGGAGCGCCGGTTGCTGTGCGGTCCAGTGCCACTGCTGAAGATTTACCTGGAGCTTCGTTTGCCGGCCAGCAGGCAACATTTTTGAACATTGCGGGCGATGCGAATGTCGTGAACGCGGTCCGTGATGCCTGGGCATCGTTGTTTGAAGCGCGTGCCATTTTCTACCGCGTACAAAAAGGATTTGACCACTTCAAGATTGGACTGGCAGTTCCTGTTCAGCGCATGGTGCAGTCAGAAGTCAGTGGTGTGATGTTCTCGATTAACCCCGTGAACAATGACAAGCGTATTATCGTGATTGAGGCGGTGTGGGGACTTGGCGAAAACATTGTGCAGGGGTCAGTGACGCCAGATCACTACGAAGTGGACAAGCAAACATGGAAAATCGTGCATAAAGAGACGGTCCCGCAACTCATCGAGATGGTGCGCAAAGAAGGTGGGACAAAAAACTATCCCATGCCAAAATCCCGCCAGAACAAAATCAAGGTAAACGATGCGCAGATTCTTGAGTTGGCACACCTTTCTCAACGGCTTCAACAGCACTACTTTTTCCCGCAGGATAGCGAGTGGGCGCTGGAGAACGGCAAACTGTACCTCGTACAAACGCGCCCAATCACCACGATTGAAACAGTTGATAAAAACCGTGCTGATTCCGGCGGTGCGGACAAAGAAATCAAATCTGCAACCGCTTCAATGAAAGTGCTAACGAAAGGCGATCCCGCTTCTCCCGGTCTTGTGTCCGGTATTGTTCGGCACATTTTATCGCCAAAAGAAATCCACAAACTCAAAACTGGCGAAGTGATGGTGACGAGCATGACAACGCCGGACTTTGTTCCTGCTATGAAAAAAGCAGCAGCGCTCGTGACAGACAAAGGTGGGCAGACCTCGCACGCCGCAATTGTTTCACGCGAACTTGGGCTTGCGTGTGTTGTTGGAACAGGAAATGCAACAAAAGTATTAAAAGAAGGAAAACTTGTTACGGTGAACGGGAAAACCGGTGAAGTGTTTGAGGGTGGACTGTCCGCGCGTGTACTCAACAGCATTGATCTTGCGAAAAAAGCTGGATCTGCTCAGCAAAATCCACATGCACAGCAAAAAACCGCGACAAAAGTATACGTGAATCTTGCTGAGCCGGAACTTGCGCAAGATTTGTCACGGCGGAATGTTGATGGCATTGGTTTGCTCCGTGCGGAGTTCATGATCGCGCAAATTGGTGTGCATCCAAAAAAATTAATTCACGATAAACATGCGGAAGTATTTGTGCACAAACTTGCGGAAGGAATGGCAAAGTTTTGCGAAGCGTTCAATCCCCGGCCGGTGGTGTATCGCGCCACAGACTTTAAAACAAACGAGTACCGCAACTTGGTTGGCGGTAAGGACTATGAACCGCAGGAAGAAAATCCAATGCTCGGATACCGCGGCGCTTTCCGGTATATCAGCGATGAAGCGGTGTTCAAGTTGGAGCTGGAAGCGATCAAAAAAGTCCGCGAAAAAATGGGACTCAAAAATCTTTGGCTTATGATTCCATTTGTGCGGACGGTTAAGGAAATGGAACAAGTCAAAACAATGGTCAACGCGCACGGGTTGTACCGTGGCGCTTCATTTAAACTCTGGATGATGGTCGAAATTCCCAGCAACGTTGTCCTCCTTGATGATTTCATTAAGGTTGGAATAGATGGTATTTCTATTGGAACGAATGATCTCACCATGCTCATGCTCGGCACCGACCGCGATAACGAGCACGTTGCGAGTGTGTATGACGAACGTAACCCCGCCGTGCTATGGGCGCTTGAAAAAGTTTGTACAACCGCGCGGAAACACGGCATCACCGCTTCTGTGTGCGGCCAGGCTCCATCAAAGTATCCCGATATTACTGAAAAATTAGTTGAGTGGGGCGCGACATCGGTGTCAGTGTCGCCGGATATGATCGACCGCACGCGCGAAGTCATTTACCAGGTTGAAAAAAAGATTGTTTCAAAAAAACACGATAAATAGGGCAAAATAGCGCAAAGAGGACGATGCAATAATACTATGGCAAGTATTCAAACCATAAAAGCACGAGAGATTCTCGATTCTCGCGGGTATCCCACTATCGAAACGATGATTACGCTGGACAATGGAATTGTCGTGAGCGCTGCCGTGCCGTCGGGAACTTCAACCGGCAAACATGAGGCGGTGGAACTCCGTGACAACGATCAGTCGCGGTACTATGGTCGGGGTGTTTTAAAGGCTGTGAAGAACGTGAACGAAATCATTGCGCCGGTGGTAATTGGACAAGATCCAACAAAACAAACCACCATTGATCAAATTTTGGTGAACTTGGATGGAACACCAAATAAAAGCAAACTTGGAGCAAACGCAATCTTATCGGTTTCGCAAGCCGTCGCAAAAGCAGGCGCGGCGACGGTGGAACTTCCGCTCTATGAATACTTCAAACAAAAATATCAGATTGTGCAGAACTACCACATCCCAACACCAATTTTTAACTTAATTAACGGCGGGGCGCACGGCGCGGGCAATCTTGATTTTCAAGAGTTCCAGATTATTCCCGCGAGTAATAAGCCGTTTTATAAAGCGCTGCAAATTGGGAGTGAGATTTTTATGAAACTTGAAGAAGTGCTCATTGCTAAAGGTGCGGTTCACTCAACCGGCATTGAAGGTGGATTTGCGCCCAATCTGTATACCAACACTGACGCGTTTCAACTCTTTTTTGAGACGATTACGCGCACACCGTATGTCGTCGCGCAGGACGTGTTTCTCGGGCTTGATGCGGCGGCGAATTATTTTTTCCATGGGGGAAAGTATAAAATCCGTGACCGGAACGATGCGTTTTCAACAAAAGAAATGATTCAGTTTTACAAAGAAGTGTCGCAGCAGTACCACGTGTTTTCGCTTGAGGATGGATTGGCGGAGGACGATTGGGACGGATGGAAAGCGATGACAACTGAGTTGGGTGGAACGGTGATGATGATCGGTGACGATCTTCTCACAACGAGTAAAGAACGGGTTCTGCGCGCAATTCAGGAAAAGTCGTGTAACGCGGTGCTCGTAAAGCCAAACCAGATTGGTACGGTAAGTGAAACCGTTGAAGTGGTAAAAATCGCAAAAGATGCGGGATGGCAGATTGTGTTTTCACATCGTTCCGGTGAAACCACCGATGATTTTATCGCCGATATGGCAGTGGGACTTGGTGCGGACTACGCGAAATTTGGCGCGCCCGACCGCGGTGAGCGCGTTGTGAAGTACAACAGATTGCTGCAAATTGAGTCGGAGATTGCTCCTGTACCTGCGTCCCCCGCGGTTTCTCCAACTCCATCGGGAATGCCATCAACTTTTGCGCCCCGTACCTAGACTTTTCTCCTGAATTTCACTACACTGAATGCGCAATGAATCAAGATATTTCTCAGCAGAATAGTGCTCAGCCAACTGTTTCTGTTGCCGCCATTCCTCCCGCTATTTCCAACGTCGTTTCTGCAGCTGTTCCCAAACCCGTTGTTCTTCTTATTCTCGACGGTTGGGGTATTGGCCCCGATAATCCCGGCAACGCCATTCTGCGTGCAAACACCCCCAACATGAAGTCGTATTGGGAAAACTATCCCCATGCCCAGCTCGAAGCATCCGGCGCTGCGGTTGGACTGCCAAAAGGTGAGGATGGAAACACGGAAACGGGCCATTTGAATATTGGGGCTGGGCGCATTGTCTATCAGGACCTTCCGCGTATTAATATGTCGGTTGGCGATGGTTCGTTTTCCCAAAATGCCGCGTTTATCCAAGCATTTGATCACGTTAAAAAAAATAACAGCGCACTGCATCTGATGGGACTTGTTGGTTCGGGAGGTGTACACAGCACGCTTTCACATTTGTATGCGTTGCTCGCGGCGGCAAAACAACACGGTATTACAGACCGCATTTTTATCCATGCGTTCACTGATGGCCGTGATTCCCCACCAATGTCTGGAACCGATTACATCCGCCAGCTTCTTGATCACATCAAAACGTTGGGGGTGGGAAAACTGGCGACCGTGATAGGACGATATTTTGCGATGGACCGTGACCACAGATGGGAAAGGACCGAAGTTGCATATAACGCGTTAGTCACTGGTGCAACCACATGCACACAGAACATTGAAGAAGAGATGAAAAAATCATATGCGGCAGGGAAAACCGATGAGTTCATCGAGCCGATTAGTATATGCGATGAGAATGGGAAACCGTATACCGTACAAGACAATGACGCGGTGATTTTCTTTAACTACCGCATTGACCGCCCCCGGCAACTTACGAAAGCGTTTGTCTTGCCGGATTTTGAACGCGGTACAGGGCGTGAAGGATTTGACCCATACTCGGTAAAGTACACGAAGTCGCACCTTCAACAAGCAAGTGAAACAAAACCGTTTACCCGGAAAAAAGTTTTACACAATCTTTTGTTCATCACAATGACAGAGTATGAGCGTGGACTTCCAACGCTTGTTGCGTTTGCACCAGAGTACGTTGCGAATCCACTCGGAAAAGTTCTTTCAGAACACAATATACATCAACTTCGTATGGCTGAAACCGAAAAAGAGCGGTTTGTGACGTATTACTTTAATGGCCAGCGGGAAGACGCATTTACCGGCGAAGAGCATTTGATTGTTCCATCGCAAAAAGTGGCGACGTACGATCTCATGCCGGAAATGAGCGCGAACGAAATTACGCGCGTCCTCCTTGAAAAAATTTCTTCAGGATCGTGTGATGTGATGATCGTAAACTATGCGAATGCAGATATGGTTGCACACACTGGAAATCTGCAGGCAACAGTAAAGGCATGCGAAGTTACTGATGCATGTGTCGGCCAGATTGTGTCCGCAGTTACTCAGGCTGGCGGTATTGTATTGATTACCGGTGACCATGGCAACGCTGAAGAGTTAATCAATAATGAAACCGGCGAAGTTGATACAGAACACAGCATTTACCCCGTTCCTCTTCTGGTGATAGGAAAGCAGTTTGAGCACGCAGAAAAAAAGGAGCTTGGAAAGGGTATTCTTGCCGATATTGCTCCAACACTGCTTCATTTACTTCATATTCCTCAACCACCAGAGATGACCGGCCGCGCGCTTATCTAAATTAAAGTACGTGACACGTTGACCACTTTCATTTTCGTAAGGTGATTGTTCGATTTCACCGATATACTGATATATATTGCCTCTTGAGAGTGGAGTCTTGCTACAATATAGTTTAGGCATGACGGAGAAAGAAGTGAAGCAAATCACCGATGCAATGACCAAGGTCTTTTTCAAATGGCTGGAAAGTCCGGAGTTTGATGCAAAAGTAGAGAAAATTATACACAGGGTTCTTGGCGAGTATACGTCTGAGGTTGTGGAGAGTTCGTACACAATCCTCTACGAGAAGATTGATGAGCTAGAAGTAAGTGTAAGAAAAGATATTGCTGATTTAAAACAGGACGTTGCAGTTCTTAAACAAGACGTACATGTTCTAAAACAAGACGTTGCCGCGCTCAAACAGGATATGGGTATTCTTAAGCAAAAAGTTACACATCTTGAGCAAGACATTGCAATCCTCAAGGAAGACGTTGCCGACCTCAAGCAGGATATGCGTCTTGTAAAACGTGCGCTTAGTTCGCAAACTTCCTAATCAATCCAACCACTCTTCCTTGCACCCGCACGTTTGTCGCAAAAATCGGCTGCATGGTGGAGTTTGCCGGCTCAAGCCGTACCCGCGTGGCTTCCCTAAAGAAACGTTTGAGTGTTGCGAACCCATTGTCGAGCAGAGCGACAACAATCTCACCATTTGTCGCATCCTGGCGCTCTTCAATGACTACATAGTCACCGTCAAGAATACCGTCCTCAATCATGGAGTCACCTGTCACCTTTAATACGTATGACCGCGAACTGTTCGAAACAAGATCCGGTGGAACTTTAAACACCGCGTTGGGATCGGTATACGGCTGAATGGGCCTGCCCGCGGCAATAAAGCCGAGGAGTGGAATATCTACACTATCTACTGTACGCAAAAAGGTGCGGTCCAAAAGTTCCAGTCCGCGTACCGCCCCCTCATACTTTCTCAAGATTTTCTTGCGGATGAGCGCTTGGAGGTGTTCATGAATTGTCGCGAGCGAGGACACACCAATCGCGGTGGCAATTTCCTGCAACGTTGGAGAGTACCCGTTGCGTTGGATGTACTGCGCGATAAAATCAACAATCTGGCGCTGACGCTTGTATAATGTAACAGCCATGTGGGCTCCTTTCCCTGGTTTGTTTGTGTTCTGTTCGCCCGAATAGACATCGAACTATATCCACAATAACCGAAGGGAGAACGAAGAGTCAACTAGAACTTAATAGATCGAAAGAGATCAAGTAAAATAAAGAAAAAATATGCAGTTTCATCTTAAATCTCCATTCCAGCCGGCCGGCGACCAGCCGCAGGCGATTGATCAGCTTGTTGCTGGCATTCAATCACAGCAGAAAAAACAAGTTTTACTTGGCGTTACTGGTTCAGGAAAAACGTTTACGGTGTCCAACGTCATCCAAAAGATCCAAAAGCCAACCTTGATTATTTCGCACAACAAAACACTCGCAGCTCAGCTCTACCAAGAGTTCCGCGATTTTTTTCCGGATAACGCAGTCAGCTACTTTGTGTCGTACTACGACTACTATCAGCCCGAAGCGTATATCCCAACGACCGATACGTACATCGAAAAAGAAACACAGATTAATGATGATATCGAAAAACTGCGGTTGGCGGCAACGACCAACCTTCTCACCCGTCCCGACGTCATCGTTGTTGCGTCGGTTTCATGTATTTATAACCTTGGTTCTCCGGTAGAGTACGCGGCGAACCAACTGGAACTCATGACTGGTGAAGTTATTCCCCGCGACACAATCTTTTTGCAGTTAGCGAACTTGCAGTACCAACGTGTTGACACCGACCTCCGGCGTGCAAGTTTTCGCGTGCGCGGTGAACGTATTCACATTTGGCCGGCGTACCAAGACACCGCGTTTGCCATATCGTTGTTTGGCAACACAATCGAAAATATTCAGGAGATTGATCCAACAAGCGGTGAGCAAATCAATGAAGAACCGCTTAAATTAATCGTGATTCATCCCGCAAAACACTACATCGCGAGCGAAGAGTCGCGAGTAGGTGCATTTGAGCAGATTCGTGCGGACTTACAAAGCCAGCTTACAAAACTCCGCAGTGAAGGAAAAGTGTTGGAAGCGTACCGGTTGGAACAACGCGTAAACTACGATCTCGATATGATTCAGGAGATTGGGTTTGTTGGTGGAATTGAAAACTACTCGCGGTACTTTGACGGAAGAAAACCCGGCGATCCGCCGTATACATTGATCGATCACTTTCGCGAAAATGCCAAACGATTTGGTGATGGCTCATTTTTGACCGTGATTGATGAGTCGCACATTACGGTTCCGCAGGTCCGTGGTATGTATAACGGCGACCAATCACGCAAAAAAACGCTTGTGGACTATGGTTTTAGGTTGCCGTCTGCGCTGGACAACCGCCCGCTCCGGTTTGAGGAGTTCATGCGGAATGTGGATGACATGCTTTTTGTTTCCGCGACACCAAACGAGTGGGAGGTGAGTGTTTCCGACCACCACGTTGTTGAACAACTCATCCGTCCCACCGGCCTTCTTGATCCCGAAATTGAGATCCGCAAAAGCGATGGGCAGATTGAAAATCTTGTTCTTGAAATTCTAAAAAGAAAAAAGCGCGGCGAACGCGTATTAGTAACAACGTTGACTAAACGCATGGCCGAAGCATTGACAGAGTATTTGAATGACCCGAAAAAAGTAAAAGACCGCATTGGCGCGTTTCCATTCGAAATGCCAAAAGTGCAGTATCTCCACTCCGATATAGAAACGCTGGAACGGTCTGATATTCTTGATGATCTGCGCCGCGGTGTGTTTGATGTTGTGATCGGGATTAACTTGTTGCGTGAGGGGCTCGATCTGCCCGAAGTATCGTTGGTTGCGATTTTGGATGCAGATAAAGAAGGGTTTTTGCGGTCAACAACGTCACTGATTCAAACGATGGGCCGTGCCGCTCGGCATCAAAACGGGCGGGTCATTATGTACGCCAATACGATAACAAAATCAATGAAAAGTGCGATTGATGAAGTAAACCGCCGCCGCGAAGTTCAGATACGATACAACGAAAAACACCACGTTACGCCAATGTCTATCCAAAAACCGGTGCGTGACCAAATGATCGCGCGGGTGAAGGATGAGGGTGCGACATATACTGCGATCCATCGGCATATTATGGTTAAGCTTTCCCCCAAAAAGAGCGTTGTTCTACAGGATATCCATCCCGAGGCGCTTACCCCGGAAGAAAAGCGCGCACATATTCGGGCGCTCACACGAACGATGAACGCTGCGGCAAAAGTAATGAACTTTGAGCTAGCCGCTGAGGTGCGGGACACAATTAAAAAAATACAGAGTTAGAACGTATTGTGCCATCACGAATATTCCTGTACGATGAACAAGTTTTCTTTTTAAAAAGGAGAAAAAATAATGCCGCACTTTGACTTAGTTGAACTCATCAAAACGTTAGGCTACCTCGGAATGTTCACGATCGTGTTTGCGGAGTCGGGATTGTTTTTTGGGTTTTTCCTGCCCGGCGATAGTTTGCTTTTCACCGCAGGCTTCCTTGCTTCGCAGGGCTTTTTGAACATTTGGGTCCTCGTTCCCATTCTTGTCATTGGCGCAATTCTTGGTGATAGTACGGGATACTGGATGGGCCGAAAGTTCGGTAACTGGCTGATGAAACAGAAAGACTCGTTCTTTTTCCAAAAACATCATTTATTGCGGGCGCAGAAATTCTATGAAAAACACGGTGGGAAAACGCTCATTTTGGCTCGGTTCATGCCGGCAGTCCGCACATTTGCCCCCATCGTTGCTGGTATGGCAAACATGCACTACAACACGTTTCTTTCATTTAACGTGATCGGTGGATTTGGATGGGCGATGGGCATGACCTTACTAGGGTACTTCTTGGGAAGTGCTATTCCAGATGTTGATAAGTATCTCTTACCAATTGTCGGGGCGATTGTTGTGATTTCGGTTGTTCCCGCTCTGCTTCACATGCGTGCAGATAAATCCGCAGAAGAAGTAAAAAAGAAAAAAAGTACAGGATTTTCATTGTGGTTCCGCATCAAGATCGCGCTATCCCGTCTTGTCGGAAAATAACTTTCCGTGATACACTAGACATTCGTACTTCTTATGGGTACACCTTTTAGTACACATCTATAGGAATTTGTCATGGAAACGCAGTACATTAAGATCCGCGGCGCGCGTCAGCACAATCTCAAGAATGTTTCGCTTGATATACCAAAAAATAAGCTTGTCGTGCTCACGGGCATGTCAGGGAGCGGAAAAAGTTCACTCGCGTTTGACACATTGTATGCAGAGGGACAACGGCGGTATGTAGAGAGTCTTTCTTCGTATGCCCGCCAGTTTCTTGGTGTTATGACAAAGCCGGATGTGGACTCAATTGAAGGATTGTCGCCGGCGATTTCGATTGACCAAAAAACAACGTCGCACAATCCCCGCTCAACCGTGGGAACAATCACTGAAATTTATGACTATCTGCGATTATTATTCGCGCGCGTTGGCCATCCGCATTGTCCTGTGTGTGGAAGTGAAATTTCGCAGCAAAGCATTGATCAAATTGTAGAACATATTCTCAATCTCATCCGTGAGGATGTAAAAAAGAAACACGCGTCCAGATTTATGGTGCTTGCTCCAGTTGTGCGGGATAAAAAAGGCGAGTTCCAGGCACTTTTTCAAAACCTCAAAAAGCAGGGATTTCAGCGCGTGCGTGTAGACGGCACAATCTACGATATGAATGACGACTTTGTTTTGTTGAAAAATAATAAACATACCATTTCCGCGGTACTTGAACGATTTGTGCTCACAAAAGAAATTTTGAATGATTCTGCGTTATTCAAACAAGACCGTTCGCGCATTACACAGGTTGTTGAGCAGGCGCTCCGTGTTTCTGACGGTTTAGTCATAGTGACGTTTATTGATGACAAAGGACTGAGTTTTCCGGAAAAGCCACAGGATATGCGCGACGTTGTGTTTTCAGAAAAATTTATGTGTCCAAAAGACGGAACGAGTATGCCGGAGATCGAACCGCGTATTTTTTCATTCAATACACCGCATGGAGCATGTGAAACGTGCCACGGTCTTGGAACATTGTTAAAAATTGATGCTGAAAAAATCATTGCGCCTTCATTGTCGCTGAGTGAGGGGGCGATTATTCCGTTTTCGCGGATGTACGAACATGAAACGTGGTTTGGCCGGCTGGTTCACACGGTGATGGAAAGCTATGGAAGTAATGAAAAAACACCGTTCCAAGACTTGCCGGAAGAAGTTCAGCATGTGTTATTGAACGGCGATACGAAAACGTACACCGTGCATGGTGAAAACCGCATGGGGAGAAGTACAACGATTCAGGAACAGTTTATTGGATTTATCCGCGAGTTGGAACGCCGGTACACGGAGACAGAGTCCGAGTTCATCCGCCAGGAAATCGAGCGGTACATGCGCAAAGAAGTATGCCCTTCTTGCCAGGGGAAACGGTTAAAAAAGGAAAGTTTGAGTGTCACGGTTGGCAGTTTGAACATCGCTGAAGCAACGGATCTCCCCATCACTTCCGCGGAAACATGGGTTTCCTCTTTGGCGAAAGAAACGCTTACGGTGAAAGAAAACACCATCGCGGCACCCATTCTCAAAGAAATCATTTCGCGCTTAGCGTTTTTGAATGCGGTTGGGTTGAACTACTTAACCCTTTCCCGAGAAGCCTCAACATTGGCCGGCGGCGAAGCTCAGCGCATCCGTCTTGCCTCGCAGATTGGAACGGGATTAAGCGGTGTGTTGTATGTATTGGACGAACCAACAATTGGTTTACATCAGCGGGATAATGCACGATTGATTGCCACGCTTAAAACTTTGCGCGACCTTGGAAACTCGATCGTTGTTGTTGAACACGACCGCGATACCATGTTGGAGTCTGATTATATTGTTGATTTTGGTCCGCGCGCGGGTAAACACGGCGGTGAAATTATCGCGGAAGGAACGCCAAAAGAAATCAAAGCGAATAAAAAATCATTAACAGCAAAGTACTTGAATGGTACAAAACGCGTTGAGTTACATAGAGCAAACAAACGGCAAGACGTACACACCAATCTTGAAATCCGTGGTGCGGCGGAGCATAACTTAAAAGCACTTGACGTTGATATTCCACTTGGCAAGTTCGTATGTATCTCCGGTGTTTCGGGGTCTGGAAAATCAACACTTCTATATGATATTTTGTATACCAACCTCGCGAAAGCACTCGGGAAAGTTGTGGAAGATAAGCCGGGGAAAATCAACTCGATGATGGTTCCGGACATGCTGAGGCGCGTGAGCTTGATTGACCAAAGCCCGATTGGCCGTACGCCACGGTCTAACCCCGCAACGTACACCAAAATTTTTGATCTCATCCGCAATTTGTTTTCGCAAACGCAGGACGCGCGCGTAAAAGGGTACACCGCGGGCCGGTTTAGTTTTAACGTCAAAGGAGGACGGTGTGAGGCGTGCCAAGGCGAAGGTCAAATTAAAATAGAAATGCAGTTTTTGGCCGATATGTACGTGATGTGCGATGTATGCCATGGTACCCGGTACAACTCAGAAACACTACAGGTGCGGTATAAGGACAAAACGATTGCCGAAGTTCTCGCGATGACTGTTGATGAAGCGATCGAGTTCTTTACGTCAGTAAAAACAATTCAAGCAAAACTGCGCACTCTACAGGACGTTGGTTTAGGGTATATTCAACTTGGCCAGCCTGCTCCAACACTGTCTGGTGGTGAAGCCCAGCGCGTGAAGTTGGCAAAAGAGCTATCAATCCGCTCCACAGAACACACACTGTATTTGTTAGACGAGCCGACAACGGGCCTGCATTTTGAAGATATTCAAAAACTGCTTGAAGTACTGGATCGGCTTGTTGAGTCAAACAACACGGTATTAGTCATTGAGCACACGATGGATGTCATTCGCAACGCCGACTGGATTATTGACTTGGGGCCGGAAGGTGGAGATGGCGGCGGCGAGATTGTGTGTGTTGGCACTCCACATGATATTGTTGAGAGTCCAAACTCGATAACGGGAAGATTTTTAAAGGAAGAACTCTAACTATGCGCACGTGGATTTTCACAATAGTACTTTTCCTCTTTTCACTGTTTTTTTCTGTCCCGCGCATATTTGCAGTTTCCGAGTTTACGACAACACTTCGTGCGCAGTACACCGTGGATGCGCGTGGAAATACGCATGTAAAACAAGAAATCCGCATCGTGAATAATATTTCAACAATTTATGTAACACAGTACTCGTTTGATGTTGGCTCAACAACGCTTCAAAATGTCCGCGTTATTGGAAAAGACGGTGCCGCACTTCCTACTTCCGTAACAACGACCGGTGGAAACACGCACATTGCGTTACATTTTCCGGATAAAGTTGTTGGAAAAGATAAAGAACGCATCTTTATTATTGAGTACGACCACCCCGACATCGCGGTTGTTGCGGGAAATGTGCTTGAAGTTGATATTCCATCACTTGTTAAACCAGACCAGTTCCAAACATACTCCGCGGTGTTACAAGTTCCCGCGAGTTTTGGTGATCCTGTCCGTGTGGAACCATCAACATATATTCCAAAACACACCGATCAAACATACGAAATGACGTTTAATCAGGCATACAAAGGTGTTCATGTATTATTTGGCACAAAGCAGATATACCGATTCCAGCTCCGGTACCATGTGTCTAATCCGTCAATTTCTCCCGGTGTTTCGCAGGTCGCTTTGCCGCCCGATACGAACTATCAAAAAATTCAGTACACCGCAATTCAACCAAAACCCGACAGTATCGAAAAAGATAAGGATGGCAACTGGATCGCAACGTTCACTGTTGGCGGGCAGAAAGAGATGGATATTACCGCGGAAGGATACGCGACCGTTTTTCTCGAACCCACGACACAGGTGCCAAGCGGCCGGCCGGATAAGGCATATACACAGCCGCAAAAATATTGGGAAACACAAGATCCCGAGATCCAGAAACTTGCCAAGCAGTTAAAAACACCGCAGGCAATCTATAACTATGTTGCAAAAACGCTTTCGTATAGC
This sequence comes from Microgenomates group bacterium GW2011_GWC1_46_15, assembly GCA_001002285.1. GTDB lineage: Bacteria > Patescibacteriota > Microgenomatia > UBA1400 > UBA12028 > UBA12028. Next base: position 296,721 of record LCLX01000001.1, read on the forward strand.
TATGAACGGCTCAATCAACAAACACAAAGCCGCTTTGGCGCTGTTGAAGCACTTAAACGACCAACCGAAGCGCTTTGCCAGGAGTTCACCGACACATTTATCGCGTTGGCCCGCGCGGCAGGCATTCCTGCCCGGGAACTCAACGGTTTTGCGTACACCGCGAATCCTCGGCTCCGCCCGCTTAGCCTTGTCGCTGACGTGCTTCACGCGTGGCCCGAGTACTACGATGCCGAAAAACAACAGTGGATTCAGGTTGATCCAACATGGGGAAACACAACCGGCGGAGTAAACTTCTTCACACTCCTTGATCTGAACCACATCGTGTTCGCCATCCATGGTGTATTAAGCGAAAAACCGTATCCGGCTGGTATGTATAAAATTGCGGGGAAGGAAGAAAAAGACGTACTGGTTCAAGTTGACCGCGGTGTTCCGCAAGACGATATCCACGTTTCACTCGAAACAGATGTGCGCCTGCCTTCCGAGTTCGGGGTATTCAGCCAGACCGACCTCCTCGTACGCAACCTTACTGGATCAGCGTGGTACGATATCCCCGTAGATATCGCGGTGAGTCAAGGACTTTCACTTGAGAAGGGGACGCAGAAATCAATTCCCATTTTACTGCCATATCAAGTTGAAAAAGCGCGGATTATCATAGGTCCAAGCTTAGTATTTACGCAGAATACGGGAAAAGTTGAAGCCTCGGTTGGCGACACAACAACATCATATGAAACAACAGTCGGACGAAATCTCCTCCCGCTTGCGCTGGGTATTGGCGCTGTCATCCTTGCCGGAGCAGCCGGGGGTGTACTGGTTCTCAAACGCCGCCGGTAAAGTTGTGTATGTGGGAAAGGCAAAAAATCTCAAGAAAAGAGTGTCGAGCTACGCAAGACCGCAAGTGGCGGGGAAAACAAAACTTTTAGTTGAAGAAGCGGTTACACTTAAACATTCTATTCTCCATTCCGAGTTAGAGGCGTTGCTTGTTGAAGCAGAACTTGTCCGGTCATATCAGCCTACATACAATATCTTACTCAAAGATGACAAGACTCCGCTCTATATTGTAATCACAAAAGAAACATTCCCGCGTGTTTTAACCGCGCGGAAAAAATCACTCCTCTATACTCAGCAAAAAGGAACGATCTTCGGCCCGTTTCCTTCCGCATATAAAGTACGGCAAGTGCTTCACATCGCGCGCAGAATTTTTCCGTGGTGCAACGAAAGGATAAAAACTGGAAAACCATGTTTTTACTTTCATCTCGGATTGTGTTCTGGCGCGTGCGCGGGAAAAATAAAAACAGAAGAGTATCAGCAGACGATCGTCCATCTCAAAGAATTTTTACGCGGAAAAACATCGAAGCTACTTTCATCAATGAAAGTGGAGTTAAAACGTGCTTCGGCGGCGCAGGATTTTGAAAAAGCGGCGCTATACCGTGACCAAATGCGTATGATTGAAGAAGTCACAAAAAATCCGCATATCCTAGGTCCCAACCTTGACCTTCCCCAACTTTCATCTCTCGAAAGCGAGAATATGCTTGCAGAACTTCGCCGCGTTCTTTCGCAGTACATTTCGTTGCCCAAAACGTACGTGCTGGAGCGCATTGAGGGGTATGACATTAGTAATACGCAGGGTTTGCGGCCGGTTGCTTCAATGGTTGTGTTCACGCATGGCCGTGCAGATACACAAGAGTATAAGAGTTTTAACATCCGTCTTGGAGAAACGCCCAATGACTACGGGATGCTAAAAGAAGCGCTCACACGGAGGCAGCTCCATCCCGAGTGGGGTATGCCAAATGTGGTATTAATAGACGGCGGTAAAGGTCAGCTGCGCGCGGCGCTTTCTGTGTGGAAGTGGCAGACACCCGTTGTATCGCTTGCGAAAGATCCCGACCAGTTACTCATCTATAACCAAGAAACAAGACTATATACTGAGCATCCACTTCGTGAACGCGATCCTGCGTCAATTCTGCTTCAGCGCGTCCGCGATGAAGCCCACCGTTTTGCCAAGTCACGCCATACAAGAAGAAGAACAAAGAGCGTGTTAGAATAAAAATATGCGCGGTTTATTAAAAAGAATTGTTTTTACAACGCTTTCACTCTACGTTGCCACAGTAGTGTTCAACCAAGTGCATTTTGCGAATCCAACAGCGCTCATTACAATGGGTATTGTTTTGACTTTGCTCAACATTTTTATCCGCCCATTTCTTTCTATTATTTTGCTTCCGATCAACCTTATTACATTTGGATTATTCTCGTGGATGCTCAATATGATTGTGTTGTACTTGGCAACACTTCTTACGCCGGGATTTTCGATTGGCGCAATCGCGATTCCAAGTGTTACGATCGGCATTTTTGTGTTTCCTGCATATCACCTCACCGTGTTTTGGTCGTTCTTTCTTGTTTCATTTCTTATTTCGCTTGGAAACAGCCTCTTCGCTTGGATATTTACGTAAAATACAGTAGAATACATGCCTGTATGAAAACAGTTCTTCTCGTGGCGCAAATCATCCTTTCCGTTCTTTTGATTGGATCAATTCTTCTTCAGGCGCAAGGTTCCGGATTAGGAGCCAGCTGGGGTGGCGGAGGGGAAAGTTATCACACGAAACGTGGTATTGAGCGTGTTTTGTTTGGATTCACGATTATCGGCATCATTCTTTTCGTGATTCTTGGGATACTGAATCTTGCGATTGGATCGTAATGACATTTTTCAGAAAAACATATTGGTATGCTTCGGCGTTTTTTAAAAAACGGTGGAAACTTGTCCTCGGGGTTGTTTTTGTGAGTATTGTACTTTTTCCAACAGTATTGGGTGGATTGATAACGTTTCTACGCCTCAAAAAAACAACATTCATCGGGAGAATTGGGAGTGTTTCGCTTGCCACACTTCCCCGTGATATTCAGGAAAAAATGAGTGATGGACTCACGCGTGTTGATGAACGTGGCGTTGTTCTTCCCGCGCTTGCAGAACGATGGAGTGTTGAAGATGGCGGAAAAACATACCGGTTCATTCTCAAACAACGTGTGAGTTGGCAAGATGGCAAAGAAGTGAAGGTTGAAGATATTAAATACAACTTTTCTGACGCACAAATTATTCCAACACAAAATGAAGTAATTTTTAAGTTGAAAGACGCGTTTGTTCCATTTCCTGCTGTTGTATCTCAACCGGTATTCCGGCAGAACAAGTCGCGCGTGATCGGAACTGGAGAGTTCCGTATGGTGAAGATAAAAAAAGAAGGAGCGAATATAAGTGAAGTTCAGCTGGAATCATCGCGCGAAAAACTTGTATACAGATTTTATCCTACCGAAAGTAGCGCGATCACGGCATTCAAAACGGGTGCGGTGGATGTGTTGGAAGACATGACGGGAACGGGAGGTCTTGCTCAATGGAAAACGGTCAAAACGAGTCCAGTGATACGGAAAGACCGGTATCTCGCGGTATTCTTCAACATGGATAATCCGTTGTTCGAAAAAAATGTACGGCAGGCGCTCAACTATGCGCTTCCCAAGAGGGGTGGTGAAGAACGTGCGACGAGCCCTATTCATCCAGGGTCTTGGGCATTCAATAAGACGGTAAAAACATACGATGAAGACAATGGACGCGCGGTAGAGTTGTTGTTAAAAAGTGTCCCGCAGTCACCAATAAACATTGAACTGACTACTACTGTAAACTTTCAAGACGAAGCTGAAGAAATTAAACGCGAATGGGAAGCAGTGGGAAATGATGCCGCAAACGCGTGTAAACGAAGTAAAGAATTATCAAAAAAAGTTGAGTGTAACAACTTTGCGCTCACAATTTCGTTGCGAGTAACGAACTTTCCAGACTTAAGTAACTTTCAAGCCATGGTGATCGCACAACAGATTCCAAAAGACCCCGATCAATACTTCTTGTGGCACTCAACGCAAAGCACCAACTTTATGCACTACAAAAGCCCGCGTATTGATAAACTTTTAGAAGACGGAAGAAAAGAACAGGATAAAGATCAGCGCACGGCGATCTATCAGGATTTTCAACAGTTTTTGGTTGAGGACTCACCAGCGATTTTCTTAACCCACCCAACAGAGTTTACGATTGAGCGGAAGTAGCTATTTCTTAAGAATATTTGTCGCAATCGATCGCGTCCAGCCTTCTTGCGTCTTTTTTCTTTCCAACGCAACACGGACGAGTTCATCAATTAACTTTGAATACGGCATACCGCTTGCCTGCCAAAGATAAAAACTCATTGAACCCGGAATTGTATTGATTTCGTTGATCCAAAACTCCTCGGTTGTTGGGTTGGCAAAGAAGTCTATGCGTACGACACCAGAACAATCGCAGTATGTAAACGCGGTTTTCGCGGCCTCCTGAACTTTTGCAGAGAGTGTTGGGGACACGGGCGCGGGGATGCGGCGGTCTAAGCTTGCCATCCCGCTTTTCTTTCCTCCTCCGCGCTGATACTTGTCCGCGTAACTCAAAATCTCATCGTGCTTCACAGGCTGTTCAAGTACAGAGGCTTTGAGATCTTGAAAACCGAGCACAGAAACATTCAACTCAATGCAGTCAGGCGCTTCTTCTTCAACAACAACGCGGCGGTCAAAGTGGAGCGCAACCTCAATGGCATACAGGAGTGATTTTTGATCGGTCGCTTTCGTAATTCCCACGCTTGAGCCAAGGTTCGCGGGCTTTACATAGAGCGGGTAGGAATGGCTGAGGAGTTTTTTCAGCACATCCTGTTTATGCTCTTTCCAGTCTTTTGCGGTAAACCACTCATACGGCAGAATGGGAAGCCGCGCCGATGCCAACACTTGTTTTGTAATGATTTTATCCATACACACTGCCGAACCAAGCACGCCTGGGCCTTGATACGGAATGTTGGCAAGTTCTAATAACCCTTGAACAGTTCCATCTTCACCCAGCGTTCCGTGACAACAAATAATCGCGGCATCAAGGGATCCTAATGATTGTTGTGCCTCACTGGAGGAGCGTGCGAGAAGTTTGATATCTGGCGATGCTAGCAGAGGATACGCTTCGTTTTTTTGAACAAGGTCAAGATTGCGGTAGGTCTCAATGAACTCAAGTTTTGGCCCTGTCAGCCACCGGCCGTTTTTATCAATATATACAGGAACAACGTCATACTTTGTACGGTCAACATTTTTCATCAACTGGACGGCGGTAATAACACTTACCTCGTGCTCGACTGAGCGTGAACCAAAAATAACACCCAACCGCAATTTTTTCATGCCGCCTCCTTCATTATGTAACCGTTTTCTATTATACCAATCTGCTACTGGTAAATCTCTGGCGTTCCACCCTCGAACAGCAACACAGTATCTGCCTTGAAAAAGGTGGAGAGTACGCGGACCGCATCGTTTTCATTCTTTGCTGTAAAGAAAGACCGCTTGGGAAACTTCTTTTTCTCCAATCCTTTTTGAATTGCAGAAAGATTCGATGCTCCGGTCACACAAATAATGGTTGCAACCTCCGCAAGCTGTCCCCCCAACATTTCGTTGTACATTGCTTGTTTCTCTCCCATTTCGACAAACCCCGGGGTTACTACAATCTTTATTTTTCCTGGAATTTCTTTAAGCACAGCAAATGATTCTTTCACAGAGTCGGGATATGAGTTATATCCGTTATCTAAAATAAGCATACCGCTCTCGGTTGAAATCGGCTGAAGCCTGTGTAATACGGGTTGAAGCGAAGCAAATGTGTTGATGATGTCCCACGGCTGAAGACCAAGTTTTTCCGCGATCCAAAAGCTTGGGAGGATGTTCACAATGTTATGTTTGCCGAACAGTGGAACAAAAATATCGTAGTTTGCATTGTTGACTGCGAGCGTGCACGATGTTCCGCTTCGCGTAACGCGGACATGTGAAATATCAAACGCGGAGTTCGGAAAAAATCCATAAAATGAAACGCGTGGTGTTTTGAGTTTTTCTGGAATGATTGTGATGTTTTGATCGTGGCTTAACACGGGAATAGGAAGAGTTGTAATGAGTTCTGTTTCTGCTTCTACTACGTTTTCAAACGAACCAAACCGTTCCAAATGTTCTGCGCCGATGGGTGTTAAAATCCCATAATTTGGATGGACAAACCGCACTAGTTGTGCAACATCACCTTTTTGGTACGCGCCAAGTTCAACAATAAAAATGCGGTGAGTATTTTTCAGATTTTTTAAAATGGTGAGCGCGATCCCTAAAGACGTATTGACGCTGTCGGGTGTTGCAAGAACAGAAAGATATGGAGAAAGTGTTTGTGCGAGCAGATGTTTTGTAGACGTTTTTGCATAACTTCCAGCGATGGCGATGATAACTAAGCCGCGGTGTTGAAACGCTTGGAGTTTAAGTTGCGCGAGCACCGAAATGATTCCCCGGATTATTGTTTCGGGAATGAGAACGAGTGTGAGGGCGATGCGGAGTGTTGTTTGTGGGGCAAGGAAAACAGAAAGCGGTGCGGAGAGCAGAAACATGAGCCAGTACTTTGCTGTTTTTTTCCTTGGTTGAACTTCAGCGTGGTCACCCGTATGTTTTTTGCACCACGCCCAATACCTTTTCCAGTCGTACTCTGCCTGCTGAAGGATGGCAAGGTGTGTGTGAAGCGTCATATCTTCATCCAAGATTGTACATACTCAAGAACTGCTTCTGTTTGTTCAATATGCGGGAAATGACCAGCCTGTTTCACGATAAGGAGCGTGCTTTTTGGAATGGTTTTGTGAAATACTTCCGCGTGCGCGACTTGCGCGGACGTATCGTGGTCACCCCATATAATGAGCGTGGGAATCGTAATGTTTTTCAACTCAGTGGTAATATCTTCCGGCAGAACTTTGCGGAGTGTTTTTTGCTGAAACGGAGTTGCGTATGCGTAATCTGTTTCGCCAATCACTTTTTCATAAAACTTTCTTACGAATGCGTGAGGCAGTACCTTTTTTACTACACCGGGAACCGCTTTTGTGATGCCCGATAGGACAACATTTTTCTTTGTCATGGCGTTTGGAATTCCGCTTGGTCCAATCAGAATAAGCCGTTTTGGTTTTTGATCCTTCGTATGGGGCGATACGCAAAACACTGCGCCGATTTTCCCACCAAATGAATGGCCGATTAGTGTGTAGGTCTTATTTTTTGTGAACTCAGAAAGAAATCCAGAAAGCCAGTGCGCGTAGTCCTGCGTTGTCCATCCTTCACTCTGTGGTTCATCACTTTTTCCAAACCCTGGCAAGTCGGGGATTAACAACGCGTGGTGTTTTGAGAGCTCTGGAATGAGAGGACTCCAGGCTTCCCACCTATTTGCCCAGCCGTGAAGCAAGACCAATAACGGTCCTTTGCCGATGAGCTGATAGTACGTGCGAACCCCGTCTGAGATTTGATACGGCATATGCGCCTAGTACTCTGTATTATACCAGGGAAAACAGGAAAAATGATGAGGAAAACGCATCTTGCGCAGATGGTCATTTTGGCTTATGGTACAGTGTATGAAAAGGTTGATTCTTTTTGGCATTTCAATGATTGCGTTAAGTGGTTGTTCTCTGGTAAAACAAAAGACACCAACTGCTACGCCGACGCCAAGTACGGTACAGGCAGTTCAACCAACGCCGGTTCCAACTCCGGAAGCCTCGACTATTCCAGATACAAACATAGCAACACAAGGAGGAACTGTGGAAAAAACAATACCAAAGCAGGCAACGATTAAAACATCGAAAGGCGAGATTGTTGTTGAGTTGTACCCAACAGATGCGCCAAACACGGTGCAGAATTTTTTAGCAAAGACAAAAAGCGGCTACTACACCAATCTCACGTTCCACCGTGTGGAAAGCTGGGTAATCCAAGGCGGCGATCCGGTTGGAAATGGAACCGGCGGTGGCAAGATGCCAACCGAACTAAGTGCTCGCAAGTTTGAAATCGGAAGCTTGGGTGTCGCGCGTGGAGGAGATATTAACGTAAGCAACGATAGCCAGTTCTTCATCTGTACGGATGATTGTAGTTGGCTCACCGGCCAATACACCAACTTTGGCAAGGTGACCAAAGGTATGGATGTGGCAAAGAAAATGGCGGTTGGAGACAAAATTCTCGGCATTACGGCAAAATAACTTTTCCTTGGTATCATGGAATCATGAGATTGTGGAAGATTTCTTCTTTTGTTGCGTTTATCGCATATGCAGGAGTTTCGATCGTCTTTCTTTTTCCTATACTTCGCCATCCTTTTTCTACTCTTTTTGATCCATATGATGGTTTGTTTATTACTTGGACGATGGACTGGGTTATCCGCGCGTTCACCACGGTGCCAACGCTCCTTTTTCATGCGCCAATTTTTTCCCCGTACCGCTACGCATTAACTTTTTCAGACCCTATGTTTACCGGAGCGCTTCTCGCATTGCCGTTTGTCCTTTTGACACACCAACCAATAATCGCGAGCACAATCAATCTTTTTCTTGCCACGATGTTTACGGCGTGGTTTAGTTTTCTCTTTTTGAACATACATCTCGGTGACGCGAAAGCGGCTTTTTTAGGCGGACTTTACGCAGGGTTTTCTGTGACACATCTTCACTATCTTGGCCACCTTCACACGTATATGGTGCAGTTTATTCCACTCGGCATGTACGCGTGGATGAGATTTGCGCGGGAAGAAAAACTCCGGTGGCTCATTCTTTTAGCGGTATGTTTTTTTGCGCAGGTGATAAATAGTCCTTTCACGGGATATGTTTTTATCGGTGTATTGAGCATATTTCTGTTTGAAAAAAAATCACGCAGTATGATGAAAAAATACTGGAAAAAAATTGGTGTAATAGCATTTGTCACACTGGGAATCACGGCTCTTATCTATCTTCCGTATATATACTCTGCGAAACTGTATAACTCCTACCGCACGATCCGTGATGCGGCGCATTTTTCACTCTCTATAGATGAACTGTTTGATAAACAAAGAATATCGATGCTCGCAGTTGTTATTTTTTTGTGGTCAGCACACATTTTTATTGGCAAAAAAAGGTGGAAAGACTCTTTTTTATGTGGCACTATTATCGTTGCGTGTGCTGGAATGGTTTTAGCGCTTGGTCCCGCGCTCAAATTTCAAACAAAAACGGTAAAAATTCCTTTTCCCATCTCTTTTCCTATTCCGCTTCCATACGCGGTACTGTATGAGATTGCTCCTGGGTTCCGTGCGTTCCGCACGCCCTCGCGTTGGCTTGTTCTCACGCATTTTTCTTTGGCAATACTGTTGGCGTACATGACGCACGGTATGTCACGGCGAAGGTGGATTATGCTTGCCGTTGTTCTCTCTGCAACATTTTATCTAGAGTCTCAACAGCTGCGCCATACCGGTCGATTTTCACCAACTCCGCCGCCCGTGTACACTTGGCTCCAGCAGATGCGCTATACCTCGGTTGCCCACGTTCCAACCTATCTCTATACCATGGGGAGTTTTGGACAGAAAGAGGTCGAGCGCATGGTGTACAGCCTTGATGGTGTGCCGGGATACGCACTGTACAATGGTTATAGTGGATTTGCCCCGAGGGAAAGGGTTGATATGTATGGGAAAATTTTTACAGAATTTCCATCGGAAGAAACAATACGGGAACTACAGCGTTCTGGGGTTCAGGCAGTTGTCCTTCATCTTGATGAAATGAAACCGGACGCGGTTGACCGGGCGGAAAAACTGACACTACCGGTTGTATATCGGGATGCCATAACAAAAGTGCTGGAGATTCAATGAAAAAAATCATTCCCATACTGCTTGCCATCGCAGTGCTTTATGTTGCATTGGTGGGAGTTCTTGTAAGCACACTTGTTTTCCAACTCCGCGCCGCATACATACACGTTCGCGCGCATCGTTTTGTCGAAGGTGCAAACATAGCTCCGCGTATCACAAACACATTTGGATTTTTTGATACTGCGACACTTCACATTGTTCATAACGAAGTGGTGTTAGCAAAACAAGTGATGCAAACAATTCAACACGACCTCATTTGCGCTGATGATGGGATGAACTACTTCCGCTCTGCGACAACTCAATCTATAGATTCTGCCAAAACATTTTCTCCGGACATGTGGGAAAACATGCGCGCGTGCGTTCGGGAAAGCAAGCAAACACTGCAAGACGTTCAGAAGCACCGCACGGTTTTTGGTCTCCTTCCAAAGAATATCAAAGACGCGATGATGAAGTTTCAAACTTCTTCAGCAGACATCGATAAAGCGCTTACCCTATTTCCAGAGTTAATGAAAAAGCCACACTCTCAATATCTCGTTCTTCTACAAAACAACATGGAGTTACGTCCAACGGGCGGTTTTTTGGGTTCGTTTGCGGTGATGAATCTTGAGTATGGAAACATAAAAAACATTGAAGTTCAGGATATTTATGTGCCCGATGGTCAACTCAAAGGCTATGTTCCTCCTCCGGCGCCGGTTGCAAAATATCTTTTCCAAACGGGTGGATGGCATCTGCGGGATGCGAACTGGGATCCTGATTTTCCAACTGCCGCTCAAACTTTGCAGTGGTTTTTCAATAAAGGAGGATATGCGCAAAATGATGGGATCATCGCGACAAACTTTTCGTTGTTTCAGCAGATTTTGGACGTAATGGGTCCCATATATCTGCCCGATTATGGACAAACCGTTTCCGCGGAAAATATTTATGGATTCACGCAGGTGCAAACAGAAAAATCATTTTTCCCAGGATCTATCCAAAAACAATCCATTTTGGGAAACGTGGCACGGGCAGTATTGCGCGATCTCCCCCAGCTTTCTCCAGAAAAACAACTCCGCATATTTGAGATTGTTCTTCAAAGTCTGAACTCAAAAGATATGATGATTTGGGTGAAGGATAGTGAGAAGCAAAGTCAGATTAAAGAAGTTGGATGGGATGGTGGTGTTCGCGAATTGAAATGTTCTTTAAAGAACTGTATTGTGGATAATCTTTTTGTTGTTGAAGCAAACGTTGGGATTAATAAGACAAACTGCTGTGTTGACCGGCTGGCATCGTATGACGTATGGATTGCAGAAGATGGATCAGTTACCACAACGCTAGAACTTGCATACGATAATCATAATCCGGGAGAAGTTCTTCCTCCGCGGACGTATGGAGGTGGATACAGCGTATACCTTCGTATGTTAAAAAATACTCCATTTACACTTACCTCTATTGAGCGTGACAGAGTATTGATCTCGCAATCAGATATTACACGCACACCGCGGTCATCATCCACGCTTCAAGAATATGGGTTTCAAACATTGATTAATGGTGGAGAGAAAGGTGTCGTTTTAGCGCGTTTTGAGTCTCCGCAACGCGTTGATCTCACTAAAACGGTGGTGTATGCTCTGCTCATTCAGCGTCAGCCTGGGCTTCTCACAAACGAGTATATAGTCCGATTTCACTACCCGCCAAGTGTTACGGTCTCTTTGCAAGATGAACATGAAGAAAAAAGTGGTGTTGTCGAAGTGAAAAAAATAATAAAGGAAAACACGCAGATTCAAGTAGTTATTCATCCACAATAACAATAAAAATGTTATAGAAGCGTTGCGGTACGAATAATTGTGCGCTATGCTCAAGATATGAGTTTCGTTCGTATGTTCGCAACCGCGTGTGTGACGATATTGTTAGTTGGCGGAACTGCGTATGCGTGGCAGAATAAAACGACACTCCTTTCTCGGTTTGGGAAAAAACCACCGCAAAACACACAGCAAAACGCTGATTCTGGAAAAGACCAGAAATTGGCGTTGGACACACAGCAGATTGGTGAGGTCCTTGGCGAGACACAAAAAAATATTGTTGATACGGTGCAAACCATTCAATCAACCGTTGGAGACACTGTTTCCCAAATCGTTACCTCCGTGACCACACAGGATCAGAAAATTGAGATTGATAAAGCCGTTCAGCAAGTTCAGCAACAAGCCGCGAACATTCCGCAGGAAATTTTTGAAAAAGCGCGGTATGAGTACTGCAAACAAGTCGTTTCGGACTACGAGAAGCGCTAAACCAGAAGCCGAAAAAGGCTTTATAATATCACCATGAGTTTTGATCAGCATCTTCTCCAGAGTATTGAGGAGCTTCGTGCCCGTGAGGCCGCGATTATGAAAAAAAGCGGTCGTGCGGATAAAGAGGCTCGGCTTGCCATGCTCGAAGCAAAAACTTCAGATGCTCATTTTTGGGATACCGCGGAAGAAGCAAAACAAACGTTGCAGGAAGTTGCGCAGATTCGGGATAAGCTTGCGTCGTTGGATGAACTAGCAAAAAAAGGAAAAGACGTTAGCGCGTACATTGATCTCAATGCCGAGTCCACAGACGACTCGCTTGTTGCCGATGTAGAGCACTCGCTTCAGCAGTACCGTTCCGCGCTCGATCAACTCGAATTGTTGTTTTATTTTTCTGGGAAGTACGATCGGTTTCCCGCCGTATTCTCAATTCATTCAGGCCAGGGTGGAACTGAAGCGATGGATTGGGCGAGCATGCTTCAGCGCATGTACACCCGCTACTTTGAACGCCGGGGATGGAAGTATCAGCTTGTTGACGAGTCGCGCGGTGAAGAAGCGGGGATTAAATCGTGCACATTTTTGGTATATGGCAAGTTTGCGTACGGATATATTAAAGGTGAGGCGGGAACGCATCGGTTGGTGCGGTTAAGTCCGTTCAACGCGGACAGCCTTCGTCAAACGTCATTTGCGGGTGTCGAAGTGTTACCGTTGGTGGAAGAAAACGACAAAGAAGTTGAGATTAATCCCGATGATTTGGAGTGGCAGTTCAGCCGGGCGGGCGGGCACGGCGGACAGAACGTAAATAAAGTGAATACGGCGGTGTTGTTGAAACACAAGCCAACCGGGATAACGGTAGAGGTACGGCAGGAACGGTATCAGGAGCAGAACAGAAAAATCGCGCTCACGTTGTTGAAATCACGTTTGGCGGAAATCGAAGAGCAAAAGTACCGTGAAGAAATGGCGCGGGTCAAAGGTGTCCATAAATTAGCCGGGTGGGGCAATCAAATCAGAAACTATGTACTGCATCCGTATCATTTAGTCAAAGACGTGCGCACGCAGATTGAAACATCGGATACGGTGGGAGTGCTTGACGGCAATCTTGATCTTTTTATTTCCGCGGAAATTAAACAGTAGCTTTTTGTAAATCTAAGAGAATCCCCGAAGCGGACTCTTCCCTTTGCAAAACAGTTGATGGTATAGTAGTGGCAGATACATAATTATAGAGGGAGGAGCATGAACGACAGCACAATGCAAAAAGTGAAGTTTACTGATGTTGAGCAGGTTCAGCCCCCCGTAAATGAAACAGTAGTACCAGTTTCTGGAGGAGGACGCGCAATGATACAATCATCGCCTATTGCCCGCATATTTTTACCGGTAGCGATTTTCGCTGTTCTCGCGGGAGTGGGGACGGGATACCTTCTTTCAACAAAACTTTCGTTTCCAACAAAACAATCCGCGACACAGGGTGGTAAAACAACCACTCCAGTAGCACAGAGTATAAAAGTGGGAGACACGTTTGGAAGTAAAGACGACTCAACGTTCAAAGACTCGGCAGAAGGAGTCCTTCTTGTGGGTGGAGTAAACGGTGAAGGATCGTATCACGTTGTGCGCGAGGGCGGAGAAAGCCAGAATGTGTACTTGACGTCATCTGTTGTTGATCTTGGTCTTTTTGTAAACCACAAAGTGACAGTGCGCGGCGAAACATTTAAGGCGCAAAAAGCAGGATGGCTTATGGACGTTGGACAAGTAAAAATATTAGAGTTAAACGCGCAGCTTCCCGCTTGGGCGCAAAAAGCGCTGGAGAAGCAAGAAAAAAGTGCTGGCGGCAGTCAATAAACCACGGTAGCCTGCGCCTGTTTAATGGGAATCTGCCATCATGATACAGTTCGTCAATGTGACAAAGTCTTTTCCAACGGGGAATGTTGCCCTCGACGACGTGTCGTTCGATGTTGAACCCGGAGAGTTTGTGTTTATTGTTGGCGAGTCGGGAGCGGGTAAAACAACGCTCATGAGGCTACTCACAAAAGATATGGATCCGAGTCAGGGAGAAGTCTTCGTTGAGGGAAAAAATCTTTCAAAACTCAAACACCGTGATGTTCCTCAGTTGCGCAGAAATGTCGCGGTAGTGTTTCAGGATTACAAGTTATTGCCGGAAAAAACGGTGGCAGAAAATATTGCGTTGGCACTCGACATTATTGGAAAAGGAGAAAAAGAAATCGTTTCACGTATTGATGATTTGCTCAAACTTGTTGGTCTGGAAGATAAAAAACTCTTTTTCCCTCGCCAACTTTCTGGGGGCGAGGCGCAAAAGGTGAGTATCGCGCGCGCGCTGGCAATCGGTCCCAAAGTGTTGTTTGCCGATGAGCCAACCGGCAATCTCGATCACGAATCCGGTATGATGATCGCGAAGCTTCTTGAAAAAATTCACGAGTTAGGAACGACTATTTTGATGGCAACGCACAATCTCGATATTGTCAAAGCGTTAAAAAAGCGCGAAATTCATCTGCATAAGGGTAAACTGATAAAAGATACAAAGAAAAAGAAAGTGGAGAAACATGAGTAAGGCGCTCGTTACTGCATGGAAAAACATCCGGAGAACGCCGTATCAAGCAATCGGTGTGCTGCTTGTGCTGTTTAACACCTTTTTCTTGGGGTATGTGTACTCGATTGTGTTTTTTGGTTCTGCGCATCTTTTGCAATATGTGGAAACCCGCCCGCAAGTGATCGCGTTTTTCAAGCAGACCGCGACTGATGAGCAAATTACCCAGGTACAAAGCGAAATGATCGCGAAGCAATATGTGCAGACGGCAAAAATTACCACGAAAGATCAGGCGCTGGCCGCGTACAAGGAAAATAATAAAAAAGATCCATTGCTCTCTGAGCTGGTGACGGCTGATGTATTTCCCGCAAGCCTTGAAGTGAGTGGAAAAGAAGCGTCTTCACTCAACCAAATTCAACAAGATCTCTCCCAACATAAAGACAGTATTGATGACATTGTGTTTCAAAAAGACGTGGTGGACACGCTCGTGCGGTGGACAGCAACGATCAGGATTGTAGGTGCGGGCATGATTAGTGTATTGCTTTTTACTTCTTTGCTCGTTGTTGCCACGATTATCAGCATGAAAGTAACAATGAAGCGGCAGGAGGTATCGATTCTCCGGTTGCTTGGAGCAACCTCCGGGTACATTAATCTGCCGTTTCTTCTTGAAGGTGCGCTCTACGGCGTCGTAAGTTCCGTTGCCGCTTGGATCATTGTGTTTGTTGCGATGCTGTACGCAACGCCGTGGCTCGTTGGATTCCTCGGAGACATTCCACTTCTTCCCGCTTCGCCAATCTTTTTTGTCGTTCAACTTACTTCAGGCACACTCCTGAGCGTGCTTCTTGGCATGTTCGCGAGCTGGCTCGCCGTACGCCGCGTCATACAGTAAACTAGATGAGTATGAGATTTACGCATTTCACACGTGTTTTTGTGGGCGCCGTAATTTGTTTTGTGGTTTTCTTGTTCGCAGTTACCAGAACATCGGCCATTTTGGAAAATTGTGCGACAATTGAAGCTTGCAAACAACAGGCCGCTGAGGCCAGTCAAAAAATCGCGGAATCTCAGGGAGTTCAGAAGACACTTTCCGCGACGATTACCTATCTTAACAACCGTATAAGACTTACCGAAATTGAGATGAGGAGAACACAGCTTGAGATTGATGCGCTTGAAGCTCAGATTGCTGATCTCAACACCCGGATTGACGGTTTAGAGCTTTCGCTTCAGCGCCTTACCGAAATTCTCCTTGAGCGTGTCCAACAAAACTACAAATTACAAACGCAGGACCCATTTCTTTTGTTGTTAACGTCAAACGGTATCAGCGATTTTCTGCATAAGTACCGGTATATCCAGCTTAGTCAAACATATACTCAACGTGTCATGAAAGATGCCGAGTCACAAAAAGTTGCGTACGGAGAAGAAAAATTAGTGAAGGAGAAAAAACAAAAAGAAGTTGAGGCACTGAGGAAAAAACTTGAGTCTCAACGCGTAACACTCCGCGACCAGCAGAATCAAAAGACCGCATTGTTGACTGCAACAAAAAACGACGAGAAAAAATATCAAGATTTGCTCGCACGAGCCAAGGCACAGATTGTGGCGTTTAGCCGTTTTGTAAGTAGCCAGGGTGGCGCGTCGCTTCTCAATAATCAGCCAGGGCCTGATGGGTGGGGATATTATTACAACCAACGAGATGAGAGGTGGGGGAATATCCTTATTAACGGACAAACTGATTGTGAGGACGAAAAAGGGAATACAATTCCCTGCACGATGGCAAGATTCGGTTGTCTCGTGTCTTCTATGGCAATGATCGCAACGCACTATGGAAAGTCTCTCAATCCTGGACAAATTGCTGAATCATATAGTCCTTTTGACCCCAATACGGCATTTATGATTCGTGACAGGTCGTGGACTGTAAACGGTGTCACAATGACGCGCACAAGAATTGGAAACTCAAGTTCAGCTATTGATAGTGAACTGAATGCAGGGCGCCCAGTTGTTGTTGGATTGTACTACGATCTAGGGCACTTCATCGTGATTAAAGGAAAGGATAGTAATGGATACATTATGAATGATCCATTTATGCCCGGTGGGAAAGACAAAAAATTCACGGATACATACTCACTTTCAGACATTAGAGCGGTTGATAGTGTCCGCGTACAATAACTTTTGTTCGCTGTTTGTTCGATTGGGCGTGTAGTGTGGAAACATGCGGACATTATTTTTCTTTGCATTGTTTTTCCTTTTCTCTCACATTACATATGCCATTGATGTTGAAGTCTCGGAATTTTTTCCAAATCCGGTTGGCGATGATGTTGGAAAAGAATGGATTGAACTGCACAATGTTTCAACGCGCGATCTTCAGTTAGACGAGTGGAGTATCGCGGATACGTACGGCACACCACATACATTCGCATTACATGGATTGTCGATTTCTGCCGGCGAGTATCTTGTGTTGCCGCAAACACAAACAAGCATAACGTTAAATAACGATGCCGACCAAATCAAGCTAACGGATTCTACGGGACAAACTTTTTTGTCAGGAAAAAGCGGTGCGGTGCATGAAGGCATGTCATTTGCAAATGTTTCAGGGGTATGGAAAGAATCATTGCCAAGTCCGGGTGATGCAAACGAGGTATCTCCTGGTCCAACACCGAGTCCAACGCCATTTCCCTCGCCCTCCCCTTCGCCAAGCGACGAAACAACACAGCCCCTCATATATCTTGATCTTTCCGAGTTTTCCGCGTGTAGCGCGGGTGAGGAATGGGTGGAAATCTTTAATCCAAATGATCAAGTGGTTGATCTTTCAAAATGGAGTATCGGAGATAGTTCGGGGCACGCCGAGTTACTATCGGGATCGATAGACGCGCACGCGTATCTTGTAAAATCATGGTCCCAACCGTTTCTCAACAATGCGGGAGATAGTGTACGCCTGTTGTATCAAAATGAAGCGATGGACTCATTTACCTACACGCAGTGCACCTCAGGAAAAACATGGGTAAAAAAAGGTGACGGAGGGTGGGCTCAAACATCGCAAAACACAAAAGGGGTACAAAATAGTGATAGTGCCACCGGTGTGGTACTATCGGCAACGTCATCGGCGTTATCTTCAACGCAAGCAGCGCAGAAACTTCCACTCACATATGTCCAACCTTTTTCTCAAAAAACCCTTTCGACTCAGCAATACATTTATGCACCCCGCTTATCAAACAACGAAGAAGTTGTTTTCATAGACAAAGAAAAACCTCGGGAATACTATTCGCGTAACACGCGTACTCCAGTATCATTTCTTTTGTCAACACTCCTCTATTTTTTTGGCGGAGGCTATTTTGTTGCCGCCGCAGTCATAAAATCTGCATGGTACAATGCTCGAGCATGAAAAAATTCTTTTATTTTGACCTTCCCGTCCTCTTGTGGATGACATTCATTTTCATTCTCTCTTCCCAACCGCACCTTCCAAGTCCGCAAAACGTTTGGGTGGACTTTATTTTCAAAAAAGGTGCGCATATTTTTGTCTATGCTGTACTCTATACACTGAGCTATCGGGCAAACGCCGCACATAGAAAGAAAAAAGGATGGATATTACCGCTTCTTTTTACTTTAGCGTACGCGGCAAGCGATGAGTTTCATCAATCATTTGTTCCCGGTCGCACTCCGATGATCCGCGACATTGGATTTGATGCGATTGGAGCAGGTATTGCAGTGTATCTCTTGAACCATCGGCGGCAATACAGTACGCTTGCCTCATGAAGCCGCGCTTTTCTGTCCCCCTTTTTCTCATTGTGTTTGTTTTAACCCTCCTCGCGATCCTCTTCCTTGGCGTTGCGGTACTTTTCAAGTAAAATAGCCTGGACAGAAAGAGTTGACGATTAGCACTCAATGAGATAAACTGCTAAATATGGATATTCTTCTCCCTCCATCAACTACCCAACCGGAAGTATATATTCCCGTCATCGCGATCAGGGATGGGGTGGTGTTTCCCAATACCGAAACGGTGCTCACGTTTGGCCGACATAAATCCATTATCGCGGTGAACGAGGCGGTGAAGTCCGATAAGCGCGTCATTTTCATATCACAGAGGCACGAAGCTGTTACCGATCCCAAGGCGTCGGATCTCTACTCTATCGGTACGCTCTCGATCATTGACCGCACACTCAAAACCAACGATGAAGTCAACGCGCTTGTCCGTGGAATTTCCCGCGTAAAGATTGAAAAATATGACGATACTGGGCCATTCATCCGCGCGACGTTCAGCATGATTCCTGAAATTATCGAAGAGTCCCCCGAAGTACAAGCGTTGGTTCGTCATCTTACCAACGAGTTCAGGCGCGCGGTCAACATCGGCAAAAGCGTGGAGTTTTTGAACTTCATGAAGTTGATGAGCGGCGCAAATCCAAGCGAGTTGGCAGACCAAATTGCCAGCACCCTTGAGCTGGATACACGAAAGAAGCAAGTTCTGCTTGAAACGGTTGATGTGAAACTGAGGCTGCAAAAAATTATTGACGCGCTTGCAAAAGAAATTAAAGTGTTGGAGATTGAGCGCAACATCGCGAGCAAAACACAGAAAAAATTTGATAAACACATGCGTGAAACAGTGCTGCGCGAACGCTTGAAAACAATCCAAAAAGAGTTGGGTGATGGCGGTGCAGACGAAGAACAGGAAATTTCGGAGCTTTCTGCCGCAATCGAAGAGGCTGGCATGCCAAAGAAAGTAAAGGCAAAAGCCTTGAAAGAACTCAAGCGGTTGGAGCAGATGCAGATAAGCAGCCCCGAGTATAGCTACATCCGCACATGGTTGGACACGGTCATCGAGATGCCGTGGAAAAAACGGAGCCGTGGGACGCTTTCATTAACGAAAGCAGAACACATTCTCAACGAAGACCACTATGGACTCAAAGATGTGAAGGAGCGCATTCTTGAGTACTTGGCGGTGCTCAAGCTCAAATCACAAGATAAACGGAGAAAAGAAACGCGCAAAACTCCGACTATTTTGTGTTTTGTGGGCGCGCCGGGTGTTGGCAAAACAAGCATTGGCCGCTCGATCGCAAAAGCGGTGGGAAGAGAGTTTGTGAAAATGTCACTTGGAGGTATTCATGATGAGGCGGAAATCCGCGGACACCGCAGAACATACGTTGGTGCGATGCCGGGTCGCATTATTCAGGGAATCCGCACTGCAGGAACAAAAAATCCTGTGTTTATGCTCGATGAAATTGACAAAGTTGGCGCCGATTTTCACGGCGACCCTTCTTCGGCGTTGCTGGAGGCGTTGGATCCCGAGCAAAACAACGAGTTTGCCGACCATTATCTTGAAGTTCCATTCGATCTTTCCGAAGTCATGTTTATTACAACGGCCAACGTGTTGGATACGATTCCTCCAGCACTCCGTGACCGTCTTGAAATCATTCCATACTCTGGATATACCGAAGATGAAAAATTTGAGATCGCGCGCCGCCACCTTTTGAAAAAAGTTTTGGAAGCCAATGGTGTTACTGAAAACAGATTGGAGATTCCTGACGCAATATTGCGGGATGTAATCAAACTGTACACACGGGAAGCCGGCGTGCGTTCGCTAGAACGCCAAATGGGTAAGGTTGCACGTAAAGTTGCGTACAAAATGGCAAAAGGATTTACAAAGAAAATCAGGATCACTCCTAAAATGCTCGATGACTTTCTTGGAGCGCCAAAGTATCTTCCCACGCTTGCTGAAAAAAAGAATGAAGTTGGGTTGGCGACGGGTCTTGCGTGGACGCCCGTTGGCGGTGACGTCTTGTTTATTGAAGTTGCATTGATGGATGGCAAAGGGAACGTAATTTTAACGGGCCAGCTTGGAAAAGTGATGCAGGAGTCCGCGCGCGCGGCACTGACATACGTAAAAGCCAACGCCACAAGCCTTGGTATCTCGAAAAGTAAGCTCACAAAGACCGATATTCACGTTCACGTTCCTGAGGGTGCGGTACCTAAAGACGGACCGTCTGCTGGTGTAACAATGACAACCGCGATGATTTCGGCGTTCACGAACACGCCGATTAAAAAAGATGTTGCGATGACAGGAGAAGTAACGCTCCGTGGCAAAGTGTTGGAAATCGGCGGGCTCAAAGAAAAAGTGATTGCCGCGCACCGTGCCGGCATTACGCACGTGATCGCGCCTGAAGCAAACAAAAAAGACATGCGCGAGATTCCGGAAAAAGTGCAAAAAGATATTACGTTCCACTTTGCGTCAACGGTGAAAGACGTGCTTTCTTGGGCGCTTGCGAAGAAAAAGTAAAAATTATTTTTCCCGCGTGATCACAAACTGTGCAAGCTCAATAAGAAGTGATTTTTGGTGGGATTCTGGCAGTGATGCAAGCGCTGTGACTCCTTTTTGCACACACTCCACCGCGCGTGTTTTACTGTACTCCAGCGATCCCGTTTTTTGCACAATATCCTGCACTTTTTTCAAGTCCTGCTCTGTAAGATTTGATCCAAGCACGTTTTGAAGGAACACTTTATCTTCTTCTGTCGCGGTTTTATACGCGTGTTGAATCAACAATGTTTTCTTTCCCTCGCGGACATCGTTTCCAACGGCCTTGCCGGTTTTTTCAGGATTGCCAAATAGTCCAAGAACATCATCATGGATTTGAAACGCGGTTCCAACCTGCATGCCGTACTCGCGCAGCGGTTTTTCATACTCTTTCCGCTTTCCCGCTAAAATCGTTCCAATCAGTAAGGGTCCAACAAACGTGTACTGCGCGGTAACTAAGTTCAATCCTTTCACAAACCGTTCTTCCGTTGCGTTTTCTAGAGGTTCCCAGTTTTGCATCATGTGGATTTTCCACCCCGTCGCGGTATCCTGGAACATTTCCTTGTTCATCACACCAAGGCTTTCCAGGATGCGTTCAGCGGGGAGTCCTGAAGTTCGCATGCACTCGTGCGCGTATGAGAACAGCAAGGCGCCGGCAATCTCACTAAAGGATCGGGCGTAATGAGGGCGCTGATCTTCCGGCAAGTTTTTCAATACCAATTTGTACTCTTCCTCGAGCGTTGGACCACCGTGCCGCACTGTATCACGGTCAACCATGTCATCGAGGCTCAATATATAGAAATGAAGCATATCCAGCGCCGTGCACGCCCGCAAGATATGTTTTTGGTCTTTTCCACCCATCATGGTATATCCAATCCAGCACAAAAACGGCCGGGTTCGTTTCCCCCCACGGAGCATGAGCTCTTCCAACACATCAACCATTTCCTCAAGTGTTTTGTCAGTTTTCTGCGCCTCTTTCCGCTTTTCGGCAAAAAACGCGGTCAACTCACCGTTAATTTGTTGAGAAAAAGCGTGAAGTTCTTCTGCAAGACGGTGCTCAAGAACCTGTGTGCGTTGCGTATTCATAGTATCGGTAGTATACTACCCTCCTAGTATTCGAGTGCGCTTCTCGTTCTGTGATAGATCTACGTTATCGTGTGAGATCCGTGAGTGTGAAGCATTCAGGAAAGAAGGTGAATATTCATGGATCAAAACAATAAAAAGTTGTTCGTAGGAAACCTTGATTACACTGTTACATCAGAAGACATCAAGGAATTTTTCTCCCAGTTTGGAACCGTTACAGATGCTATCGTTTTAACCGATAAGTTTTCTGGACGCTCCAAAGGATTTGGATTTGTCACATTCGAGACGGAAGACATGGCGACAGCAGCGGTTAACGCGGCTAACGAAATGGAGTTCAAGGGAAGAAAGCTGAACGTTTCTATTGCCAAACCACCCAAACCAAGAGAAGATCGCGGTTTTGGAGGCGGAGGAGGCTATAACAGAGGCGGAGGCGCAGGCGCAGGAGGAGGAAGTAAGTTCTCAAGAGGCGGTGGAAGAGGCGGATACTAAACTTTATTAGCAACGCAAATAGAGCCCCCGCGAAAGCGGGGGTTTTGGTATGATAGGGTGTTATGCGGCAACGACTTCTCTTTCTTAGTGTGTTTCTTTTTTCATTCATCATGAGTTTGGCGTGGTTTGTGTATATTCAACCATTTTTCCGTGTTTCTCAACTGAACTTGCGCACTGTCGTAGCAGGTGTACAGACAGGACTGAACCAAAACGTTCGTCAATGGAACGGCCGAGTAAACTTTCTCATCCTTGGGACGGACGATATTGAGGGAAGAAACGGCTCGGGCATATTAACAGACACAATGATTGTACTTTCGCTGAATGTACATACAGGAAAAGGCGTGTTGATTCCCGTGCCCCGCGATCTCTGGCTTGCTGATGAGAAAACAAAAATCAACGCAATGTACTACTATGGAAAAACAACCAATCCTGCTCATCCGGAACAGCGGTCGGCCGAGGCAGTCAGCGTGGTGCTTGGTGTACCAATACAGTACACAGTAGTTACACAACTCCAAACGATCTCAGAAGTGATTGACGCGCTCGGCGGTGTGGACATTCATGTTCAAAAAACATTTACCGACGCGATATTCCCACGCGAAGGCGTTGATGTTACTAAAGAGAAAGATCCAAATGTTTTGTATGAAACGGTTACGTTTACCGAAGGCGACCACCGCATGTTGGGCAAAGAAGCCTTGCAGTACATGCGTTCCCGCCACAGCACGGACTTAGAAGAAGGAACGGATGACGCGCGTTCCCGCAGGCAGGAGCAGGTCATGTACGCGGTTATTGGCGCGGTCAAACGTGAAGTTCAACATAAAAACGCACTGGCGCTTGGCAAGCTTTTTGCGATCTATGAGAAAAACTTTAGTCAAGAGTTGCCCCTTCCCGATCTCGTTGCTCTGGCAAAAACAATGAAAACAAACCTTGTCCACATCGAGTTGAAGCAACACACGATCATGCCGCTTTTGGTGCATCCAGCAGTGGCGAAGTACAAACAGTGGGTGTATGAACCCATTGATCCAACCTGGCAAAAGATCCATAAAGATGTTTCTTTGGCCCTTTTTGGTACAATAGCCGAATGACCGACGTGTATTTCCAGAGTCCAACCAAGGGAAAACAGAGTCTTGCTGGTGTTATCGGCGAGATTGCAGTGTTTTTGGATGAAGACAGACAAAGCCAATACCGCCTTGTTATTGGTTCTGATTCGCACGAACGCAAACTCGAAGGTAAAAAAGTTTCAAACTTTGTTACAGCAATCGTGATTCACCGTATTGGCAAGGGCGGGAGGTATTTTTGGCGCAACGGCAGACATGAAAAGATGAACTCGCTGCGGCATAAAATCTATACAGAAACACAGCTATCTTTGGAGACCGCTGGGATTTTAGTTCCAGAGCTCAACAAACAATTGGTTGGGAATAAGAACTGGGAGTTAGAAATCCACATTGATGTGGGAAACGTTGGTGATACGCGCGACATGATCAAAGAAGTTGTCAGTATGGTTATTGGCAACGGGTATAAAGCAAAAACAAAACCTGATAGTTTTGGTGCAAGCACGGTGGCAGATAAGTACACGTAAAGTATCCAGAGTTTTCAGAATCTTGTACAATATCCATATGAAACTTCTTGTTACGGGTGGCGCGGGATTTATTGGATCAAACTTCGTCTTGTATTGGTTGGCACATCATTCCGAAGATGTTGTTGTAAACTTTGACGCACTTACCTATGCCGGCAACCTTGAAAACCTCAAATCAGTAGAAAAAAATCCGCAGTACTCTTTTGTGAAAGGCGACATTACCAACCCGCAGGATGTAGAAAAAGCGATGCAAGGAGTTAATATCGTTGTTCATTTTGCCGCTGAATCGCACGTTGACCGCTCAATCATGGATCCGTCAACATTCGTCCGCACAAACGTACTCGGAACGCAGGTGTTATTGGAAGCTGCAAAAAAAGTCGGAGTAAAAAAATTCCACCACGTATCTACTGATGAGGTGTTTGGTTCACTCGAGCTTGGTTCAACGGAAAAATTCAGCGAAACAACCCCCTACAATCCCCATAGTCCGTACTCCGCATCGAAGGCTGGTTCAGATCATTTGGTGCGTGCGTACCACGACACATACGGTCTTCCAATTACCATTACAAACTGTTCGAACAACTATGGTCCATATCACTTTCCGGAAAAACTGTTTAGCTTAACCATTACAAACATCTTGGAAGGCAAAAAAGTACCGGTCTATACGCCAGGAAACCATGTTCGCGACTGGCTCTATGTTGAAGACCACGTGCGCGCGATTGAGATGGTTTTGCAGAAGGGGAAAGACGGCGAAACATACTGTATTGGTGGCATGACGCAGGATGTGTCTAATCTTGAAGCGGTAAAGATGATTCTCCGTCTTATGGGGAAAGACGACAGTTCGATAGAGCTTGTAAAAGACCGCCCGGGACACGACGTCCGGTACGCAATTGACTGGACAAAAATCAATACAGAACTCGGGTGGTCCCCGTCTGTTTCTCTTGAGGAAGGACTGCAAAAAACCATTGCATGGTATACTGAACACCGTGACTGGTGGATGGACGTAAAAAGCGGTACATACGCCGAGTATTACACAAAACAGTACCAAGAACGGTAAACGAGGAGGAACATGACGGTCCGTGAGATTACAGCAGATTGGCTCAAGACACAAAAATGGCAGATTCAGAAGCCAAATACGGTAACAATTGACGGCGTGTTGCTCAAAGAATTGACAGTTCATTTGGACGGCCGTGGCGACGTGATCGAGTTGTGGAGTGAAAAATGGTTAAGCGAAGGAGTTGTTAAGCCTGCACACGTATATCAGTCGGCAACGGATTACGGCGTGGTAAAGTGCTGGCATTTGCATGAAACGCATACCGATCAGTTCACCGTTACGCGTGGAAAACTCCAGGTGAGCATGGTTGATGTCCGCGAAGGGTCCCCCACTTTTGGACACGTAAACACGGTTATTCTTGGCACAACCAAGCCGCGGTATCTCAAGATTCCAAACGGCATTATGCACGGATGGAAGTCGCTTGCTGAACCAGAAACACTTGTCGTCAATTTACAGTCGCACGTCTATGATCCAGCTGACGAACTCAAATTTCCATGGGACACAGTGCTGACCGAAGTGTGGCAGCCATTAAACGGATAATCCAATGAAAAAAACACCTCTTCTCCCGCTCGTTGGCACGGGGCTTTCTGGTCTGGTCGGCTCGAAGTTTGTTGAAATGTTTGCCAAAACATATGCGTGTACGAATCTTGACCTTACCGTTGGCGTAGATATTACAAACGAGTCGCAGGTGATGAAAGCGGTTGAAAAATCTCCAGCAGATGTTGTGATTCATTTTGCCGCATTTACCGACGCAACAGCCGCATGGCGGCAAACGGGAGATAAAAACGGTTTGTGCTACAAAGTGAACGTTGACGGAACGCGGAACATTGCAAAAGCTGCGCATGCATTTGGGAAGCACTTCATTCATCTCTCCACGGCGTTTGTATTTGATGGAGAGAAAGACACGATGTATACAGAAGATGATGCAACAAATCCCGTTGAGTGGTATGGGGAAACAAAGGCGATGGCCGAGGATATTGTGCAAAACACCTGTTCCAGTTGGACAATTTTTAGAATTGATCAACCATTCCGCAGTGATGTATTTGAAAAAAAACCCGAT
Organism: Microgenomates group bacterium GW2011_GWC1_46_15; assembly: GCA_001002285.1. Lineage (GTDB taxonomy): Bacteria > Patescibacteriota > Microgenomatia > UBA1400 > UBA12028 > UBA12028. Next base: position 322,721 of record LCLX01000001.1, read on the forward strand.
ACCGCACATCGGTTGATTACAGGCCTTACACAAGGAACGTTATACCCACAGTTTATTGACCACTGGTTTTCACCAACCATTTTGGAAGATTTTAGCCGAGTGTTAGACTGGGCGGTGCAGGACAAGCCACAGGGAATATTTCACGCGACCTCCGGGGTAAAAGTGAGCGATTTTGAGTACGCGACGATGATTAAGGAAGCGTTACATATAGACGGGGAGATCAAGCAAGGAAAGTTAGCTGAATATCTCCACACAATAAACCGGCCGTATCAAAAAAATACCGCGATGTCCTCAGAAAAACTCAAGTCCGAAACAAATATTGCGTTCACGCCTTTGCATCAGGCGCTTGAGCAGTTGAAGATGGTGTAAAACAATGATTATTGAATAAGAAGAAGGTTATACACAAAGAATCCACCGATCAACGCATGTGATAGAGAAATAGACACGATATTTCGGTATTTTATAAAGTTAATCTCCCAGAGAATACCTAAAAGTAAAGCTACAATCGTAATAAAGAAGTTTTGGAGTGGAAGATGAATGAACATGAAGATCAAGGATGTATATGCAATAAGGAAATATTTATTTTGCGAAACTAATTGTAAACGAGATGTAAGAAATGCTCTGAATAAGAGTTCTTGAAGTGGAGCAGACACAATGAAATAGGTAAAGACCACATGAAGAAAAGGATTTGTGATACTCAATATATTTCTCATGCTATTTAATGTATGAATGTCGAATATTGAAGGGAAATACCTAAATGTTATAAATATGATAAATATGCATAAGATAGTAGGAAGAATTAAACTCCGCATAGATTGTAGAAAGTTTCGCAAAGACAGTCCTAATTTTTTCTGTGATATTCCAACTGTTTTCATGACAAAAACTAGGTAAGGAAGAGCAATAATCATCGCAATTGTTCTAAAACGATACAAAGAAGGATGAACTTTTAGGATGACTAAAGGAAGAATAAAAAGAAAAATTGTTTCCAAAAAGAGAAATAGTTTATTACCGTATAATCTTGTGAAAGAGTAATGCATATTTATTTTTGGACGAATTCACCCTTTCGCCAAGCAAGAATGTTTTTGTGGTTTCCAGAAAGTAGCACTTCTGGGACGTTCATACCTTTATACTCTTCCGGCCGCGTGTACTGCGGATACTCAAAATATCCCGGACTACTGTGTGATTCTTCTTTTGTACTTTCATCATCGCCGAGCGCGCCGGGAAGTAAACGCACAATCGAGTCCACCATCACCATCGTTGGAATCTCCCCGCCGGTTAACACATAGTCACCAATCCGCACCTCTTTGTCTACCAAAAGTTGGGCAACGCGCTCATCAACGCCTTCATAGTGGCCGCAGATAAACACAAGCCGCTTGTACTGTACGTAAGCCTGGGCGGTAGACTGGGTGTAGAGCTCGCCTTTTGCCGATGTAAGAATAATGAGTTCCCCCGGCATTCCTTTTTTTGCTTTAAGCGCTTTGAGGGCGGTATCAATGGGTTCAATCATCATCACCATACCTGGGCCACCGCCATACGGCCGGTCATCGGTTGTCTTGTGCGCATCCGTTGTCCACTGGCGCAAATCATGGACGGCCACGGAAACAAGCCCCTTTTTCTGCGCGCGGGCAAGAATGCTCTCGGTAAGCGGGCCGGTAAACATTGAGGGAAGTGTGGTAAGAATGTCGATCTGCATACCCTGTATTATACCGTCTACGTTTGATATCATGTGGACATGACTTTAACGATGATCGGCACGGGTTTTGTGGGCGTTGTTTCCTCGGCGGTGTTTTCTTCTTTTGGAAACACAGTATATGGGCTTGATGTTGTTGAGGAGAAAATTGAGAAGCTCAAACGCGCCGAAATCCCCTTTTATGAACCAGGACTAAAAGAGTTGGTTGAAGAACAAATAAAAAAGGGCAATCTTCACTTTACAACGTCGTACCAAGAGGCAATTTCAGGTTCTGATGTTGTTATTCTCGCTGTTGGAACTCCTTCTGCTGCGGATGGCCAGGCAGACTTAAAGTTTGTGTTTGCCGCGTGTGAAACACTTGCTCCGTTTTTAAAAGAAGGAGCCATTGTTGCGATTAAAAGCACCGTACCTCCCGGAACGAATGCAAAAGTTGAACAGATTATTCGTGAAAAGACTCATGTGAAGTTCTTTACTGCGTCGTTGCCAGAGTTTTTGAAAGAAGGAACCGCGGTACAAGACACATTGCACCCGGATAGAATTCTCATTGGTGCGACAGACGCATCTGTTATTGAAAAATTAAAGACGCTTCACGCCTCCTTGGGGGCTCCAGTCCTTGTGATGAAGCCGGAAAGCGCGCAAATGGCCAAGTATGCGGCCAATGCGTATCTCGCTACCCGCATCACGTTTATTAACCAAATTGCCAATCTTTGTGAGATCAATGGCGCCGATGTTTTGGAAGTGATTCAGGCGATTGGACAAGATAAACGAATTGGGGGCCATTATTGGTATCCCGGGCTTGGATATGGGGGGAGTTGTTTCAAGGGGAACGAAACAGTTTTTATGCTCAATAGTCCACGCGTGGCTCCTAGACGCTTGGATGAAATTTTTCAGAAAGCAAATGAGTCAACTTCGATCGGTCGAGTCGAAGTTCGAGAAGCAAAAGATGCACGCGTACTGGCGTTTGACCTTCACACGGGAAATCCTACTATTGCAGATGTACATGCGATAACCCGGCGACCATATCAAGGAGATATGGTGAAGATCACAACAAGTATGGGACGTTTGTTACACATAACTTCAGATCATCCAGTTGTTCTTCGCGCCGAAAATACATTTATCATAACGCCTGCCTCACATGTTTCTGAGGGAGATCAGGTTATGGCACTTATGGAACTTCCAAAAACTGAACGTACGACGGAACTGAACTTAATCGAGTTACTGCGGGGGACAAAGTTAGAAAAAACTGTGTACGTTTCTTCCATCGACGCATCTTTCGAGCAACAATACCCGATATTTGTTCACCATATTCCAAAAAATATGCTCCATTACCCGCTGGAAATAAAGAAACATAACAGAATGTCACTAACACTCTTTCGTTATTTAGAAGAGCGCGGAGTACTTCACATTTCTTCCAAGAAACTTCAGGTATACACGGCAAAGGGAGCGGCAACAAAAATAAATGCTGTCATTTCCATTGATCAGGACTTCATGCGGCTTTGCGGATACTATCTTGCAGAGGGATATATTGGCCTCGATGTAGGAAGGGTTGGCGCCCTGCGCAGCAGAATAGGGTTTTGTTTTAGTGAACGAGAATATGAATATATTTCCGATACCTGCGGCATTCTTAAACGCTTAGGAATGAAATATATTCAACGACATGCCACACACGCTATAACGACGATCGTGTCCTCACGAGTTTTTGCATGGGTGTTTCGTGATGTTTTAAAGATGGGGGTGCGTTCTGAGGATAAATCATTACCGCGAATTGCGTTTAATGTGCCGGAAGAATTACGTTTCGAACTTGTTCGTGGGATGTTTAGCGGGGATGGAGCGGTGACGAAAGTACAAAAAGGCCGCAATATGTTTTTTGAGTATGCAACAGTAAGTAAGTCACTTGCGGATGGAGCGGCATTTCTCTTGCAAACACTTGGTATCGTATCCTCTATTCGTGTACGCATGATGAACAAGTCTAAACATCAGGCATACATTCTTCGCATCAATGGATATCAACAAATGAAACAACTTATGAATGTGTTTGGAGAAAAACGACGGGATCAAATTCAAACAATACTTGCCGGTTATCAAAAACATATTAAGCAAAGCGGTTTTACACGATGCGGACCTTATACACTGCTCCGTGTCCAGAAAATCGAACGGGAAAAAGTTGATACCTTTGTGTATAGTTTGGAAACGAGTACAGGTACACTTATTGGTTCGTCCGGATTAATCGAACATAATTGTTTCCCCAAAGATGTGAAAGAGTTGGCCGCTTATGCCAAAGGAATTGGTCAAAATGGCAATCTTATGGTCAAAGTAAGCGAGTTGAACGAAGAGCGGCCTTTAGCACTATTAGAGCGGTACGAGAAGCAAATCGGCGGTTGGGAAGGAAAAACGGTTGGTATACTCGGCCTTTCCTTTAAACCGAACACAGATGATATGCGGGAAGCTCCGAGTACGAAAGTTATTCCATATTTGTTGACAAAAAATACTCACATGAAAGCATACGATCCATTGGCGACAAAAACTGCTCAATCGTGGTTTCCCCAGTGGAACATAGAATATACTCAATCAACACAAGAAGCATTGAAAGATTCGGATATTGTCATGCTTCTTATTGAGTGTGAAGAGTTTATTTCACTCTCCGTTTCTGACATTGCCGCCGGTATGAAGAAAGGCGGATGGTTTATTGATGTTCGCGACCAGTTTGCATCCAAGCGGAAAGAGTTCGACCAATACGGTATTCACTACATCGGGGTTGGCATTTCATGAAAATTCTTGTTACCGGCGCCTCCGGTTTTGCGGGCTCCCATCTGATTGAAGCATTAAAATCAGCCGGCCAGTCCGATATATACGGGACGGCATATGGAAACTCAAGTTATTTGGCGACGCTTATCCCCGAAGATCATATTATCAAAGTGAACTTGACGGATGCTGAGGCAACATTCACACTTATCGAAAAAGTCCAACCAGACCAGATTTACCATCTCGCAGCATTTGCATTCGTCGGTGAAAGTTTTGACCGCGCTGCCGAACTTATGCAGAACAACATTGCTTTGCAGTTGAACATGTTGGAGGCGGTGCGCAAGTCTGCGCCCAAAGCGCGGCTTCTCGTCATTGGTTCTGCCGAAGAGTATGGGCTGAGCACAAAAGAGACGGAAAAAATCAATGAAGAACACCCATTTCGGCCAGTGAATCCATACGCGGTATCTAAAATAGCGCAAGATTTGTTGGGATACTCATACCAGGTTTCATACGGTCTTCAAGTGCTTCGCGTCCGCCCATTCAATCACATCGGTGAGCGCCAAACACCGGATTTTGCCATTCCCGCATTTGCCAAGCAAATTGTGGAGATAGAACGGGGGAAAAGCAGCAGCCTCAAAGTTGGCAATCTTGACGGCGTGCGTGATTTTACCGATGTGAAGGATATGGTGCGTGCATACATGACTATCATGGAAAAAGGAACGGTTGGCGAGGTGTATAACATCGGAACCGGCATCGGGGTCAAAATGAAAGACGTTGTAGATAAGTTGGTTGCGTTGTCTACAGCAAAAATCCAGATTGAAGTAGATCAAACCCGCATGCGCCCACTTGATATTCCTTCGATTGTTGCTGATGCGTCTAAAATCATGGCGCTTGGGTGGAAACCAGAAATAGTACTAGATGAGACTCTAAAGAGGGTGGTAGAATATTGGAGAGTACAGAAATAAGGAGGATGTATGGTTTCGCTTGTTTCGCCCGAACTTGATGCGCAGATTAATGAACTTCATAAACTCGTTGAACCTTTACGCGAAAAAGTTGAGAAATTGAGAGAGTTACGGAAAAATGCTCCCGAAAGCATGAAGCGTGGCGATGGATATGTTCATGAAATTTCAGAGATTATTCATGCAAAAGACCTTCGGGTTGAAGAAATTGTTCAACAACTTGAAAAACTGAAAACAGCTATTCGTGGTGATGAAGTGTTGCTGGAGAGTTATCGTGATGCATTTTTGGATAGAATTGCAAAAGAGAAACAGAATCTTATTGAGGATGGAAAAAAGATATTGGAAATTCAGCCAGATGAAGCTGCACTTCAGACATTTTTGGAAAATGAAATTAGGGGATCAAGGTATCCAGTCACGTCAATTGTGGGGTATTTTTCCCCAACAGAAAGCGACGTCTAATATAGAAACCCCTAGGAATTTGCAAAATCTGCTGTAGGAAAAAATAGCATATGCCTAAAAAAGCACTTATCACTGGCATTACCGGCCAAGACGGCTCCTACCTCGCCGAGTTTCTCCTCGAAAAAGGATATAGCGTGTACGGCCTTACCCGTCGCACGAGCACGCAGAACTTTGAGCGCATTAAACACATCATTCACGACGTTGAACTTGTTTCCGGTGACCTCATTGACCAGCACTCCATCACGAACGCCGTTCACACAATTCAACCGGATGAGGTGTATAACTTAGCCGCGCAGAGCTTTGTTCAGGCATCTTGGGAACAGCCAGTGTTGACTGGCGAGTTTACCGCACTTGGTGTTACACGTGTCTTGGAAGCCGTGAAGCTTGCCAAACAGGACGCCAAGTTTTACCAAGCCTCGAGCTCCGAAATGTTCGGCAAAGTGTTAGAAACACCGCAGAAAGAAACGACACCATTCTATCCCCGCTCGCCGTATGGTATTGCCAAAGTATATGGTCACTGGATCACGGTGAACTACCGCGAGTCGTTCAACATGTTCGCGTGTTCAGGCATATTGTTTAACCACGAGTCGCCGCGGCGTGGGCTTGAGTTTGTAACGCGTAAAATCGCAAACGGTGTTGCGCGGGTAAAGTATGGTATGCAAAAAACCATTAAACTTGGCAATCTCGAATCAAAACGTGACTGGGGATATGCTCCGGACTACGTCGAGGCAATGTGGCTCATGCTTCAGCAAGATAAACCGGATGATTTTGTGATCGCAACGGGAGAAACACACTCCGGCAGTGAATTTCTCGAGGAAGCGTGCAAAGTTGTGGGGATTTCGGATTGGAAAGCGGTGTACGAGCATGATGCCAAGTATGATAGGCCGGCGGAGGTTGATTTTCTCATTGGTGACGCGTCAAAAGCGAAAAAAGTTCTCGGGTGGTCCCCCAAGACGAGTTTCAAAGACCTTGTCCGCATTATGGTTGAGGCAGAGTTAGAATCGGAAAAGAATCAGACCTAAGAGTCTGCTTGAAAAGTCGCATCTTCACTTGGTCCAAAAGACATGGAATAATGACACCTATGAAGATTTCGCGTGTAGTCATGATCATTCCAACGTACAACGAAAAAGAGAACATCTCTAAACTTATTCCGGTGCTTCAACAGGTTTTTTCCCGCGTTCCTAAAAAATATGAGATGCACATTCTGATTGTTGATGATAGTTCTCCCGATGGAACGGGAAATGTTGTTGAAAAGTTTTCACTGTCGAATAAAAACGTTCACTTGTTGACGAATCCAAAAAAAGGCGGATTGGGTGCGGCATACATGCGCGGGATGACCGAGGCGTTTGGTCCACTCAAAGCAGATCTTATTTTTGAGTTTGATGCGGATTTTTCGCACGATCCAGAAAAAATTCCGGAGTTTTTGCAGAAAATTGATGAAGGGTATGAGTTTGTCCTTGGTTCACGGTATATTCCCGGTGGTTCTATTCCTCCCAACTGGGGGTGGCACCGGAAGTTTCTCAGTATCTACGGCAACCTGTTTATTAATTTGGTATTGACGACGTTGGCTGTTCACGACTGGACAACAGGATACCGGGCGATTACTAAAAAAGTGTACATTGCCGTCCGCGATGAAATGAAAGGTGAACGATTTACCGGATATACCTGGCAAATTGGATTTCTGCACAAAGCAATGCGGAAAGGATTCAAAATTACCGAAGTGCCGTTCAAGTTTGTTGATCGTACAATGGGACACTCAAAACTCGGTGCGGAGTACATTAAAAATACGTTTATGTATATCGTAAAAGTGCGCTTGCAGGAAATTTTTGCGATGCGCGTATTTAAGTTCGGCATGGTAGGTGGATTGGGATTTGTCATTAACACGCTTGGTTTGTTTCTTTTTAGCAGACTTCCGGTTGTTGTATCGCTCTCAAATGCGTTATATACCACGACGAAACTCAGCATGGTAAATGTTTCGGGATTGGCGGCGGCACTTGGTGCGGAGTGTGCGATTATTTCAAACTTTACATGGAACAACCTGTGGACATTCCACGACAGAAAGCTTACAAGTGCGTGGAGCATTTTTCCAAAGTTTATTCAGTTTAATCTTGCCTCGTTTGGCGCAGTTGCCATTCAATTTTTAGTTGTTGGTGCGGGAACCGCGGTAACGGGACAAACAACATTTTGGCGGTTTTTCTGGCTCGTTGTGGCAACGGCAATAGGAATGGTGTTGAACTATATTGTCTATAGCACATTTATTTGGAAAGTAAAAAAACCACATCCTGCAGTATGAAGAAGTCTTACCTCTTTTTAGTGATTTTAATGCTAATTGCTTCTTTTGTCCGATTTTTCCGGTTTACCGATTATCTCGAGTTTTTAGACGATCAAGGACGTGACGCGATTGTGATGAAGCGTATTCTCATAGATCACGATTTAACATTACTTGGTCCGGGTACGAGCGTTGGAAACATGTATCTTGGCCCACTCTACTACTATGCGATGACGCCGTTTTTGGCGCTCACATATCCCGATCCCACTGGTCCCGCATATGGAATGGCGCTACTCGGGGTTATGACGGTGGCACTCGTCTTTCTTTTGGGTAAGGAAATGGTTGGTGAACGTGCTGCTGGCATGGCGGCACTGCTGTATGCAACTGCGCCTGTCGTCATGCATCTTTCGCGATTTAGCTGGCAGCCCAATCCCGCGCCGTTTTTTGGTTTACTCATGATGTGGTGCACGTACCGCGCGCTTAAAGGAAAAACATGGTATTGGTTGGGAGTTGGACTGAGTTTTGCGGTCATGACACAACTGCACTATGTTGCGATGCTGACGCTTTTTCCTTCCGCGATGTTGTTTTTGTATGATGCGTGGAAACATCCAAAGAAACGCACAACGCATATTCAGATTGCCCTGTTGTCATTTTTCGCTGTTTTTCTTGTGTTTTCTCCTTTGATTGCGTTTGATCTTCGCCATGACCACCTTATTCTTAAAGGTTTCCAAGAGTTTCTTACTTCCCAGCACCAAACCTCGCCTCTTTCTGACAGGATCGCACGATTCTTTCTCGATTTGCACGGGCGTGGACTACAAACCATTGTGGAAACACTGGGACTGCCGCACACCACAATGACCGACCGCGAAGTAAATACAATACTGCTTGTAGTGTTTATTGTGAGCGCTATTTTTATTGCGTATACAAGAGTGAAAAAGAACAAAAATAGCACGGCGGAACTCATACTCTATGTATGGATTGGTATGACGATTATCGGGTTGTGTATGTATAGGAACACGGTATATCCACATTATTTTGCATTTCTTTTCCCTGCGATATTTCTCGTTACAGGAATGATTTTTGCACACCTTGCATCGTTGCGGAAGTTTTTACTGCCGGTTGTATGGGGTGTTGTTGCGCTCCTTGCATTGTTAAACGCTGGACAACTGAGCATTTGGCGCCACAAAGATTCTGACATGAAGCTTTTCCGCACGATTGTCCAGGATATTTCTTCCTCAATTAAGCCAGGAGAACGATATAACCTTGCGCTGCTGAACTCGAACAGGGAATATCGTGCGATGAAGTACCGCTACTTTTTTGAGGTAAGCGATAAACAACCGCAGTCACAGTATGACTACATGAATTTGGATAAACTTATTGTTGTTGTAGAGAACGGTGAACAGCCATTGAAAGCACCCATTTTTGAAGTGCAACAATTTATGCGCGAAGTCAAAAAACCAGTTCTACTGACAAAGAAAAGTTATCAGGGTAAGATTATAGAAGTGTACGTTTTTTCGAGAAAGTAACGAGAATAACTATGCAGTCAGCGAAAACATCAGTAAGAATTTCAGTCATTTTGCCCTCATACAACGAGATGCAAAATATTTCCCGCGGTGTTCTTGATGAGGTCTATGCCTATCTTGAAAAACAATCATATAGTTGGGAGATTGTTTTGACTGATGATGGTTCAACGGACGGAACGTTGGATGCGTTATACGCGTTTGAAAAAACACACGACCATGTAATGGTGATAAACAATCCGCATCAGGGAAAAGGCCCAACTGTTGCGAATGGAATGTTGGCGGCACGTGGGAAACTCCGGCTGTTCTCCGATTTTGACCAAGCAACGCCGATTCATGAAGTTGAGCGCCTTCTGCCTTTTTTTGATGACAGATACGATATAGTAATCGGTTCACGCGAAGTTCAGGGGGCGCGGCGGGAAAAAGAACCGTTTCACCGCCATATTATGGGAAAGGGATTCAACCTTTTTGTGAAGTTGTTTACTGTCCGTGGCATCCAAGACACGCAGTGTGGATTCAAAATGTTTACAGATCAGGCCGCCAAAACGCTGTTTCCAATGTTATCTGTGTACAAAGCAGGGAATGTCCGCGGCGATGCATTTACCGGCGCGTTTGATGTTGAACTGTTATACATTGCAAAGAAAAAAAACCTCAAGATCGCTGAGGTCCCTGTGTTTTGGAAACATATTAAAACAAATCGCGTTGACCCGATCAAAGACTCTACGCGCATGCTGATTGATCTCGTCAAAATACGCTTTTCAGACATGCTGGGGGCGTACTCCGAAACACGAAAACAATGAAAAAACTCTTTCTTCAACTGCTTCTCATCATTCCGTTTATTTTATTTGGTGTGTATTCGTACGCGCAGACTGATCCCAATTTAGTCATTTCGTCATACCCTCCGTACTGGAAGTTCCAACAACACATGTGGCAGTTGGGATATCACCAGCGGCCGCAGTCTACCGAGATATACGCAGGGATTATTGTTCTGATGTTTATTGCTTCAGTTGTTGCGGTTCGCAAGTTATCTAAACTCGCGCTGTTTCCATTTTTTTTGAGTGTTGTACTAATTCTTATCTTTGCATACCCCGCACTTTCGCATGATCTTTTCAACTACATGTTCAATGCAAAAATGGTCACGGTATACCATGCAAATCCACATCAACACGTTGCGCTGGAGTTCCCGAGCGACGATTGGTTACGGTTTATGCACAACACGCACACACCAGCACCGTATGGATATGGATGGACCGTTCTCTCTTTACTCCCGTACGCTTTTGGCATGAATAAGTTCAACCCGACCTACTATTTGTTTAAAACATTTATGGTTGTTGGATTATTTGGGCTATTTTATGTGCAAAAACGCATTGCAGTACTGTTGAAAGAAGAAAAACAGTGGAGCATTTCACGATGGTTGTTTTTTCTCAGCCCTTTGGTGCTCATTGAAACAATTGGAAACGCCCATAATGATGTGTGGATGATTGCGCTGGCACTTGGTTCGATGTGGATGGCGTTTCTTTCACTCAAACAAAAAAAGATGATGATGTGGATAGCCTACGCCGTATCCTCGCTTGCGTTTCTTGCGGCATCAATCTCGATAAAATTTGCAACGATTGTTCTTCTTCCGGTTGTGGTTATTCTTATGTTTTCAAGCCGTGTGAAAAATAAGATGATTGCAATAATTACCCGCTACTGGGCAGATATTTCTGCTGTTTTGCTCTTTCTGCCATTGCTTACCGAGCGGTCTCAACAGTTTCATCCGTGGTACCTCATCTGGAGTTTAGCGTTTGTCCCATTTATGCAAAAAACATGGCTTAAAGTGTGGATATTGGCGTTCTCTCTCTCAAGCATGTTCCGGTATGTTCCATTCCTCTACTATGGCGAGTACACACCACGGGAACTACAGCAGGAGTTACTTATTACTTGGGCGGGAGGTATCGGGGTATTTGTGGTGTGGGGGTTGGTACGCAAATTCAGTGTTGCAAGTCATAAATAATGTTCAGAATTATTATTTTATAACTTGATGTATCGAAAAATCTACAAATTCATTAACTTTTGATATGGCTAGCCCGACACTTTTCTGTTCGTTGCTCCATTGTACCTTTCTCCATGTTACTGCATTTTGTATCAATGACTTCCATTGAGGAAATTCTTCACAAATCCATTCTGCAGCTTGTTTTTTTGATACTTCTTCACCGTGTTTGTAACCATACAATGCTCTGCATAATGTAAATACTACATAAGCCAAAGAACCTCGGGAAGACTGAGTATTATATTTTTTTATCCATTCACTCCAAAGAAGCGTATTTTCTTTGACAGCATTAATATACTCATCTTTAGATATTTTTGTAATAATTGATGCTTGATTAGGACCAAAAAGCACAATCCCGTTTTCCTGAACGATATACCAATTTATTAACCAATCTTTTCCTGCTTCAATGAAATGAATTGGTTCACCGGGGCTAATATTAACAATCTTACTGGTTTGAACCTTGAATGTTTTTAAACCAGAAAGAGAGACATATTGCACCTCAATTCTATCCTTCCACGTTTTATATTTGTGGATTAAATCATCATGCATTTTCTTGAGAGCTTCAAATTCTAGTTCATCAATATCTACCGATGTTACGGTGAGTAAATCGATATCACTTATATCATGATCAAAATCTCCCGTTACAAGTGATCCGTAGAGATATAAACCCACGAGTTTATCATGAAGAATCGATTGCATTCGTGTTAATAAAGTATTAAGCAATCTATTGACGTCACTATAAGGCGTTACATTCATAAGAAACATTATATATCGTGTTAGAATAACTGTATGAAGAAATATCTTCTCCTAGCCCTTTTTCTTCTCACGCACTTTCTTTTTTTAACAAAGCTTCCTGTTTTTTCTGATGAGGCAATTTATATCCGGTGGGCGCAGGTTGCATTCAATGAACCGCAAAAATATGCGTTTCTTCCCATGCTTGATGGAAAACCCCCACTGCACGTATGGCTGATGATTCCATTTTTACGTATATTTTCTGACCCACTATTTGCGGGGCGCGCATTTTCTGTTCTTGCCGGCGCACTCACGATGCTTGTCGTCGGAAAACTTGTGCGGCTGTTAGGCGGAAAAGAACGCGAAGAACTTTTAGCCATGGCGTTGGTTGTGGTTGTGCCATTTTGGTTTCTCAACCATCGTATGGCGTTAGCAGACGGACTACTTGTGCTGTTTTTTAGTATGGCGCTGTATTTTGGATTACGGTTGTGTATGAAACCACGGCGTTTCGAGATGATCGCGTTTGCACTGAGTTTTGGTGCTGCGTTGTGGGTCAAAACAACGGCGCTATTTTTTATTCCGGTGTATGCGTGTTTACCACTGCTTGCACTGAGTACAGAGAATAAAAAAATCTCATTGAACGCGATAATAAAAACGTACATAAGCAGAGCCACTCTCAAACTTATCATCGGTGGTCTTCTGGCCGGTGGACTATTTTTACTCCTAAAGTTTTCACCTCTTTTTCCGTATCTTTTCAAGCGAAGCGAAGACTACACGTTCACCATTCCTCAGCTTTTGGGCGGGGAATGGAAAGTCGTGCTATTTGATTCGCTTCCGCAAAAACTGTGGTGGATTGTGTGGTATATGACGCCGTTTGCATTTTTGCTCTCTTTATTTGAACGGAAGAAAAATAGTGTTCTTTTTCTTATGGCAGCAGCCTATGTTCTCCCTTTAATAATAATAGGAAGAGTTTTATATTCAAGATATTTTTTGCCCACCGCCGTACTATTTACCCTTTCTGCAGTCATTGGATACGGCAGAGCAAGACAACAAAAGTCTTTGCAAAATATCGCGCACATTTTAATGGCATGTTTTCTCGTGTTTTCAATTGTTTTCTCTGGTATTTCAGTATTTAAGCCGGAAAGCACGCCATATGTCCAGCTCGACCGCAGCCAATATCTCCTATCTTGGGCTGCCGGCTACGGCATTCCGCAGGTCCGCGACTATCTCACCGAACGCATAAAACACGGTAAAGTAACGGTTGGTGCAGAGGGATACTTTGGGACGCTTCCCGATGGTCTTCTCATGTACTTTGACCATGTGCCAAATGGCGGAAATATTCGCATAGATGGTGTCGGCGTTTCTCCTGAAGTGATCCCGCAATGGGTTCTGGACTCCGCAAAAACAAGCGAAACATATCTCCTCCTTAATGATGACCGTTTTCACATGGCGGACAAATCACACCTTCAATTGGTTTCGTCTTATCCGCGCCCAGATCACGCGCCCTCGCTTTTGCTCTTGAGAGTCGTGCGATAACCAGGGTAAAATACTGGTATGCGGCGCATGTTTGTTTTTCTTATCTGCGTGATCGTTACACTATTCAGCCTCCGCTTCCTTTTTAACACAACATTTTTTCCGATTCATGATTACACGCACGTAACCCGCCTTGTCGAGATGGATCGGGCGCTCCGCGATGGGCATTTCCCCGTGCGATGGGTGCGCGATCTTGGGTATGGATACGGCGAGCCACTGTTTAGTTTTTATGGACCCGCACCGTTTTATCTTGCCGAAGTGTTCCACCTTCTTGGTTTATCGTTTCTCGTGAGCATTAAGGCGCTTCTTGTTGTGATGACGCTTGCCGGATTTGCCGGCATGTATCTTTTGGCGTCAAAACTGTTCGGGCGGACAGGCGGAATACTAGCGGCTTCCGCGTTTTTACTCATTCCATACCGGGCGCTTGACCTTTTTGTCCGCGGTGCGTTCAACGAGCTGTTTGCCATTACAGTAGTTCCTTGGATTATGTACGGCATGCTGAACATGAAAGAGAAAAAATCGTGGAGATGGGTCGGCGCCATCACTGGGCTGTTTTTCCTTCTTTTTACGTCGCACAACCTCATGACGATGATGTTTCTTCCGTTTTTATATATTTTTGGAGTTGTTGTATTGTTTGGAGTAAAAGATAAACGGACGTACGCGCTAAAACTTCATTCAGCGCTTCTCTTGGGGGTTGTCGCGGCGGCGTTTTATCTTTTCCCCTCGTATCTTGAAAAAGGATTTACGCAGGTGGACAAGTTGATCGGTGGGTATGGTCTGTACGCATATCACTTTTTATATATCCGCCAATTTTTCACGGGTGTATGGGGATACGGTGGCTCGATTTCCGGAATAGAAGATGGGCTTTCGTTCCATCTTGGACTGGCGCATGTGGTATTGGCGGCGGTTGGCATAGCGGGGTGGTTTTTTCTCAAAAAGAAACGATCTGAAAAAATGCTCGCAGTTTTTATTGCAGCAGCAGCAGCGCTTGCGCTCTTTCTAACAATTTACAAAAGCCAGTTCATTTGGGATAGAATTCCGTTTTTTGTGTATTTTCAATTTCCATGGCGGTTTCTTTCGGTCACAACAGTGTTTTTGCCGTTGATGGCGGGTGGGGCGGTACTATGGATTCATAAAAAGTCGCATCGTATTTTGGCGGTGTGTGTGGTCATCATTGCATTACTCATTCTTAACTTGAAATACTTTGCACCCTCCAAACTTCTTGATAATCCGAACGCGCTGTACTACTCCGACCCGCAGAGAATTCAGGACTCAATGAGCGACACACTGCCGGACTACATTCCAATTGGCATGAAAGTCATTCAACCGCCGTTCCAACAACCGTTTGAGTTGCTTGGAGCTTCCACAAAAGATCAAATCCAAGTTTTTGTAGATCGCACACAAGAAAAATTGTTATCCTTTACTCTGCAAAAACCTACGACATTAATCGTTCGCACGGCGTGGTTCCCCGGCTGGACGGTGTACGACTTTGATCAAAAAATCACATATACTGTTGATACCACGACGGATTTTATTTCGGTTCCGTTACAAGAAGGACAACATTTTATCAGCGTTGTATTTGAAAATACTCCAGTACGTGCGGTATCAAATCTGATATCGATACTTGGGTTGTTGGGTATAGCGGGAGCATTGTTTTATGGTAGACATGATTGATGTAAAGAAAAAATCAGTGCGGGGCGTTGTGAGTTACGCATTCCGAACACTTGCTTTGCAGGCTATTGGGTTTGTCGCGACCTTGCTCCTGGGGTATTACTTGTCGCCAGCTGACTTTGGCATTTATTTTATCGTAACTGCAGTCATTGGAGTCTTTACATTCTTATCTGATATTGGTTTGGCGGCAGCGCTTGTGCAGAAAAAAGAGGAACCAACGCGCGAGGATCTTCAAACAACGTTTACCGTTCAGCAAGGATTGGCGTTCACGATTTTTGGCGCAACAATTCTGTTGACGCCGTTCTGGAAAACGTATGCCAATCTCGATACCGAGGCGCTGTGGCTTTTATATGCGTTGGGTTTTTCATTCGTGTTGGCCTCGCTCAAAACAATCCCATCTATTTTGCTTGAAAGAAAACTTGAGTTTACAAAACTTGTTTTTCCTCAAATCATTGAAAATGTCTTGTTCTACAGTATCGCGGTTGCCTTGGCCGCCTCAGGCTTTGGCGTGCGTAGTTATACCATCGCGGTATTGGCACGGAGCATTGGTGGAGTAATCGCGATTTATTTTATTCAGAGTTGGCCCATTGGTTTTGCATTTTCCAAGAAGGCGCTCCATAACTTATTGCGGTTTGGCGCAAAGTTCCAGTTGAATGATTTTCTTGCCCGTATCAAAGACGATCTGTTTATTGTCGTGATTGCCAGATTTATTCCCGCGACGCAGATGGGATACTTGAGTTGGGCAAAGCGATGGTCAATGTTCCCGTACCAGTTCAGCGTGAACAGCATTATGTCGGTTACGTTTCCAACGTTTTCCCGCCTTCAGGAGCATCCAGATAAACTCAAGCGCGCGATCGAGAAATCTATGTACTTCGTTACGCTTGTTATCTTTCCCGTACTCGTGGGGTTGTGTGTGTTGGCGTATCCAATGATCGGCATCATTCCAAAGTATCAAAAATGGCTGCCCGCACTTCCCGCGCTGTACTTTTTCTGTATAAACATCGCATTCGCGGCGCTTTCAACCCCGCTGACAAATACGCTCAACGCAATCGGAAAAATTAATCAAACACTCAAACTCATGCTCATGTGGACGGGGCTAACGTGGACGCTTACCCCGCTCGCCGTGATGATGTTTGGATTTACCGGTGTTGCGGTCGCTTCGGCGGTTATCGCGTTGAGTTCAGTTGCAACAATTTGGATGGTAAAGAAGTACGTGCGGATTAAAACTCTCGATCAGATTTGGAGGCAAGCGTTTGCCTCACTTGCAATGGGTGCTGCAATCCTTCTTGTACAAAATATATTCCACGTAGGATTAGTAGAAGTGTTAGCAGAAATTGTTTTGGGTGGTCTTTTCTACCTCGTGTTGTTATTAATCACGGGCAAGAAAAAACTCTTTTTTGAGCTCGAGTCCATTAAACCTTTTTTTGTGAAAGGATAGGAATGAACAGCGTGTACTCGTTTCTAAGTATTCAGTTTTGGTTTTTTACTCTCGTTTTTGTTCTCGCGACGTATGTTGTATGTTTTCTTGCCGGCAAGCTTGTGTTAAACCACGCACCGGTAAAATCGGAGGGAGCATTTCACTTTTTTCTTGCGAATGTCATCGGCCTCGTATTGTGGTCTTTGCAGGGGTATGTTTTTGGATACGCGCACCTTCGATGGCTTAGTTATGTCTATGTAGTGGGCGTGCTGTATCTTT
Organism: Microgenomates group bacterium GW2011_GWC1_46_15; assembly: GCA_001002285.1. GTDB lineage: Bacteria > Patescibacteriota > Microgenomatia > UBA1400 > UBA12028 > UBA12028. Next base: position 340,024 of record LCLX01000001.1, read on the forward strand.
CGCGCAAAGATATACTTCAGACTATAAAAAGAGGAATCACTCCTGTTTTGCGGAACATTCTCTCATTTGACCGTGTCATAGTAGGATGTATTGTTGTTGGCGCTATTCTCCAAGCGCTTCCTGTTTTTGGTTCCGGAGCAATGTATCCGGATGGCATCCGTTTTTACAAAAACAACGCATACGATGGTGTGATGCATCTGAGTTATGTCGAATCAATCGTGAGAACATTTCCTCCGCGTGAACCCGGTTCATATATTTTGCCGCTTAAAAATTACCACTATTTTGGGGACCTTTTTATTGCAGAACTTACGCGTATTTGGCGCATTCCCATCTCTCATATTTTTTTCCAATACATCACGATATACATTTCGGTGCTAACGGGCATTGGATTATATCTGCTCGTGAAAGAATGGGGAGGAAAAACTTCGACCATCCGTTGGGCGCTTTTCTTTTTATATGGAGCGGGAGAACTCACATATCTTTTTATCCTCTTTTTTCACCGGATTGTAGAGTTTAATACGCCGGCATTAGACAACGGCATTGATCAGTTCTTAAACCTTCCGCATACTTTTGGGAAACTTATCTTTTTTGCAGGACTTCTCACATTATGGAACTGGAAAAAATCGCGTAAAAACGTATGGCTCATATTAACGATACTGCTTTTTGCTCCACTCATCGGTTTCAAAGTATATTTTGGATTATTTGCCGGCATTGGGTTGGGATTGGTTTTACTTGACTATCTTGTGCGGAAGTATCTGCAGATAGTTCGTACACACGGTATGTTCGGCGCTATATGGAAGACAATACTGAAAGAAAAAGTTGCTGTGCTTTGTGGACTTGGTTACATTCTCATCACGTTGGCAGTATATCTTCCAAGTAATGCTACTTCCGGAGGATTCTTTTACGCGCCTATGGAATGGCCCAAAATCTTTCTAGGGGAAGAAAATATTAACTGGACCGCATGGTGGTTAAGAAGTGCTGTATATCAAGATGCAAAAAATCTCCGCGGGATCATTGCGATGAACACAATCGCGATCGGTATTTTTCTTTTATGCATGCATGGAACACGCTTGCTTGGTGTATTGGTTGTCCCAAAACTACAGAAAGCGCTGGGGAGAGAAGGAGCGCTGTTTTTTATTCCCGGAACAGTCATTTTTACGATCATCGGTCTTACAACACTGCAAGTTTCTGGAATGTTTAATGTGTTTAACTTTTTTGTTGTAACAAGTGTACCACTCGCAATTTCTGCCGCGTTTTTGTTGGATGCATTATGGAGCTCGAAATGGCGGTTTCTGCGGTTTGTAGTCACACTCATCGTTCTTTTTACCCTCCCGAGAGTGATGAATGACGCATATGAAACAATACTCATGTACACAACAAAAGAGTTTTATTACGCTATTCCCCGTGGTGAGTTAGAAGCGTTTCGGTATATTGATCAACATGCACCAAAAGATGCAATCGTTCAGTCACACCCCGAAAACCCACTTGATACGTACACGCAATATAGTTCGTTTTTTGTAAACAGGATGACGTATATAACGGGCGCAGGCAATCTAGAAACGCACAATGAGCCATTCAAAGAACAACAGCGGGAGGTAAATAAAATATTCTATGCTCCATTCACGTCTCAAATGTTTGAACAAATGCGGGAAAAAGGAATTTCGTATATCTTTTTCCAAAAACACAATCCTGCACAAAAACTTCCTTTTGATGCCAAAGACCTCGACACAAATATGGTGCGGCCATTTTTTGAAAACGACACCATTCTTGTATTAGAACGTGTGCGATAAGGAGACTGGTGCATAATAGAAAGATGAAATATCTTGGTTTGTTTCTCGCAGTGTTTATCACTGGATACCATGTGTTTTCGCAGTGGCAGGTCTTTTCTTCCCCAACGGATATGCGGGCATTTGGCAAGGCATATGCAAACTCACAATATGTAAAAGGAGAAGCGAGCACGCAGAAAGTTGATGATGCGGCGGTGTATACATACGCGGCTTCTGCATACATGCGTGGGGAAGACCCAACGACAATTAACTTTGAGCATCCGCCATTAGGAAAGTATCTTTTTGGAGTGTCGTACCTCCTAACAGGAAATATATTATGGGCGAATGCAGTTGCGCTTTTTCTCGTTTTATTTTTTCTTGATGTACTTATGCGGCGCGTTAGCCTCATGCCACTATTACGCGCTATCGTACTTCTTCTTTTTGGTCTCCAGGAGATGATTCATGTTCACATGCGGTTGGGATTGATGGATCTCATGGTGTTGTGCGCGAGTGTGATATTTTTTGTGGCGCTTTTTTCGCAGAGTCCAAAACAAAATCCGAAATGGAAAAAATGGCACGGGGTTGGAGTAGGCCTTGTATTAGGGTTGCTTGCTTCGCTTAAATATCCTGTACCCTCAATTGGAATGTATGTGGCGATGATGGTGTGGTGGTACGTCCGGCAAAAAACATACCGACAGATTGTTGTTGCAAGTTTGGTGGCAGTGAGCATGTACATGTTTACGTACGGGGTGTATTTTCTTCATGGTCATTCGCTGATCGATTTTGTGAAGTTCGAATGGTACCGGTTCCGGTGGTGGACGGGAGATCGGAGTATGCCAAAGTTTTTAATTCTGCAGACTTTATTTACAGGGGGATTTCCCGCTTGGTGGGATAAAGGAGCGCGGTATGTGGAGACGGAATGGTCGGTGCTATGGCCGGTAGCGTATATTGCACAGTTCATCGGGCTTCCAGTGATGAGGAAAAACAAAGAGCTCCAAATGTATTTTGTGTATGGTACTGGATTTTTAATGTTATTTGCCGTTGGTGCGGCCTCGTTTGGTCGGTATCTCCAGCAGCTTTTGCCATTTTGGTTGATTATTGCGGCATGTGGAGCGCAGTGGGTGTACACGCAAGTCAAAAAGAAAAACTATGCAAAACAAACATAACATTGTTTTTATGAAATATGTGATGCAGTGGGCAGTATGTGTAGGAGTTGTATTTTTTGTGTTTCTTCTTGTGATTCGTCCACTTCGGCAGTTCGGCATGATTCGTACATTTGATGATGTGCAGGTGGTTCGGGTGCAAGCGATGGTAGATGAGTTGAAGAGTGGGCAGTTTCCCGTGCGGCTGGTGAGCAAACTTGGTATTGGTGGTGGATATATGCTGTTCCAGTTTTACCCGCCATTGGTGTACTACATTGGTGCTGTTTTTTTTGCGGTTGGATATCCAGTCGTGCATGCGACAAAACTCGTGTTTTTATTGGCGTATGCAGTTGGCGCAAGTGGAATGATGGTCCTGGGATATACGATGACGCGGAACAAAGTGTTGGCAACACTTGGGGCGATGATGTTGATTACATCGGCGTATTTTAACTTTGATGCCTACTCGCGTGGAGCGCTTGCAGAGTTGATGGCATTTGGGTTTGTCCCGTGGGTTTTGTGGGCATATATGCAACTTCGGGGTGCAAACTCATCACTGCGGGATACGGTGTGGATTCCGGTTTCCGCTCTTTCATATGCTGCGCTTGTGTATGCACACACGATTATTGGATTTGCGTTAGCGCCTTTTGTTGCACTGATGTGTATATGGCGGCCATTTTCTCGAGGAAGATGGATGAGATTTGGTGTGTCTGCACTTGTGGTGTTTGGACTATGTGCATCATTACTTTTGCCGGTCATGAGTGAACGGAAGTATGTGGCATATGACAGCACTGAGTATGCACAGGATGCGTATCGTGGAACGTTTCGCAATTTTTCACAAATATTTGGAAGCGAGAGTCTTTTGAATGATTTTCGGGCACCAAGTTTGGGTGTAGGTTTGGCAGTTGGTGGATTGGTAAGCTTGATATATGGATTGTGGTATATACAAAAGCATGTTCAAGGAAAAAAAGATAAAGTGATGGCGTCGCATATGCAGGCAATTCTTTGGAGCACAATACTTGCTATGTTTTTAATGCACCCTGCAAGTACATGGGTATGGGAGCGCGTGAGTTACCTCCGATTTATGCAGTATCCATATCGGTTTCTCACGGTGCTAACGGTATACGCGATTCTCTGTGTGTTACTATTTTTAAAACTTTCTCTAAAATCCAGGGTACATCGTGTAATAAAGATAATAGTTATTCTTGGCATACTTACAGCTCCATGGATATTTCAACGACAAAACTTTCAACCGCTTGGACATGTGTTTGTAGATACGTTCGAGGCAACGGGGAGTTGTGGGACAACGACCTGGCAAAATGAGTTACTTCCGCGATGGGTTGAAGAGTGTTTAGACGGGGGCGGAGGAGATGTTGTTCGGGCAAAAAGTAACGTAGTGAAGATTCAATCAATTTCTGTTGACAAAGGAGAACGGAAAATTTCCTTTATAACAAATGGCAAAGCGGGGGAAGTATTTGTGCGGAAGTATTATTTTCCCGGGTGGATTGTACGAACACCATCAGAGAGTTTTGTTCCGAGCTACACAACGCATAACGGACTCATAACTTTTTTTGTGCGCAAAGGGGTAACCGAGTATAGGGTTGTGTTTACAGACACTCCTGTTCGAAAGATTGGAAATAGTGTAACCGTGGGAACTGCAGTAGCTGTTGCGATATATATAATTGGGTGGGGAGTTCTGCGTGTTTGGAAGCGCAAACAAGCATGATGTGTTATCTCAATGATCCATATCGCCATACTTCATACGCAGTACGTTGGTGTTCATCTTGAACTGCTTCAAGAAACGACATATTTGAGTTCATGCGTTTATCATTCGACATCTCTTCTGGTTTGAAAATAAGAATAAGTGGTTGTAAAGCTGTCCGAGTTGCAAGATCATCCCATTGAATGGTTTCAAAATAAATGTTTCCTATGCGTTTAACGTGCTGGAAATGTTCTGCATCGGTTGGATACCGTTCAATATTTTTCCAGAGCTTTTGAGGAGCATACTTCGTTTCAAACAGATACCATATATATGGAGAAGATGACGGTGACTGCGTAATCACTTTAACGTTGCCATTATTATAGTATTCATACTTTGCCAATGCCTTGCCCAACATATGGTCTTTTTCGTGAGTTACAGCGATATTTGGAATAATTGCCAAGTATGAAACCATATACCGCGTTATGAAAAAAAGACCAGCGATGATAAAAATAACCGTGCACATTAACCGAATAATTGGTTTTTTGATTGTTGAAAACATCCACGCAATACCGAAAGCACTGAATATTTCCAGGAGTGGAAAAATTGGCGAAAGGCGCACTGTATGCTGAGGCTGGATGGTAAACGCGGGAACGGCAATTCCAAGAAAAAACCAGAGTAAATATCGTTTGGCGAGTGGATGTTTCCGTTGTTCCCAGAGCGCAAGAAATCCAAGAAGCATAAATGGCGCGGTAAATAAATGGAAATTGGGAGTGTTTCCCGGGTTGTGGTCGCCATGATCCGTTCCATTCACGAAAAGAAAATCTCCTGCAATCACGCGGACATAATTTTGTGCAAAGGCTATAAAAGCTTGAGATGGAGTGTTTGCGATAAATATATGTAGGAATGAAAGGTGTTTCGGGAGTGCCTGTCGGTAAACAAACACCTGCCTTCGTAAACTATCAAGATGAAAAGGAGAGATTCCTTCACTTTTATTTATATTCCCACCCAACACGCCGCCAATAAATAGAAGAAGAACAGTTGTCCCACCAATAAGAAATGAAATAAGAAGCATTTTGCTAGGGAGTTTACTCAGCGCTTTTCTATCTAAAATTGCGAGTCCCAACACAAAAAGTGGAATCAAGATATGGTAGCTATGATAGGTGAGCAGAGTGAATGACCACAGCGCTGCGGTCACGATAAAAAACCTCAAGCGTTTTGGTTGAGCAAGAGCATGAATGTATGCTGCAAATCCCCATAAAAAGGCCGCCATTGCAAGATGTGCTTCGTATGCGGTGCGTGAAAAATGATTTCCCCATGGACTAATCGCCACCAATACCATCGCGATAATGGGAAAAAACTTTTTAACACTACTGCGGAGGTTTAACCCTTCCGCAACTTGAAATGAAAGTGTTCCAACGGCAAACAGCACAAGCCAGCCTGCCAAAAGAGAGGGAAGGCGCACGGCAAAAGGAGTAACTCCAAACGTTTGAATAAATGGAATGAGGGTGTACACATATCCAGGAAGTTTTTGGTCGCCAAACGAAGTAATGCTTATGGGAAAGAGTTTGCCATACTCGTCACGACCGGTTTTCAAGATGCTAAACGCGTTGTATCCAAGTGCCGCTTCATCGCGGTTCAGTCCTGCAGGAATTTGAGAGAAAAATGGCAGGCGCACAATACATGAAAGAATAAATGCGAGAATAAAACCCTTCAACACAACCTTCATATCTTGTAGGATACCATGGAACTACACTATACTATAGAGGCATGCGAGCACAAAAACGCCCGTACCATCTCTTGCGATGGCTGATTCTCTTCTCAGTGTTTTTCTTGACTCGCTTTTGGATTCTTCAACATCCTCCAGCTTTGTACTCTGATGTAAAACATGACTATGAACGGTACGCAAACATGTGGAGATATGGACTTACTCCATACCGCCAGCATCTCTATGAGTACCCTCCGGCAACAATTCCAATTCTCTCTGCGCCTTTAGTTGTTGACCAAATAGGCGTAGGGCATTATTACCTGAACTATCGTGTTGAAATTTTCTTGTTTGAAATAGTTTTGTTCAGCATCCTCGCATATACGGTGTTCCGTTTACCGATGAAAAAATCTATGCAGTGGGGAGCAATAATGTTTTATCTTATTGCCGGAGTGTTGGCAAAAGATTTTTGGTATGAAGGACTCGATCTTATGTTTTTTGGCATTTTCTCGATACTTTTTTGTCTGATTTTGCTTGTTAAACAGCCCTCACTCTTTTCAAGAATTGTAACGTGGTCGTTATATTGGTTGACCGTGAGTATAAAAATCATGACCGCACCACTCGCGGTGCCAATCGTACTGCTCGAAATGAAAAACTGGAAAAGGGAGTTCAAAGCGATTATTGCAGGATTTCTTATTATATGGGGCTTACCACTGGCACTGTATCGCTCATCACTTTCTGTTTTTATATTTTTTCACGCGGTGAGACAAATGAAGTATGCATCATTTGGTTCATATATTGTCGAAGTTATTAATGAGTTCACAAAATCTGAACATCGTTCTGTTTCACCCCCGGACTTTGAGTGGATCGGTCCAGTAGCACATCAAGTTACTGAAATATTTAAGGTTCTCTTTCCAGCAGCGATACTCGTGGTTATGTATATTGCCTGGAAAAGATATCGGCAGCATGTGAAAGAACTCGTGAACCCGTTCACTCAATATACCTATCTCATCGCAGTTTCTTTGGCATATGTATTCGCCATTTTCTTGACGGGAAAAACATTTTCCAGTCCATTTCATATTTGGTACATTCCATTACTCACGCTTTTTCCGTACAAAAATTTAAAACAGCAATGGTTTGCCTATGTGTCGGCGCTTCTGATGTTGGGCATGGATACATCTTCTTATCTCATCGCGCCCAAGCTCCATATTTGGGGGAGTCCTATCACACTTACGAATGTCCGCGACGCTTTCCGTTTTATTCCCATGTTCCTCCTGTTAAGTTTTTTCTTGAAAGAAGGTACAATGGGGCTCAAGAAATCATGAACGCACATTCCATTTCTGTCATCATCCATACAAAAAATGCTGAAAAAACGATTGAGAAAGCGATGAACTCGGTGCGGTCGTGGGTAAATGAAGTGCTGGTGATTGATATGAGCAGTACGGACGCGACGGTAAAGTTGGCGAAAAAACTTGGCGCTGGTGTGCACATCGTGGCCGATCAAGGATACGCTGATCCCGCGAGGAACGAAGCGCTCAAGTTGGCAAAGAGTGCGTGGACTCTTGTGCTTGACGCAGATGAAGAAATTCCCCCAACTCTTGCGGAGTATCTTCAACAGATAGCTCGAAATGGTGGTGCGGACGCGTACTTTTTGCCCCGCAAGAACATGATTTTTGGAAAATGGGCAAAAACAGGATGGTGGCCGGACTACATCATCCGCTTTTTCCGCTCTGGCGCAGTGCAATGGTCGCCAGGCGTTCATGGTACACCGGTAACAAAAGGGAAAACGGCGTATGTTCCAGTTCAAGAAGAACTAGCCATTCTGCACCATAACTATGGTTCGGTTGAGCAGTTTGTTGACCGCATGAACGTATATACCTCGTTGCAGGCGAAAGAGCACGCGGAAGAAAAGCCACTCTTGCGTGCAGGAGCGGATGAGTTTTTCAGAAGGTTTTATAAAGAAAAAGGACACGAACAGGGTGTGTACGGTTTAGCATTATCATTTCTGCAAACCATGTACATGGTAACGTTAGAAATTAAGCGGTGGGAAAAAGCAGGAATATTAGACGAGAAAAAATCAGAAGCACTCGAAAAAGAAATGCGGATGATTGGGAAACATTTGCGGTACTGGATTGCGGATATGCACGTACACACAAGCGGTTCTCTAGTAGGTAAAACATATTGGAGAGCACGAAGAAAGTTTTGTCTATGAATCCTGTAAAAAATGTTAAACTTTCTGTCATTGTTCCCGCGTACAACGAGGAAAAAACAATCGCACAGATTTTAACAGTACTACTACATCAGAAAAATATCTATGAAATTCTTGTTGTGAACGATGCTTCTAAGGATAAAACAGAGCAGCGGGCAAAGTCCGTACACGACAAGCGCATTCGAGTATTTTCTCATAAAACAAACAAAGGAAAAGGTGGCGCAATTTTAACCGGTTTAGCCGAAGCAAAAGGAAACTACATTCTCATTCAAGATGCCGATATGGAGTACAACCCAAGAGAGATTGCAACGTTACTCGCTCCAATACAAGAGGGCAGGGCAGAAGTCGTGTACGGGTCCCGCTTTTACGGCGCACACACGAATATGTTTTATTGGCATTACTTGGGAAATAAATTTCTCAACTTTGTCGTAAATATTCTGTACAACACGACGCTTTCAGACATGGAAACGTGCTATAAAGTGGTTCCAACACAAATGTTGCGAGAGCTTAACCTACAAGAAACGGATTTTCGTATTGAGCCGGAAATGACATGTAAAATGATCAAACGTGGTGTCCGTATCCTTGAAGTTCCTATTTCTTACATGGGCCGTACATACGAGGAAGGAAAGAAAATTACCTGGGTAGACGGAATTAAAGCGCTTCAAACAATTCTATACAACCGGGTTATGGGCTAAACTACGATGAAACGCCTTACATTTTTTGAGCCGATTTTTCAGGAGTTGCGGATACGAAAAATTTTGCCATATCTATCCAAAGGAGGAGTACTTGTTGATGTTGGGTGCGACCAACCGCAAGTATTGATTGATCGGGTATGCGAAGAAATGAAGGAATGTATTGGCCTTGATATCGTGGTTGATCCTCATACACATGGGAACGTGCGAATTCTCCGCCAAGACTTGCAGAAGAAAATTATTTTGCCATCCAATACGGCGAACGTTATCACACTTCTTGCCGTGCTCGAACACATGAAGCATCCTGCCGACATCATCCGTGAATGTTTTCGCGTATTGAAAAAGGGTGGTGTCTTACTCATCACTGTGCCTTCCGCCCAAAGCAAACCCCTGCTCGAACTTTTTGCGATACTTGGTTTTGTGCGTAGAGAAATGATTGAACAGCATGAGAATTATTTCTCACACGACAAACTTCATACAATATGTAAAGATGCTGGATTTAAAACGGTGCATGTTGAGTCATTTGAGCTAGGATGCAATACATTTATTCGAGCGGTGAAATGAAAAAAACAGCATTCATTTTGTGTATTGTGCTTTTGATCGTATATTTCCCAGTGTTCTTTTCAGGAAAAACTTGGTATTTCGCAGATAACTACGCGCTTACAGTTCCACAAAAACTATATGCGGTGGACTCAATCAAACGCGGAGTACTTCCGTTTTGGAATCCTCTTGTTCTTTCAGGATTGCCATTTCTTGCGGATATCAATAACTCAATGGTGTATCCATGGACGGTTTCATTTTTCCTTTTTTCTCCCGCAGTTGCGCTGAATATCACGGTTCTTTCACACCTTTTCCTTACAGGCCTTGGAATGTATGCGTTGTGCCGAGTATTAAAACAGTCGCCGTGGCAAGCGAGAATTGGTGCAGTGGCGTGGATGCTTTCGGGGCATATGGTTGCGGTGTCGAATAATGTGGCCTTGCTCCAATCCACAGCTTGGCTACCGTGGATATTTGTGTTGGTGGTTTTGGCATTGCGTGACCGTTCAAAGAAAGCATTAGCGTTACTCCCACTTGTGTTTGTGTTGGAAATTTTAGGTGGGCATCCACAGCCGCCGCTCTATATAGGAATGGTATTGGCAGTGTATCTTTTATTCGCTCCGTACTGGAAGGTGTGGAAACGCGTGGTTATGTTTGTTGTTCCGGCAGTTGTTACCCTTGCGATGACCGCATTTCTTGTATTTCCATTTCTTCAACTTTCTGCACGCTCGACACGTGTACACATGACGCTTAATGAGGTAATCAATGGTTCGCTTCATCCAGCACTCCTTGTTCATTGGTTTTTCCCAAATATTTTTGATAACGCTGATCTGCGTATGGTATGGGGACCGGAATGGGGAAAACTTAAACAGACGGATGGATACATCACGCTTATTGGTATTATTGCAGTATTACTTTTTACTTGGAGGGGAAAGAAAACATACGAAGAAAAAGTACTTGTGTACTCTGCGTTGTTTTCGATATTTCTCGCTTTAGGAAAATATGTTCCCGGCATGGAAGCACTATATGAGCGAGTTGCTATCCTTCGGCTTGTCCGGAATCCATCGGCAATGATTATCGTGTGGAGTTTTGCAGGAGCTGCGGTAGTTGGAAGATCATTTGAATGGTTTTCCCAGCAGAAAAAACTTCTTCTTTGGCTTACTAGATGTATATTGATTTTACCTGTTGTATTGGGCTTACTTCTGGTTACGCGCGAGTGGTGGTTTGATGCTGGTTGGAACATGTTAAGCACAAGCGCGTTTCACACGTTACCTCGGGACTCTATCATTGTGCACGCGATTCTGCTTTCCATCTTTTTTACCTCACTTTTTTTTGTTCTTGTTATGCGCGTGTTGGAAAAAAAGCGTGTGTATTGGCCGCTTGTTTTTGCACTGATTGCATTAGACATGTGGATTGCGATAAAACCAACCATTTTTCTTGCCCCATCAAATGTGTATGACACGCGTTCAGAGCAGGCGAAGTTTCTTTCCGCGCAGCCTAAGGGATACCGGTACATCAGTGTAAATGATTATCTCCCATACGCTGGACTTTTCTCATACTTTCACGATGTTGTAACAGCTCCACCGTTTACCACAGAAACACGTTTTACAGATATCGAAAAACAGAGTTTTGAAGAACTTCTTGGGCGTCAGCATAATCTTGTTGCTGATTGGGGAATGGCTCATAATCTTTCAACGATCTATGGATACGAAACGCTCGTGCCTGCCAATACGGCGGCATATTGGAAAGTGAATGCTGAAGGATCAGGTATTAACGAAGTTGATCGTATTCCTTTCACAGATTCTCGGATGAACGAGCAAGGTGTCCGGTATATTCTGTTAGATAAGCGTATCTATCCCGAAAACTATCTTTCTAAACAGTATCCTTGGCTAAAGATTGTGAAAAGTACGTCGGAGTTTGCTATTTTAGAAAACTCACACGCGCTTCCCATTGTGCATCCCCGTACACCCAACAAAAACGTCCAAGTTTCTGCCATAGATGTGCGGCCAAATACTGTCGCCTTTGTTGTTTCGGCAAAAATCACGGCAGATCTTTTTATCGCTGAAACCTATTTTCCGGGATGGCGGTGCAGGATAAATGGAAAAGAATGTGTGTTAAAAGAAGTTAATGGTGGAATGAGTATGACCGCAGAACCAGGCGAATATACTGTTCTCCTCAACTTTGTTCCAGATAATTTCCCCCTGTATGCAAGAATTTCTCTCTTAGTGACGGCGGGGTACGCAGTATGGGTGTTTTTTGTTTTACGAAAAAAACTGTTATAAAGTACTGAATTTATTTGTATACTCAATCACTTTATCGATAATTCCCCGCTCATCTCCTTTGTGTCCTGCATCCTGCACAAAAACGAGTTCTGATTGTGGTAATTTTTTGTGTAACTCCCATGCTGTTAACGGTGGACAACACACGTCATATCGTCCCTGAATAATTGCCGTTGGAATGTTTTGCAAAACTGTAGCCTTATCTAACAATTGACCTTCTTTAAGAAATCCATTGTTTTGAACATAATGAAACATAATCTGTGCAGAATATATTTCGGATTCTGAGATGGGGGTTATCCGATCAACAACGGGAAAAAGTTTCATGAGATGAGCACTCCATATGGTATATACCTTTACCGCCTTAGTAATTGCTGTTTTGTTTCCCGAGAGCAGAATCTTTTTCATTTTCTCCCCAAAGTTGTCTCCTTCAGAAAAATTTAAAACCTTACATACTTCATCCCAGACATCAGGATAAAAAAGTCGAGCATTCTTATATACCCAATCTATTTCCCATTTTCGAAAAGTAAAAACACCACGAACAATAAGTGCTTTTACATGCTGGGAATATTTTTCTGCATATGCCAAAGCAAGGGCGCTTCCCCAACTTCCACCATGAACAATCCAAGTATCAATACTAAGACGTCTGCGAATTTTCTCAATGTCTTCAACGAGCTGATCTGTTGTGTTCTCCCGCAATTCTCCAGCTGGGGTACTTTTTCCACACCCCCGTTGATCAAATAGAATAATGTGATATTTTTTTGGATCAAACAAACAACGATGATCGGGTTTGGAATGGCTGCCTGGTCCGCCATGAAGAGCAATAATAGGTTTACCCTGGGGGTTTCCTGATTGTTCAAGATATAATGTGTGGATATTTGAAACAGGAAATTGTTCAATTTTGTATGGTTCAAAAGGGGGGAATAACGTATTCATGTAAGAAAATTATACTCCATCTCTGGGGTATGCAGTGTGGGTGTATCGGGCTTTACACAAAACAGTGTAAGATGAGTAGTTGGATGTGGAAGCCTAATTAGGTCCTTTTCAGTTTAACTATGAGTGAATTATTTCTTGTAACTTTTTATGAATACTGGGAGCTCCAGCGCAAATTGTAAAATTCTCTTGAAATCTTTGTAGTGGATTGGAATAATCAATGGGTTTACCCCAAAAATCTGTTACTATTCCACCAGCTTCCTCAATAATGGATTGAATTGCAATATTATCCCAAATTTTTGTTGTTTGATTGAGAAATACGCCATATTTTCCGTCAGCCACATGCGCCATATCATAAGCACTGTTTGTTGTGCGCAAATTGCGAATGTTCAAGATAATTTTTCCAAGTACTTGTGTTTCTTCGATTGTCTTTTGTGGATTTTCCTGATGTCCATCGATTCCGTAAGCAACAAGTACGGCAAGCGGATCAGTTTTTTCGGTAACATGAATGAGAACGCCATTGCATGTGGTACCACTTCCTTTTTCTGCCATAAATAATTGATTGAAAGCGGGAAGAACAACTCCTCCTGCTATCGGAGTCGCATTGTCGAGTAAACCGACCATGATGCCATATGTTGGAAGTCCTGCGGCAAAATTACTTGTTCCATCGATGGGATCTACCACCCAAGTGAAACGACTTTTGTGATCAATGACACCAACTTCTTCATCAATAATATTATAATCGGGAAAAACTTTTTGAATTTGCTGAATAATATATTTGCCGATAGCAAGGTCTGTCTCAGTCAAAACTTGATTATTATCTCCTTGTTTTGTTGTCTCGGCGATTTTCCCAAAGTTATCATTGGCAATTCGGGAAGCCTCCGCGAGAGTTTGAGAAATAAAATCAAGATATTGTGTAGACATAAATAGAGTATATCACTGTACTTCTACATTTAGGAAAATTTAGAACGATTTGAATTTCCAGAGGAAAACAGTATAGATAGTAACTAGGTGTAGAGTGTGGAACATGGATAGTGTTTTTCAAAAAAAATTGCTGTATAATCTTCCGAAAAGGAGACTTTATGCCATCAGAATTACAACCCAAACTTACAGTTGAATCTATCTATACTATTCGCAACATCTTGATAGATAATGGAGCAGATAGAGTAGAGGTTCCTATAGCGACGATTTACAGAGAACTTTCTGCTATTACTTCTGAAATGACAGCATTGCGAATGCTTCAAGAAGTGGCAGCTTTTGCGAAGGAAGTTGAAAGAGAAAAAGCACAAGGAGTCGCTCTTGGTTCGTCGGATTTACGAATTGCGATAGATTCTATTTTTTACGAGCAAGGAAAAAGTGATCCTACACAATATGGACTTAAGACACAAATTGAGTTAAGGGCATGCGCAAAACTGATTTCAATGCTCACTACGCATCCAAAAATCACTGAATAAAATTCTTCAAGTTTCCCTTTCCCCCTCTTGATTGATACAATAGGAGCATGCCAGAGGTAGAGCGCGTTTCTGTTATCCTTTTGAACTATCATGCGTATCAAGACACCACCGAGTGTCTGCTTTCGATCAAAAAGGCGAGAAAACATGGTCTTGCGATCCAAACGATTGTGGTTGATGTGCGTAATAAGGAAGATGTTGAAGATCAAGACGCGCAGAAACTTTCAAAAAACTTCCCCGAAGTTACCGTTCTTCCAAGTGAAAATAAAGGATACACCGGGGGAAATAACGTAGGAATACAACATGCGCTTGAGCATACAAATCCTGACTATATTCTTCTGTTAAACAACGATACGCGTATTCATCCCAATCTATTTGAAGAGTTGATAAAAACAGCGCATACGCATAAAAACCAAGGTTTTTTTGTCCCCAAGATCTACTTTGAAAAAGGGAAAGAGTTTCACTCTGGTGACTATACCGAAGAAGAACGCGGAAAAGTGTTGTGGTATGCCGGCGGATTTGTTGACTGGAAGAACATGTACGCCTGGCACCGTGGCGTTGATGAGGTAGACCATGGGCAGTTTGATACGGAAGAAACAACGCAGTTTGCTACTGGGTGCTGCCTTTTGATTCCTGTGCAAACACTGCGCTCCGTAGGCCTCTTCAACAAAAAATACTTCTTATATCTGGAAGATTTGGAACTTTCACAGCGCCTACATAAAAAAGGTGGAAAGATTTGGTATGTTCCAACCGCGGTTGTTTGGCACAAAAACGCTGGGTCAACGGGCGGAAGCGGTTCTCAAACGCATGTATACTACTCCACAAGAAACAGGTTGCTCTTTGGGATGACATACGCACCACTCCGAGTTAAATTCGCGCTTCTTAAAGAGGCAATGGGAAAGCTTTTTCATGGAAAATCGGAGGAAAAAGAAGCAGTGCGTGATTTTTTGATCGGCAAGTTCGGAGCGCGGACACATACAATATAAAGGAGCATCTATGCCAACAATTTCTGCTGTCATTATCGCAAAAAACGAAGAAAAAATGATTGCAAACTGCCTTGATACGCTCCAATGGTGTGATGAATGCATCGTCATTGATAATGGCTCTACGGATAGCACTCCAATGCTGGCAGAACAAGCCGGCGCACACGTTATTGAACTCAAAAACGCTGGTTTTGCCGAAGCGCGCACAAAAGGGAAAGATGAAGCAAAAAGCGATTGGATTCTATATATTGACGCTGATGAACGCGTTACTCCAAAGTTAAAATCAGAAGTACAGAGAGTGATATCGTCTCCTGGATATCAGGCATACTCAGTGCCGCGGAACAACATTCACTATGGAAAATGGATGCAGTATGGAGGATGGGAAAAAGATCGCGTTGTCCGTCTTTTTCAAAAGAAGCACCTCAGCGCATGGGAAGGGAAAGTACATGAACACGCTATTGTTGATGGTGTGACTGGAGAACTCCGTGAGCCACTTGTGCACCTCACGCATCGGAACATGAAAGAGGGGCTTGAAAAGTCAATTGTATGGACGGACATCGAAGCGCATTTATTTCTCGCGGCGGGCCATCCAAACATGACGACACTTCGATTAATAAAAGTGACACTGTGGGAGTTTTTCAGCAGAGTTTTCAAAAAGAAAGCATATAAAGACGGAACTGAGGGGATGATTGAGGCGATGGTGCAGGCGATGAATCGTTTCTTGGTATATGAACGCGTGTGGGAGCTTCAACGGAAACCATCGTTGGATGAAACATATCAAAAGATAGAAAAGGAAATCGCATCGCTATGGCGCAAACAAAACGGATAGGACTGTACTCACCATACGTTCCCGAACACGCTGGAGGCGGGGAACGGTACTTTATGTCGGTTACCGAAATTCTTTCGGAGTCGCACGACGTTACGATGCTTCTCGCGCGCGGCGGAGACGAGCAAGCGGTGCGGGAAAAATATGAACAGGCGTTTCATCTCGATCTTTCGCGCGTTCACTTTAAACAAACGGCGATTGGAACACGGGCCTCTTTCTTAACCAAGGTATTGGAAACCGCACAGTACGACGTGTTGTACTATCTTACCGACGGAAGCCTCTTTTTTAGCCTGGCTAAACGCAATATCTTACATATCCAATTTCCGTTTGCGTTTGTGCAGTCAGGCCTCATAAACAGAGTAAAGTTGTGGAACTGGCATATCTGTAACACAAACTCCGCGTTCACAAAAAAAATTATTGAGCAGTGGTGGAAAATTTCGGTTCCTTTTGTCCACTATCCGTATGTTGATTCAGCGCTTTATGTGCCGGCAACAAAAGAACAGATTATTCTTTCTGTTGGTCGGTTTTTTTCCGGTGAAAAATCAGTCATGCACTGCAAGCGTCAAGATATCATGGTAAAGGTATTCCGCTCGATGGTTAATCATGGATTAAAAGGATGGAAACTTGTGCTGATTGGGAGCATTGACCCCGGTGAGGACAACGCGGCATACGCGGCGCGTGTAGCAACGGCTGCAAAAGGATATCCCATCAAAATTTTGCACAATGCATCGTTCGATATGCTTAAACAATACTATGCCGTTTCATCGGTATACTGGCACGCGGCGGGTTTTAGCATTGATGAAGAAAAAGAGCCTACAAAAGTCGAACATTTTGGTATTTCTCCACTGGAAGCGATGTCTTCGGAAGCAGTACCCGTTGTTGTTGGAAAAGGCGGATTAAAAGAAATTGTTGAACATGGTGTTTCCGGTTTTCTTTGGCAGACCGAGGAAGAACTTACGCGCAATACCGCGCAGCTGATTGAGAATCACGATATGATGGAAACAATGGGACAGAAAGCCCGTGAACGCGCCAAGTTTTTTAGCAAAGAGCAGTTCCGTAAAACACTTGAGGAAATGATAGGATGAACGTTTCGTTTGTCATTCCGAACTACAACGGAAAACATCTTCTGCAAAAACACCTGCCCGCGGTGCTTGCTTCTGCCCGCGGTGGTGATGAAGTTATTGTGGTGGACGATGCCTCAACTGATGGCTCTGCAGAGTTTATAAAAGCAACTTTCCCGCAGGTACGCGTTCTCGTTCAGCAAAAAAATATGCGGTTTGCTGAAGCGTGCAACGCTGGAGTTCATGCGGCAAAACATCCGCTTGTTTTTCTTTTGAATACCGATGTTTCTCCAGAAAAAGATGCGCTTTCATATCTCGTTCCTCATTTTGAGGATAAAAATGTATTTGCGGTTGGATGTTTGGAACTCGATGATACGGGAAAACAAAGCGGGAGAAGTTCCGGAAGTTTTCAACGCGGATTTTTGATTCATAAAAGAGCAGAAAATCAGAATGCGCCGCAAACGCTTTGGGCTGCGGGTGGAAGTATGATGGTAAAAAAAGAGCTGTGGGAATCACTCGGAGGGATGGATCATCTTTTCCGGCCGGCATACTATGAGGACATTGATTTGAGTTACCGCGCACAAAAACTTGGATACACCGTTGCTTTTGAGCCGCGCGCAAAAGTACACCATCACCATGAATCAACAAATCCATCGGCGTTAGGAAAAAACCAGATGCACATCTACGCATTTAAAAACTCTTTCTTATTTATCTGGAAAAACGTGACGGATACACAACTTCTTATTCAACATCTTCTTTGGTTGCCGTATCACTTTGTTATAACGGGATGGAGAAGTTCCGGATTTTTCGTTCTTGGATTTTTTATGGCACTGTTCCAACTACCCGAAGCGTTGCATAAACGGTGGTTGCTTCAAAAAAGATGGAAACGTACCGATAAAGAAGTTATAAACAGGGTAAACGCTATATGAACCGCAGAGATATGATGATTTTTGTGTTGATTCTCATTCTTGCAGTGTTTTTGCGTTTTTTCCACTTAGGTAGTTTGCCAATTGGCCTCACTTGGGATGAGGCGGCGATCGGATACAGCGGATTTGGCATTATGTCGGTTCACCGCGATGAGTGGTTGAATAAAATGCCGATCGTGTTCAAATCTTTTGGTGACTACAAGGCGGCGGTGGCAATATACGCTGATGCAATCACCACGTGGATGTTTGGTCTCGACACGTTTGGTATCCGCTTTCCGATGGCGGTAGCGGGTGTGATAACCACCGCAACTTCGTATTGGCTGGGATTATTTCTGTTTAAAGAGAAAAAATATGCGTTTCTCCTCATGGGACTTTTGGCTGTTTCTCCGCTGAATATTCATTACTCAAGAATGGCGTTTGAATCCGGCATTGCGGTCATGCTCGTAACGATTGGGTTTACATTGTTGTTCTATGCGCAAAAAAAGACAGCACTTTATTTCCCAGCTGCTTTTTCTCTCGTTCTTTCGCTCTACGCGTATCACAGCACAAAGATTGGTGTCCCGCTTTTTCTTTTTGTGTATGTTTTGGTATTTTGGAACATCATAAAGAAACAGATTGGTATTATTGGTTTAGCAGGTTTGTTCGGTGCAGTTTTACTCTTTCCTTTAGCAAAAGAAATGATGTACGGCAACGCTGCAGCGCGGTTTGCGATGACTTCGGTTATTTCTACGCCGGCGGAACTAAAACCTTTGCCGGAAGTAGTGAGTATTATTGGTGAAAACTATGCAAAACATTTTAATTTCTCCTTTTTACTACAAGGAAAAACGCCGATTTACCGGCACGGAAACAATGTGTTTGGAATTCTTTCGCTTGTTGAGTTTGTGTTGATGTGCGCGAGCATAATTTCATGTATGCAGAAAGAAACACGGAAAAAGTTTTGGTGGATCCCCATCTTCATTCTTGTAGCAATATTTCCGGCCGCAATAAGTGATGATGCTCCGCACAGCAATCGTGCGCACATTATTATTCCATGGATTCAAATGCTGGCGGTTATGGGATACATCTATGTTGAAAAATTCTTTCCCAAAAAAGCTTTTTTCTTTGGAGTTGTAACACTTCTTCTCATTCAAACAGCTTGGTACGCGCGGATTTACCAGCGCGTGTATACATATGACAGCGCCCGTGATTTTCAATATGGATATAAAGAAGCAGTGTTGTACGCGAAGTCGCAGGAGGGCAAAGTAGACAAAGTATTGCTCACAAGCGCGTATGGTCAGCCGTATATTTATGTTCTGCTCTATAAAAAACTTACTCCAATTGAGTATCAGCAGGGGGCGCTCGCGAACTATGAAATACGTGATCTCAAATGGGACCAGGATAAAAATAGAAAAAATGCGTTGATTATTGGAACACCTTGGGAAATTCCAGCAAACGCAGACCATATTGTAAAAGAAATTCACTATCCCGACGGGGAAGTTGCATTTAGGATTGTCAAACAATGAAGTACTGGAAACTCTTTTTGATATTCATTTTGCTTCTGGCAGCGTTTTTACGGCTATATAAGATAACTTCCATTCCTCCTTCGTTGTATTGGGAAGAGACTGCGCTTGGATATGACGCGTACTCCATTATGCAAACTGGCAAAGATTATCATGGGAATATTCTGCCCATACTTGCCCTCTCATCATTTGGCGACTACAAACCCTCAGGATATTTTTACGCGATTGTTCCTTTTATGCGTGTGTTCGGTCTGAGTGAACTCGCCGTGCGCTTGCCTTCGGCGTTTGCGGGAATAGCAACGGTGTTTGTCGTGTATGCGATTGGTTCCGCGTTGTATAACAAGAAAATTGGTTTGTTTGCCGCGCTTTTTTATACGATTCAACCGTGGAGCATTCAGCTTTCGCGTGTTGGGTTTGAAACAAACCTTGCGACGTTTTTATTGGCAATGGGAGTACTTTTGTCAATAAAAGCGGAGAAAAAAACATGGTTGTACGTGGTGTCAGCTTTATTTTTCGGATTATCGGCGTATACATATCACTCGGAACGCATTGTTGCCCCATTATTCGGCCTCGTCGTAGGTGTACGTTTTCTTTTTTCATATCTACGTAGTCCAAAAAAGGGAAAACCATCACTTGGTTGGGCAGTTGCAACGCTTTTCATTGGTATCGCAATGCTTTTTCCGATCCTTAGCAACTTGAAAAATCCAATCATTGCTCACCGCGCGGAAGAAACGAGTATTTTCTCTGACCCAACTCCCGTACTTGAGAGCAACGCTTTGCGTGCTGAGGATGGAAATACTGTAGTGAGCAGAGTTCTCCATCACCGGTATGTTTTATTTGGCGGGTTGATGCTCCAGCAGTATGTAAAAAACTTTTCCCCAACATTTCTTTTTCTTACAGGAGATGAAAACAATAGACATGGAACGCACGAGTTTGGTTTGTTGTACCATGTGGAATTTTTTCTCGTTGCCGCCGGGTTATATATAGTATGCGTGCGAAGAACGTTCCGTCATATGCTACCAGTGATGTGGGTAGCATTTTCCGCGCTTCCAGTTGCGCTTACTGTAACTTCACCGCATACGCTTCGATTTGCTTCTGCCGCGCCGGCGTTTGCGTTACTTTCCGCGCTTGGAATAGTTTTTCTTTCAGAAGTTTTTGGGAAAATATGGCGCAAAAAACTTATCTTAGGTATTCTGGCGATCCTTTGTATTGAATCTGTCGTGTATCTGCACTTCTACTTCACCCACTATCCTGTTTTATCCGCCACAGATTGGCAGTATGGATATAAAGATCTTTTTTCATCACTCGAACAACTAAAAAAACCAAATCAGAAGGTTTTTGTCACGCGTGAGCAAGGAAGACCGTCAATCTACTACATGTTTTATACCAAACAGGATCCGCGGTATGTTCAATCGCAGGATGCGGTTGTAAAAAAAGATCAACAAGAATTTCTGGAACTCGGTCGATATGTATTTGTAGATAATATTCCTCCAGAAAAAGGAACACTCGTCGCGTCCTCACCTTCAAAAATGCCGAAAAACGTACAACCAATACAAACGATTTTAAATCCTGATGGATCAGTGAGCTGGGTGATTTGGGAGCAACAATGAAAAAACTACACGTACTCATATTTTGCATGATTTTGCTGATTGCTGCTGTGCTTCGATTGTACAAACTCGGAAGTATCCCGGTGAGTATGTACATTGATGAGATTGCGATTGGCGTTGATGCAAAATCTATCGCGCAAACGGGCAGGGATATGCACGGTCATTCCTGGCTTACTCCAATGTTTTTGTCGTATGGTGACTACAAACTTCCAGTCTATATATGGATAGCCACCGCTTCGGTCAAAATATTTGGCGCTACAGAGTTCGCGGTCCGCCTGCCCTCAGCAGTTGCGGGAGTATTGACGGTTTTTCTTATCTATTTTATTTCCGTTGAGTTGTTTGAGAAAAGAAAAGACCGCATATGGATTGGTTTGGCCTCTGCTGTGGTAACGGCGGTTCTTCCGTGGAGCGTACTTTTCTCGCGGACAGGATTTGAGGGACACGTCGGCCAAATGTTTCTCCTTCTTTCAATTCTTTTTGCCTTGTATGCAAGAAAACGGCCATGGTTTATTGTGTGTTCTGCTGTTACTGGAGCTCTCGCGGTGTATACGTACTTCAGCATCCGGTTTGTTTTCCCAGTTGTTCTTTTGGCATCATTTATAGTATCCGCAAAGAAGTTTGAATCAAAACATATATTTCGTGGCGTTTTAGGACTTGTGGTATTTGGCCTACTTTTAATTCCATTAGTGAGGTCTCCATATTACGCTCCAAGCAACGCCTTTCGTTTATCGGCTTCTAGCATTCTGGATAACACGCAGCGGGTGCTGTATTCCAATGTATTACGGGCGCAGGATCGTGAAGCGTGGTACTCAAGAGTACTTCATCACCGCGAACTCTACTTTTTGAAGGATTTAATCACGCACTATGCGGCACACTTTGATCTCTCTTATCTTTTTATAAGTGGTGACGTGAATCTACGGCATAGTACGGGAAAAACAGGCATTATGTTCTTAACATTTGCTCCCCTGTTTTTTGTAGGACTCTATGTTTGCACGCGTAAAGAACAAAAAGTTGGCATATTTCTAGCGGTATGGTATTTGATTGCCCTTCTTCCCGCGTCGGTGCCAAACGAAGTTCCGCACGCATTGCGGTCAATAAACGGAGTCGGAGTTGCTGCTCTATTGTGCGGGCTAGGAGCTGTTGAACTCTATTCATTTCTTTACAAAAAACGATTTGGGAAAGTGGTGATCGGTGTATTTGCATGTGCGATACTTTTTAACATTTTTTCATTTCTTCACGACTACACCATACATTATCCAACCCGATCAAAAAAGGCGTGGTCATACGGGAAAAAACAGATCGCACAGTTTATTGAAGAAGAAAAAACATCATACGATCATGTTATTGTCGCAACTGATGATTCAATGTATTTATGGGTGCTTTTTTATGGGAACTATGATTTTACCAAAGTTCAGCGCATGCCATTTATCGATAATAAGTTGCAAAACATCAATACGATCAATTTCCGTAGGCTTATAGAAAGCGATAGTGAATCAAAACATACATTAACTGTCGGACTTTCTGATGAGGTATACAAAAAAGACGGATTTTATCCCATTCCAACAGCACATTCGCAAGACTATATATACAGGAGCCAGCCATGAAGTTCACAAAAACAACATACATTCTGATCTTTTGCATCATTATTGGTCTTGTTGCGCGGGTTGCGTTGTTTCCGTCAATTCCTCCTGAATTAAATAGAGATGAGGCGGCGCTTGGATACAATGCCTACAGTATTCTAAAAACAGGAAGTGACGAGTGGGGCGTACGGTTCCCAGTAACATTCCGCTCGTTTGGCGACTACAAACTTCCTGGATATATCTATACGCTTGTCCCATTTATTGCGGCGTTCGGACTCACACCATTGGCAGTTCGGCTTCCTTCGTTACTCGCGGGAGTTGTGCTTATTCCTCTTGCATATTTTTTTGCTGTTCGGCTCACAAAGAACAAAAACATTGGGTATGCTACAGCATTTCTTCTCGCAATTTCTCCATGGGCAATTCATTATAGTAGAGTTGGTTTTGAAGCAAATCTTGCACTCACACTTCTTATTGGTGGAATCATTCCATTTTTATCAAAAGAAGTCCCGTGGAAATTGTTTTTATTTTCACTCGTTTGTCTTTTTGTTTCATTTATGACGTACAATACTCCACTTATTCTTTTTCCATTCATACTTGGCGTTTTATGTATGTGGAAATTTTTGTCTTATCGTCAATCTTTTCTATTACTTCTTGTTGGAATCATTTCTTTTGCACTGATTCTTCCCGCTACACGAGGCAAGGGAACAATTACAGTGTTTTCTGATCAAAATTTAGGAGAGCTAAGAAGAGCGGGGCGCATGCAGGATAGTAGCATCATCGGAAGAATCCAATACAGCCCATTTATATTTTATCTCCCAACAGTGACGAAGAACTACCTCGCGACATTCTCACCATCATTTTTGGTCACTCAGGGAGGAAGAAATCCATGGCATCAACCATCTGGTGTCTCACATATGACGTGGCCACTCTATGTTTTATCACTTTTGGGCATGGTTGTGCTTATGCGCGATGCGGTAAAAGGAAAAGGAGTTGTTCTAGGATTACTTCTATCGGCTCCAATTGCTTCGGCAATCACAACAGATGCGCCCCACGCCACCCGAAGCCTTTTATTTTTCTTCATGCTTGTCGTATGTGCAGGAGTTGGTCTGGAAAAAATATTTCGATACAAGAAAATACTCGGCATAGTAACGTTAGGAGCGCTTCTCACTGGATTTTTCACCTACATGCGCACGTATCTTGTATATTTTCCTGCCCACCCACAACAAGAATGGAGTACTGGAATATCATCGGCAATCCGGCAGGCAGAGAACATGCGAAAAAATGATGAAGTGATTACGATTGTCGGCGATACACATTACTCGTACATCTACCCATTATTTGCTTTGCGTCAAGATCCGGGGGAATTAAGAAAAACAGAAAAAACATATGGTAAAGATGTTCTAGGTTTTACTCCGGTTCAAAGTTTTTCACACTATCGTTTTGTTGAATCATTAGACAAGGTTCCAGTAAACAGTATTGTGATTTTTCAAAAAGACCCGCTCACATTCACTATTGCACGCACGGATAGCTATGGGAAAATAAGCCAATGAAACTTTCAATCGTTTTAGCGGTGTATAACGAAGAAAAAAATCTCGCAGAGTGCTTGAAGTCTATAGAACATATTGCTGATGAAATCGTCATTGTTGATGGTGGAAGTACGGATAACACTGTTGAGATCGCGCAAAAGTTTGGCGCGCGAGTTATAAAAACAACTAATCCACCAATGTTTCACATCAATAAACAAAAAGCGCTGGAAGCCGCAAAAGGCGACTGGATTCTTCACCTTGATGCAGATGAGCGGGTAGCACCGGCGTTGGCTAAACAGATTCAGGAGGCAGTCAAGGGATATCCCATAGAAATTGTTGATGCGAAAAAACAGAATCTTTTTATCCGCCACCAACAAAATATTGAAGCAAGAGATGGAAAAATTGGAACAGATAAAAGTGAAATCACTGCATATTTCATACCACGATTGAATTTTTTCTTAGGGGGGTATCTCAAACATGGCGGTGTATATCCAGACGGTGAGATCCGTTTGGTCAAAAAAGGGAAAGCGTACTTTCCATGTAAAAACGTGCATGAGCAGATGCATATTGATGGCAGAGTTGCGTGGCTTTCTGAAGATCTCATTCACATGGCCGATCCAACGTTCAGCAGATATCTCATGCGCGCAAACCGGTATACAAGCCTTACCGCGAAGGAGTTTGAAAAACAGCACATACCAAAGTTCGGCATATCAGTATTCATGTATATGTTTGTAAAGCCGTTCACCACATTTTTATCGCTCTATTTTCGACATAAAGGATTTCTTGATGGATTCCCAGGATTTGTGTGGGCAGTGTTTTCTGGTCTTCATTTTCCACTTGCGTACATGAAATATTGGGAAAACCATGATGCATAAACTTGCCGCGCTTGTCCCATTGCTTGGATGGTTTTATTTTACTATTGGTGGATATGCGATATTTTCATGGATCACAAAAGATAAATTTTCTTTCATGAAACGCGTATTTTTCGTAGTATTCGGCCTATACGCGACGATGCTTTCATTTCAATCATTGCGATCTGAAGTAATGTTATATAAGGAAACGCGGAAAACACTTTTTGATACGTTTTATCAGAAAATCTCATACGAAGCCGGCACATACTACGATATGTACTATCATGCGTTCCGTTTAGCAATGCCAAACGGCAAGTACGTTATACATCTAGAGGACGTCCCAACACGCGAACTGCACTACGCGCGCATGTACCTGTATCCCGACTCTGTATTTATTGTTGACCATGTACCGGCTGTCGCGGGCAATTTTGGTATTGTGCGAGAAAGCACAAAGTCTGCGATCGTAAAACAGTCTGACACAATTTTAATATATGGGGGAAAACAGCTTATCCGTGTAAAAGGAGCACAATAATGTTTGAAGTATTTTTCCCTATCGCAATCATGTGGCTGATGTATATCGGTGTTGGTGTTTTAGCGTTTCAGTTTCTTCAAACACGCGAAAAAATAAAAGTAGTATCAGAGTCTCCAGCATACATATGGAGCGTGTCATTTTTGATTGGAGCAGGCATCGTAACGCTCGGAGAGTTTGTGCTTTCATTAATAAAAGTACCGTTTTGGATTTCATTATGTGGATTTGGTGCAATCACTCTCTATAGCCTTTTTCTTTACCGCCACACACTATGTTCACCAACACGAAAACCTCAAACGATCTTTACCACTCTTTTTTGGGTCGGCACAGCAATCATGATGTTTTTCTTTTTTACACGGTCAATGTCCCGCGTTACGTACACATGGGACTCGATCGCGTTTTGGACGCCAAAAATGTTTGCACTGTGGTCCGACCAGACCGTACATCTTGAGGGATTGCGCAACTTCAATCATCCTGAGTATCCGTTACTCCTACCATTAACGGGCGCCAACGCGTTTACCGTTGTTGGCGAGTACAACGAAGTTTCGGCAAAAGCGGTGATTTTTGGTTTTTCACTCGCACTTTTCCTTCTTATCGGCAACGCGCTTCTCACGCAAAAATCGTCAAAACTTAAAAAAGTTTTCTGGATGGTTCTTTTTCTTTCAATATTCATTGTCCGTGAACACGTCGCGGGAGAGTATGTCGGAACGGCCGATATTTTTGTGGGAACGTATTTCGTCGCAGGAACGATTGCATTACTAAAAAAACATCGGCTTATTGCCTTAGTTCTCTGGCTTTTTGCCGCGTGGAGCAAGAGTGAGGGACTAGTATTTGCCGGCGTTACAACGTTTTTACTTTTCCTCAGTTATCCAAGCCTTCGGAAGTGGATTGTCCTTAGTTTTGCTGCGATTGCGGTTCCGTGGCAGCTTTTCACAAAATTAAGCGGATTGGGAAGTCAGTACTTTGCGTTTGGCTCGTTGTATGCCCGGCCATGGATTGAGTACGCGGTGTACAGTGTTCACGCATTCCGCGAAGAGTTCCGCAATCTGCAAAAATGGAATCTCGTGTTCTTTTTCTTTCTCGCGCAGTCATTTGCCACAATCAAACGCATTGCACAACACAAAGAACTGCGGATTATTTACGCTGGCTTAACTGTTCAACTTCTTTCATATATGGTAATCTTCACGATAGCTCCGGAAGAGCAGGCGAGTTTTATCGCGGCAGCTATCTCGCGGTTAACGCTTCACCTTGCTCCAACGGCTCTAGTTATAACGGCGTACCTTTTTTCGCAGGAGTTTCATGCAAAACACCAAAAAACATAGCATTTCAGTCGTTCTTCCGTGTTTAAACGAGGAGGAAACACTGAGGGCGTCTATTGCGAAGGCAAAAGAAGGTATTACAAGAGCTGGGCTTGATGGAGAAGTGATTATCGCGGATAACGGTTCACACGATCATTCGGTTGAAGTGGCAAAGAAAGCAGGCGCGCGCGTCGTTGAGGTAACACGCCGCGGGTATGGAGCCGCGCTTATGGGCGGATTTGCAGAAGCAAAAGGTGATCTCCTTGTGATGGGGGATGCCGATGATACGTATGACTTCCGTGAAATTCCGTTGTTGTATAAAAAATATCTTGAGGGATATGACTTCGTGAGTGGAAATCGACTCAAGGGGAATATTGATCCCAAAGCGATGCCATTTATTCACCGATATATTGGCGTTCCGGCGCTTACACTTGCGCTTAACCTCTTTTTTTGGACCGGCATTTGGGATGGACACTGCGGTTTGCGCCTTTTTTCGAAAAAAGCATATTTGCTTATGCGGTTAAACTCACCAGGGATGGAGTTTGCATCCGAAATGCTGATGAAGGCTAAAAAAGCGGGGTTAAAAATGGCAGAAGTGCCCGTAAGTTATGGATCCCGCCACACAAAGTCATACTCAAAGCTCAATACATTCCGCGATGGGTTCCGTCATCTTGGTCTTATTCTCGCCTATGCGTTTGGCATAAAAACTTGAGTAAGGTATGATGGGAACATGCGAGTCCAGATTGATGTCTCTCAGCTCAATGCGATGAATGCGTATCGTGGCGTTGGCGTGTACACCGATCTTTTGTTCCAACACTTGCGCCACCTTAAAACTTTAGACACATTTTCTTTAACAACAGAAAAAACAAAAGAACATCCCGATCTCATCCATTATCCGTATTTCGATTTGTTTTTCCACACTCTCCCTATCAAAAAGCGGGCAAAAACAGTTGTAACAATCCACGATGTTATTCCGTTGGTTTTTCCCGAGCACTATAGATCTGGTATCAAAGGATCGATCCGTTTTTTACAACAGCTTCTCGCGCTCAACACAGTTGATGCTGTGATTACTGATTCGATGTGCTCAAAAAAAGATATTATTCAACATCTTAAGTTTCCTGCTGAAAAAGTATACGTTGTGCATTTGGCGGGAAACCCACTCCTTCATGCCACACCAAAGACTGATGTTGATGCGGTGCTAAAAAAATATAATATTCCAGAAAAATATCTCTTGTATGTCGGCGATATTAACTACAACAAAAATCTTCCAGCATTGTTGCGCGCGTTCTCAACACTTTCGCAAAATCTTCATCTTGTTATGGTCGGGCGGTCGCTGAACAATATAGAAATTCCAGAAGGCAGGTGGATTCACGATACTATTCAGGAAAAGGGAATCGCGCAAAGAGTTCATCTCCTTACAGATATTCCAAAACATCCTGCGACTGAACTTGCTGCGTTATTTACTGGTGCATCGGCATATGTTCAACCCTCTCTGTATGAGGGGTTTGGCCTTTCTGTGCTTGATGCAATGCAGTGCGGAGCACTCGTCATTTCTTCAACTGGTGGGTCGCTTCCAGAGGTTGTGGGTGATGCGGCATTATTTTTTGATCCCCGAAATGAACATGAAATGGCAGATACGATGAATCAAGCCCTTTCTCTCTCTATGACAAAGAAGAAAGTTTTCCTTTCGTTGGCTCAGCACAACCTCAAACGGTTTTCTTGGGAGAAAACGGCACAGAAAACATACGCCATCTATAAAAAAGTACTTGAAACAGTATGAAACGGTTTTTATCTATCATTTTGATTCTCGCTTTTGCATTACTCGCACTTCCTATGTTTCATTCAGGATTTCCTTTTACGCACGACGGGGAAAATCATCTGGCACGGATTGCAAACTATGCTGTCGCGCTTAAACAGGGCCAGTTTCCACCGCGGTGGGCGCCAACATTCTGGGGCGGATATGGCTATCCCGTGTTCAACTTCAACTATCCACTAGCCAACATTGCAGCACTTCCATTTTTAGCGGTTGGACTTCATGTTGAAACAACACTCAAACTTCTTTTTCTCCTTGGTATAGCGCTTGGAACGGTGGGCACGTATTTCTATTGCCGAACGTTTATTCCAAAGAGTGCCTCACTTTTCGCAACATGTGTATACCTCCTATCCCCATTTCTTTTTTCTAATGTATATTTGCGTGGAGCAATCGGCGAAGTCTTGGGGTACGCTCTTTTACCCATAACACTATGGATGGTTGAGCGCACGCGTCAGCACCCCTCAATGCAGAATAAACTTTTTCTTTTTATATCAATACTTTCTTTGGCACTGGCGCATAACATTGTCGCGATGTTTGTCATCCCGCCTCTTCTTATCTATATTGCACTACGGGCCAGAACTTGGCATGTTATCCTGCCATCATTTTTTGGACTGTCCGCATCATCCTTTTTCTGGATCCCCGCATTGGTTGAGAAAAAATTTGTTACGTTAGATCTTGTGAGCGTGTCAAACCAGTACTATCTTCATTTCCCAACACTACAACAGCTTCTCTTTTCCGTGTTTGAACATGGATTTTCATATCCTGGACCGATTGACACAATGTCGTTCCAAATAGGGGGACTCATTCTTATATCACTCTTTTTTGGTATCCTTCACGTTGTTTTCCGCACAAAACACGCAAAACAAATTTTTGGATTAGTATGCGGAGTTCTTACACTTTTTTTTATGATGCTTTCTTCCTCGCTTTTTATATGGAAACTCATTCCAATGCTTTCGTATGTGCAGTTTCCATGGAGACTATTAGGTCCAGTCGTATTTGTTGGCTCGTTACTTGCGGGATACGTGTATCTTGATGCTTCCCGTGCGGTGCGCGCAGTATTGATTGGAGTATTGATGTTTTCATTGATTTCAACCGCAAAAAAACCAGTAACGGATTTTATTCATCATGATGATCTGTATTACAAGACATTCACGCAAACGTCCACAATTCTTGATGAAAACCGTCCAAGAACGCTCGGTATTCAACCTGGAACACTGAGTAGCCAGAAGCCAGTTCTGGAAAGCAAAGCGGATATTCAGATTCAGTCATGGAGTGGTACGCAACATGTCTACGCGATCAATACCGAAAAAGAACAAACAATAACGGAAGAAACGGCATACTTTCCTGGATGGGAGACAAGGATTGATGGCAAACTGGCCACAGTAACATTTGAAAAAACACAAGGCCGTATCAGTTATAGTATCCCCGCAGGAAAACACACCGTTCAAACACGGTTTACACAGAACACACCGCCAAGGTTGGTTGGAAATGGCATCACAATAGCGTCATTTCTCGGGATGGGCAGTCTTATAGTGATACAGAAGAAAAAGAAAAAAAATATGACACCATTAGCAAAACGCACTTTTTTTCTCATTAGTGCTGCTTTTGTGATTTGGCGAGTACTCCTTCAAGTTTTTGCATTGCTAAGTCCCCGGTTTTTGTCTTTCCAGCCGAGTTATCCGTACTACGATGCTCTTCTTGTTCCGCTTGGCCCATGGTGGCTTGTGCGGTGGGCTGGGTTTGACGGGGTACACTACCTCACAATTGCGATGAAAGGATATCTTGGAACGGGTCTTATTCAAGCATTTTTCCCCATGTATCCATTTGCGATGTATTTCTTTAACCTCTTTCGTAATCTTTTAATGTCGGGATTACTTGTTTCTCATCTGAGTTTCATAGCAGCACTTTTCTTGTTGTATAAACTTTTTCGTTTGGATGAGAGAAGAAACGTTTCTGTATTAGCAGTTCTTTGCATGCTTATTTACCCCGTCTCATTTTTCTTTGCTTCGTTGTACACAGAATCATTATTTTTACTATGCATTGTTGGAGCATTCTATGCTGTGCGGAAAAAACAATGGTGGTTTGCGGCGCTGTGTGCTGCCGTAGCAAGTGCGACTCGGATTACAGGAATTTTTATTGTTCCAGCAGTCATCATAGAAGCAATCATGCTTTCAAAAGAAAAAAATGAAAAAGTTCCATGGCAAACAATCGCGATTCTTTTAACAGGAGTACTGGGTCTTCTTTTTTACATGGGATATTTGGCTGTTACTTTCCGCGACCCATTATATTTTTTGCACGTACAAACTGCATTTGGAGGAGGAAGGCAGGAAACACCAGTGTTGATTCCACAGGTATTTTACCGGTACATTAAAATTTTCATGACAGCGCGCACAACATCACCATTGTTAATGTACGCGTATGCTCAAGAGTTTTTAATGACATTGTCGGTTGGCCTCGTTCTTTTCTTCGCAACACTCAAAAAATGGTTAAGGCCGTCGTATCTTCTCTATGCGTGGGGGGCATACTTGCTTCCACCGCTCACAGGAACGTTTCAAAGCATGCCAAGATACATGATGGTAATTTTCCCGCTGTTTTTACTACAAGCAAAATTGTGGAAACATAAACCAATACTTTTTATTTTGTTAGCGATTGTGCTAGTCATTCACCTTGCGGTGAACACAATGCTGTTTTTTCAAGGATATTGGGTGTCGTAACACTACTCCCTGTGAAGGAGGTGTGCCTCAACTTTTTTTGCGCCAAAGAACGTTTTACAGAACCTTTCTGTCTTCTTTGCGTCAAACCACGCACACGAAAAAATATTCAAGTAAATGCTTTTCTTGTACTCAGAAAAATGTGCGGTTACGGAACTCGTTTCAATCAGTTGGACAAGTGAGTATCCTGAAGTAATTGGATTGTCGTGTCCGAAATGCGGGATAAGTGGTTCACCATACCGCTTCATCTTGATAACGTCGTCGCACAAGGTGATCACAAACTCCTTGATTTTTTCTCCAGAAGAGATTGTTGCGAGGTCGCACTCATACAAATTAAGAATGAGTTCTTGCCCAAATGACTCTTTATCACTGAGTTTTGAAGAGTTTAGCATTGGTTCAGTATACGATATACTATGCACATGAACATCCTCGTTACGGGCGGGTCTGGGTTTTTAGGAAAACATCTTTGCCGTGTGCTGGTTTCTGCCGGTCACAGCGTGTTGAACATTGATAAAAAACCATTTTCAGAAGTTGAAACAATTCAAACAGACGTACTGGATCAGGCAAAAATCGAACAGTATTTTGCAGGAAAAGATGCGGTGTTTCACTTGGCAAGCTATATTGAGGCGGGTGAGTCGGTTGAGCAGCCGGAAAAATACCTGCAGAACAACGTTATGGGAACCCTTTCTGTTTTGGAGGCAATGCGGAAACACGATGTAAAGCGTTTTTTGTTCAGTAGCAGCGCCGCTATCTATGGCAACCCACTTCACACACCGATTAAAGAAGATGAGCGTACTATCCCAATCAATCCGTACGGTGTAACAAAGATGGCGATGGAAGGGTTAGTATCTTCGTATGTTGAGTCGTACGGGTTTACTGGTGTCGCACTGCGATACTTCAACTTGTACGGCCCTGGAGAAGACCACGTTCCGGAAACACACGCAATTCCCCGGTTCATCCAACAAATCAATAAAGGAGAAGACGTTACAATCTGGGGCGACGGAAGCCACAAAAGAGACTTCGTATACATTGATGACATTGTCCGCGCACACCTTTTAGCGCTCGAACTTCCGCAGGGCTATCACTATATGAATCTCTCCGGGAAAAACGCAACATCGGTCATTGATGTGATTCATATGCTTGAAACGATACTTGGAAAACAGGCAAACGTGAAACATTTTGAGTTTCGGCCTGGTGATCCGCTTGAGCTTTTTGCCGATGCGTCAAAAGCAAAAGAAGTTTTGAAGTGGGAACCACAGGTAGGATTAGAAGAAGGCCTTCAGAAAACCGTAGAGTGGTTCCGTTCACACACGGCGTGATCTACAAAAATACACAAAGATCTAGTTGATTCTTTTCCGCATTTTTTATACACTTATGATCCATTCGCCGCATCGCGCGGTGACCGGCACTTCCTATCCGTTGCTTGTGAACAAAGAGCATACACTCTTTTCACAAGTATCCACGCCGAACGGATAACCTTTACACACCAAGAGTCCCTCTTCGTGGGGACAAGAAAGGCATACTATGCTTACACCTGGAGATAAAAAGTGGATCAAAGGAAATTTTAAGGAAGAGTTTCCTATAGCTTTTAAAACGGCTTTCAAAGCGGCCTTTAAACCAGCATTTGATGAAGCCTTTGACGAATCATTTGGGAGAGTGTATCTGTTTCTCCGCAATGATATTGCTCAATTTAAGGACGAAATCTTGGCGGTTCTTAATCCTCGTATCCAAAACAGGGGCTCCAGAAAACCGTGGAGTGGTTTAGAATAAAGTAATGCGGTTTTTTATTCTGCTTTTTTGTATTGGCTTAGCCCTTCGTATCTACCCGAGCTTTCATCATATTGTATTTCCGTATGACCAAGCGCGCGACGCGCTTATGTTCCAGGACATGGTAAATCGCACACACCTGCCGCTTCTCGGTCCTGTGACCGATATTCCCGGGGTTCACCATGGCCCGCTTTTCTATCTTCTTATGATTCCGCTGTACGCACTGAGTAACAGTGATCCATGGCTTCCGGTGTTTTTTCTTATGCTGGTAAATCTTTCAACGATGATTCCGCTCTATTTTTTCACAAAAGAAGTTTTTCATGACAAAAGAGTGACCATAATCACACTGGTATTGTTTATAGTTTCGTATGAGATGATTTCGTACTCAAAATGGATCAGCAATCCCGTACTGGCGGTTCCACTCTTTGCAACGTTTCTCCTCCTTTTATGGAGGGTATGGAAAACACAGAAAAAACAGGTGTTTTGGCTGGGGCTTGTTTTTGGACTTCTTGTGCAGAGTGAAATTGTGCTGGCTTACCTGCTTTTTCCTTGCTATATCATTTTATCTAAAGGGCGCGTACATATAAAACAGTGGCTGCTTTTTCATTTGGGCGTTGGTGTAGGAATTCTTCCGTATCTCGTTGCAGAATTAAAGTATCATTTCCAAGCAACAAACGCCCTCATCCATTTCCTGGGAAGTACTGCACAAAAAAATCCCCTCGTTTTTCTCACAACATTTCGGCATGGTATCAGCATATTGAGTACATTGGTAAGAAATAATCTTTTTGGACTTCCCCCCATTTCTGCTTTATTAACGTTTGTGATTATCACCGTGTTGTGCTTTTTCGCGGTACGGAAAACGATACCCTCATGGAAGCCGGCTCTACACTTTCTATATGGCATGTTAGCGTGTGGCGTTGGTGTCCTCATGTTCGGTAAGTCTCCGGAGATATTCTTTTTTGCAGGATTCGGTTCAATTCTACTCATCATCGCCGCGGTCTTTCTTGTCGTTATGATGAAAGAGAAGCAGTGGGAGTTTGCCGCTTTTATCACGTGTATTATTCTCGCAAGCCAGATAGCGTTGACTGTTGAACAGGCGCGTGCTGGCAACGCATATATTCAGGCGCAAAAAGGAGTGTTGTTTGACCAGCGGTTGCAGGTTCTTGATGCGATATATACGCGTGTTTCCAGTGATACACCATTTACTATTAGTGTTTTTGGGACGCCATACGGGGTACGTACATCATGGGCCTACTATTTTTCGTACTACAGTTCTCGCCAAGCGGTGATACTGCCGAAGTGGTATGGGTACACCGTGAATGGTTTTATTGGAGATGATATTCTTCCGCACGTTGATGCGCCAGCGCGAGTTCACATTGCGGTGTATGAACCGGAGTTTTCCATTGCGCCACAATATAAGGATGAGTTTACGGCGTACCAAAACGCGCACACCACGATTGTTGAAAGATTTACACTCAATAATCACAGTATTGAAATACGAAAACCGAAATAATTATTTCGCGACTTGTTTTGTTTTATACACCGTAATTGCATCGTTGATTTTCACCGTTTCTAGAATAGTAAGGTGTTTTGCGACACGGTCCCACCACGGATCAAAAAACTGTTTGTGGTCGAACTTTTCAACAATCAAGATAATAAACTCCGGCTTTTGTGTGTTTGCTGGAACGTGCTTCTGTGGGATATATGTGATCTCCCCCGGAGCGTAACTAAACTCAGTAGGAAGCGGTTTCCCTTTTAGATTTTCTGTTAGGTACAGCAGTTGGTATGTGTAGTCATAAATCTCAGGAACGAATTGGTATGAAGAAAATGGTTTGCCATCACTCATTGCATACGCGGTTTCAATAGCTTTGAGCTTTGGAGCCAGTAGAATACGATCGGTTTGTGCGAGAGAACGATAGTTCTGCCAAGATCCATACATACTCCCCACGCTCAAAATAAGAAATGCTATCACGATGTGAGGTTTATACTTTGGAATAACAGACTCAACTGCTTTTGAGAAAAGATAAATCCAAAGAGGGGTAAGCGCGACTAGATAATATGGTTTGATTGGAAGGTCTAAATAGAGAAGAAATGTTCCAGCAAGAATGAGAAGAAGAACGCGGTACTCATATACTTTGCGATTTTTATAGAGAAAGAATAATACAAGCAAAACGCTTGCAACGGACAACGCCATATTTGCTAAAGGAAGCGTGCTTAAGTGGATGTTGTCATAAAAGTACCGCGCAACCTCGACAATTCTGGCAGGTCCATCACTATTCGGTTGAATGATTGCTGATTGTTCACGGTAGCGTGTTACAAAGTTCATAACGGCGCGGGTCTGCAGAAAATCATGACGGAGTTCAAACATCGCGGAAGGGGCGAGTGTTATAAAGAAAGCAACGCACATCAAAACGAATTGTTTGAGTTGCATCTTCATTTTTGAAAGGAAGAGCAAAACGATCACAAGCGGGAGAAACACAATCGCAAACGCCACTTCAAAATGGAACATAAGAGAAGAAAAAAACGCGATGCCCATAAGAACCCAAGTGTTGGCATATTTTCCAGATTTCAACTTTTTCAAAAGCAAAAAAACCGGCAAAGTACAAAAGGAAGTCATATACGGAGTCCACGCGGTTTGTTGACTCGCTATGACGCTAATAGATACAGCATACAAAAAAGCGGAAAACCTTCCGACGTACCGGTAAAACACATACAGCGTAATAAGTGAGAGGAACAAGACACCAACAACGCTTGCAAGCGGGTGAAAACCGCCGAGGATATTAAACGGAAGGGCAATGTAGTACCACGCGGGGCCGTAAAAAAGACCGCTGATGCTTGTCGTCGGGCCAACCAATGCCGGTTTGTGCTGAAGATACATCTCCAACATGACTAATGAGTCTTTTGCGCCGTCAAACATAAAGGGAAAGTTTCCACCAAGAATAGGAACAATACGGAGAGCAAGTGCAAAAAGAGCGAGAAGGATAAACACCATACGTCAAGAGTATCTCACGTGTTTTCCTTTGCTACAAGCCATCGGAAGAACAGATTGATCCATTAAGATCATGTTGATTTTTCCACGCACACTGCGTATGCTCATCTTCCGTTCACTTCAGTGCACAGTGGACATCTCCCCTATTCGTCACTTGCGCGCAAACAAGCATGCGACAAGTGTCCACACCAACGAATACGCACATCGTACACACGAACTGTCCCCTTGGGGACACCAATCGTCCCCCTCTGGGACAAGAAAGGAACGTCATGCTTACTTTAGGAGATAAAAAGTGGATTAAGGCATATTTTGATGGGTCGTTTGACCGCAAATTTCCCTCAGCCTTCGATAAATCTTTCGATAAATCCTTCGATAAAGCCTTTAAACCAGCCTTTAAAGAAGCCTTTGGAGAAGTCCATATCTTGCTCCGCAATGATATCGCTCAGTTTAAAGATGATATTCTCACAGAACTTCATCCCCTGCGGGAAGATCATGATGTTCTCTCATATCATTCATCCGAGCACTCAGATCAACTGGAGAACCATGACCGCCGTATTACCGCGTTGGAGCGCCACAATCCCCGTTCGCCAGTAGCCGCTGTTTCAGAAAAAGTACGGTTGAAGTACAAAGCGTAAGACAAAACATAATCCATCAGATGCTACAATGGCAGTATACTAAGAAGTATGTACCGCAAAGTGATATCCCGGATAAATAAGAGTTACTATCTTCACAAACTAAGTGAACCGATTCGCACATTCACCGTGCGGGGGAAACTGTATCGTTATTTTTGTCACCGGTACAACACAACATGGTTAAATGAGCGCGCAGTTGAGGTGCCGCTCATATGGTCTGAAGTGCAGCGTTACCCAAACGATCAAGTTCTTGAAGTTGGGAATGTTTTGTCACATTATTTCCCGACTACTCATCAAGTCGTTGATAAATACGAAACTGCTCCAAAAGTTATGAATCAAGACATTGTTAAATTTCATTCCAAGAAAAAATTTATGCTTATTGTAAGCATTTCGACCCTAGAACATGTTGGTTGGGACGAATCGCCCCGCGATAAACAGAAAATACTTACTGCCATAAAGGTATTAATGCGTTTGTTGCGTCCGGGAGGCACATTGATTATGACATTACCATTAGGATACAATCCTCATTTGGATCAATATCTTCGAACAAATACATTACATTTTGATACATCACTCTTTTTAAAACGTACTTCCGCTTTTAACACTTGGCGTGAAGTGAGTAAGCATGTTTTGGAAGAGCATCCTCAGTATAATCACCCTTTTCAAAATGCCAACGTCATTGTCATCGGTACGTATCGAAAAGAACTATAGTTGATCAGATGCTACAATACGCGCATGCGGATTGTTGTTATTATCCCTGGCTACAACGAGGAAAAATACCTTGAAGAAACACTGAGGGGGGTGTTAAAGGTAACTAAAGACGTTATCTATGTTGATGATGGTTCTTCGGACTCTTCTGTGTCTATCGCGAAAAAATATCTTACACATGTGTTGGTACACGAAACAAATCTTGGCAAAGGAGCGGCGCTCAAAACGGGATGCGA
The DNA here is from genome assembly GCA_001002285.1 of Microgenomates group bacterium GW2011_GWC1_46_15. Classification (GTDB taxonomy): domain Bacteria; phylum Patescibacteriota; class Microgenomatia; order UBA1400; family UBA12028; genus UBA12028. Next base: position 377,973 of record LCLX01000001.1, read on the forward strand.
GTACGCGTTTTCACACCTCAAAGCAGATGCGGTAGTGTTTATGGACTCGGATAATCAACACAGAGCATCAGATCTTCCCCGCTTTTTTTCAGAGTTAAAAAAGGGAACTCCCGTCGTGTTTGGTGTGCGTAAGTTTGGTTCCGCGACACCGTTGATGCGTTTTCTCGGCAATAAGTTTGCGTCGGTGCTCATGAGTTTCCTTTATAGGCGATACATTCCAGACATTCCGTCTGGCTATAAAGCGATGAATAAATCCGCATATAAAGAATTAGTGTGGAATTCCGCTGGGTATGAGGTAGAAATGGAGATTGCGGTCCGTGTGGTTCAAAAAAAAATAAAGTACACAGAAATTGAGATTGAGGCGATCTATCACGATAATGACAAAGGGATGACGGCGATTGATGCCCTGCACATCGCAAAATGTTTGCTACAATGGAGAATAGGTCTATAAGGAGAGTTATGATTCCACTTCAGGCAATTTCCGTCATTTTCGCTCTTTTCATGTTATATATCGCGCGGATTCATCACAAAAAAGAACATATTGAAACATTTGAGTATGTGTTATGGGCATTTATCTGGGTTGCATTTATGTTTGCCGCGATTTTTCCACAGACGTTCCAGGGAATTGCTGAAACACTCAATATTTCACGCGTCTTTGATTTGCTTGTCATTATTGGCATGATGATTCTTACATTCCTCACATTTCAAAACAGAATTTACTTCAAAAGATTAGAAAAAAAGTTAGAGAATGTAATAAGAAAAAGGGCGATTGATGAAGGGTAAGATTCTTATTACAGGTGCGGCAGGTTTTATCGGAAGCAATCTCGTTGATCTTCTTCTTCAAGAAAAAGTCCCAGTGAACGAACTACGATTGTTTGTGTACAACGATGAGTCGCTAGAGAATTTACCCGATTTGCCATTCGATATTGTGCGTGGGGACATCCGCGACAAACAAACGGTAAACCGTGCGATGGATGGAGTTAAAACGGTATACCATTTAGCAGCGCGGATAGATTTTGATGGAAAAACATACGAAGAATATGAAGATGTGAACGTGGAAGGAACGCAGAATCTTCTTGATGCATGCCGTGGTAAAAAGATTCAAAAGTTTGTTTTTTTTAGTAGTATCGGAGTGTTTGGTATGCCGGCAGATACTGGAGATATTCTTGGCTGGGACGAAACACATCCAAAAACGTATACAAACTTTTATGGTAGATCAAAGTGGGAGGGTGAACAGCGCGTGATGAAGGCGCACAAGCAATGGGGGCTTCCATATGTGATTGTGCGTCCCGCGAGCGTGTATGGTCCCAGAGAAAAAGGTCCAACATTAGCGCTATATAAGGCGATAAAACATCATGCGTTTGCAATGATCGGAGGCGGAAAAAACGTGATGCATTATGTGTATGTTAAAGATCTCGTAAGAGGGGTTCGGCAAGCCCAGTTGAGCAAAAAAACATTGGGAAATTATATTCTTGCCGGCGCCGAACCAACACAATTTCGCGATGTTGTCCGTTATGTTGCCGAAAGTATCAACGAACACGTTCCTCCGTGGCACATTCCCGTGCCAGCTGCGCTCGTGTTGGGATACGGTTTGGGAGCAGTAGGCCGCGCTACAGGAATAAAACCTCCGCTGTTTCCCTCAAGGGTAAGAACGATGACGACAAGCTATTACTACTCAATCGAAAAAGCAAAAAGGGAGATCCATTATCACCCCGAAACATCATTTCAGCAGGGGACACGCGTAACTGGAGCATGGTATCTTGAGCACCACTCTCTATAACGATCATCACTATGAAACATCCTAAAATTTCCGTTATTATCGTTACACATAACTCTGAGGCATACATTCGGCAATGTTTGGACGCTTTACTTCGTGTAACATACAAACCAATTGACATCTACGTGATTGACAACGTTTCAACAGATAACACAACGCGCATACTAAACACATATAAACGAATTCATGCAACGTATCTCACAAAAAATATCGGGTTTGCAGAAGCCAACAATCAAGTGTGGAACACTATTCATGATGAGTATGTGTGCTTACTAAATCCAGACACAGTTGTAGAAAAATCATTTTTCGAATCTCCTCTTGCTGAAATGGAAAAAAATCCGCGTGTAGGAGCATGCCAGCCAATTGTGTATCTTCTTAAAGATAAAAATACCATCAATCTTACGGGAAAGAAAACACACTTTTTAGGATTTGATTGGATCGCGGGGTACAAAACAACTCGTGTTCCAATGCAACAGGAAATCACATCGTTTTCCGGATCAGGAGTGCTTTTGCGGTCGTCCGCGCTTCGTGATGTTGGATTTTTCGACCCATCGTACTTTATGTATTACGAAGATAGTGATTTGGCGTGGAGGATGCGTATGCGTGGATGGAGCATTATGTTTATCCCGCAAAGCAAAATGTTCCACGACTACAAATACATGCCGGAGAAAGGAGGACTACATTTTTCAGAAAAGATCTTTTTCAACGAAAGAAATCGACTGATGACCGTGCTGAAAAATTATTCGTTGTGGACATTGATCTTAATACTTCCCGCTTTTCTTGCAACAGAACTTGGCCTTTTGGTGGTCGCTCTTTTGCAGGGATGGTTTCGTGCAAAGATCCGCAGTTACTTTTCTCTTTTCATTATGCTTCCTTCTATTTTGAAAAAACGTTCTCTGGCGCAAAAACAAAGAACAGCGCAAGATCGTGATATTGGTCAAGGATTTGAAACTGCTATTACGTTTGAAAAGTTCCAGCACCCCCTCGTGCGGTATATCGCAAACCCAATACTCAAGTGGTATTGGGGAATAATTCGACATATCATATAACTATGAACATCGCCGTAACAGGTTTTTCCGGCTTATTGGGTCGCACGTTGCAAGATTGTTGGCATGGAGACGACATTTTTGTTGATATGTACCATCGCCACCCAACAGATAAACAGCATATCCAGCACATTTCTCTCGACTTATTAGATCAAAAAAACATTGTACAAACGCTTCGGCAGGTTCATCCCGACGTTATCATTCATATGGCGGCAATGACACACATTGACGCGTGTGAACTCGACAAACAACAAGGAAAAGCTGGGGCGGTGTGGAAGATAAATGTAGATGCGACGCGGGCAATTGGAACATACGCGGCTGAAACAGGAGCCCACGTTGTGTATTTATCAACAGAATGCGTGTTCGATGGCGAAAAGGATATGTACAAAGAACATGAAGAAAAACACCCTAAGAATTGGTATGGAGAAACAAAAAGCGAGGGTGAAAACGCGCTTCTTTCACTTGGAATAGATCTTTCAATTATCCGTTCTGTTATCGCGTACCGCCCCATGGACTCTACAACCGTATTTGGAAAAATTGTTGATGCATATAAAAAAGGTATTAAATTTCCCGCTGTTTCTAATCAATTCTTTATGCCAACACATGCGGAAGACATTATTAGTGCAATAGAACATATCACCCACAATCATCTTTTTGGTACATTCCATATTGTCCCGCCGGAACATATCACGCCATTATCGTTTGCGCTCGAAATAGGAACGCATTTCGGGTATGATACTTCTTTGGTTTACGGGCAAACGCTTGAGGAATATTTTGGTATAGAAAGAGCAAAATTGCGGTTGAAACACGCGTGTCTTGATGCAGCGCTCTCCCAGAAAGTCCTAGGAAAATCTGCACGCATAGTGCGGGAAGTATTGAGAAAGTTATCGAAATGAACATTCTCCAACTTGTTCCATATTTTTATCCTGCGTGGGCATACGGCGGTCCGGCGAAGCTGGTATACGACACAAGCGAGTACTTCGCAACACACGGGGATAGGGTGACTGTTTACACGTCAGACGCGTATGACAAACACCACCGCATGCCAGCAGATAAACGACTACCACAGACTCCGAACTTCCGCGTGAAGTACTTTAGGCATATCAATAACGCATCAGCATATATATACAACATATTCTTTACGCCGGGATTGTACCTCACCGCATTATTTGAAGTTTCCCGTTTTGATGTGATCCATCTTCATGATTTTTATACTCCGCAAAATGTGTGGATTGGATTTCTTGCGAGAGTGTTCCGTAAACCATATATCTTGAGTGTGCACGGATGTCTTGAGGAAAAGAGGGTTGCGCAACGGAGCATCTTTAAGCGGATATTCCTTTTCTTTTTTGGAATGTCCCTTCTTCATCACGCGGATAGAGTCATTGCGTCTTCACCCAATGAAGTTCGGGCATATTTGGCATATGGTGTAGCAAAGGAACGCATTGTTTCTTTAGGTCACGGCGTTGATCCGAAAGAGTTTAAAACATCGGTAGCGCGCGTAGCGTGCAAAAAACAGTTTGGAATTGATGCCAAGAATATCGTTGTGACATATCTTGGGCGTATTCACAAAATAAAAGGGCTTGATATGCTTGTTGACGCAGTAGCGATGATAAAAAATACACAGATCACGTTCATTATTGCGGGATCGGATGATGGATATCTCTCTGAGCTAAAGAAACGTATCCGCGAAAAAGGGTTAACAAAACGTATCACGCTTCTGGGAACGTGCTACGGGGAGCAAAAAGCGCGGTTATTTAGAGCAACTGATATTTTTGTCTACCCTTCGTACTCTGAAGGATTCTCTTTGGGTATTCTAGAAGCAGCTGCTGCAGGATTGCCCCTTGTTATTACAACGGGATGCCATTTTGAAGACGTGCAAACGTATCAAGCTGGAGTGATCGTTCAGCCATCAGGGAATGCCATATCTGCTGGTATAATGAGACTTGTTTCGGACCCCGCGCTTCGGAAAAAATGCGGAGAAAATGCCCAGAAACTTATTGAATCGCGGTACTCTACAGAAAAAATAGGGAGTACGCTTCAAAACATATACAAATCAATCATGCGTTAGGAATATCTATGTCAAAACAAGTTCAAGATTTTTATGAGCACATCGCGGATATGAAAATACATCATAAACCGCAATATACAATAGTTAAACTTCTCAACATGACGAAACCATTTTCTCCGGACAGGAACGAAGTCATTAACAGTCTGATTACCCAAAAAACACGCATGCTTGACATTGGCGCAGGCGAAGGACACCTTCTCCGCACCAACATTGACCGCTTTCGTGAATCATACGGCATAGATATTTCCAAAAAGCGCATTGATCATTTACAAAAGGACTCAGTGTTAAAACGCGTGAAGCTTTCCGTGCAAAATGTGGAAGAAGGAACGACATTTAAAAACAATTTTTTTGATACCATAACAATGGTTGCGGTTCTTGAACACGTGTTTGACCCGCACGCTGCGCTTGATGAAATACACAGGATTTTGCGTGCTGGCGGAGAACTCATTTTGGAAGTTCCAAACATTGGATGGTTATATCCGCGTATATCATTATTTTTTGGATATTTTCCGGTAACATCAACTGATCCAGGATTTGATGGAGGCCACCTTCACTATTTTGAGATCCATAACCTTGTTTCGATATTAAAACAACATGAATTTTCTATCGAAAAAATCACATGTTCTGGATTTTTCTCAAAATGGAGACACATATGGCCATCGCTTCTTGGGGGAGATCTTATTATCCGTGCGGTAAAAAAACGAGTCAGAAAAGAAAAGAAATAATGAAAAACATTGCGATTGTTATTGGCACGCGGCCCGAACTTATTAAAATGGCTCCTGTTATGCATGAGTTGATGAAAAGAAAAATTCCTTTTTCGTTCATTCACTCAAATCAACACTATTCCAAGGAGCTTGATGGAAATATCATCCGGAATCTTGACCTTCCGTCCATAGATGAACACCTCGATGTAGGTTCCGGTTTGCATGGTGCGCAAACGGGGAAAATTATGGAAAGTATAGAGCGCTTGTGGACAAAACACACCCCACACATTGCGATTGTCCACGGTGATACAAACACAACGCTGGGAGCCGCGTTAGCCGCTGCAAAAATGCATATTCCGGTTTGTCATGTTGAAGCAGGTCTCCGGAGTTTCGACAACGCGATGCCGGAAGAAATTAACAGAATACTTACGGACAGAATAAGTGACGTACTTTTTACCCCAACAGAAACTTCAAAAGAATATCTTCTCAAAGAAGGAGTAGATCCAGAAAAAATTGTTGTAACGGGAAACACAGTCGTTGATGCGCTTCTTCAGCACATTGAGATCGCAAGAAAGAAAAGTGCTGTACTTCGTACGTATACACTGGAAAAAAATCACTACGCGTGTGTCACAATGCACCGTCCGGAAAATGTTGACTCAAAAAAACAGTTAGAGAAAGGGATTGAACTGCTTGTTGTCTTAAGCAAAGAGCTTGGATATCGCCTAGTATTCCCCATACATCCGCGGACACAACAGGCGTTGGAAAAATGGCAGATTCATGTTCCGGCACAATATATTACGGTCATTCCCCCTGTAGATTACTTAGATACACTTATTCTTCTTGAGAATGCGGTGCTTGTTATTACGGACTCTGGAGGCATTCAGGAAGAAGCGTATATGCTCAAGCGTCCGCTTATCACAATCCGCACATCAACAGAGCGACCCGAAACACTGTCCGCAAACGTTATCGTTGGTCTTGATAAGAAAAAGGCAATCGCTGCTTGGCGAGCCTACAAAAAGGGATGGGGAAAGTGGGGAAATGAACTCGGCGATGGACACGCGGCGGAAAAAATCGTTGATGTTCTTGAGCGCATGGTAAAAAAAGGAAAAAGATGAATATCACAATCATTGGCCTGGGGTATATCGGCCTTCCCACCGCGTGTTTGTTGGCGCAGGCCGGGCATACTGTATATGGGTACGATGTTGATGCAAAGAAAATCGCCTCACTTCAACAAGGAAAAGCTCCGTTCGAAGAACGCGGCATCCAGACTCTTCTTCAAGACGTGCACAAACAAGGAAGTTTCACCGTAGGAACAACGTTGAAAAAAGGCGATGTTTTCCTTATTGCCGTTCCAACTCCGGACATCAATCATAAGGCGGACCTCAAGTTTGTATTTCAAGCGATTGATGCGATTACGCCCCTGCTTGAAGACGGGACGTTGGTCATTATCGAGTCCACCATTGCCCCACGGGCAAGTGTTGATGAAATTCTTCCAAGATTAGCAACGGTAGGTAAAAACATTCTTCTTGCACACTGTCCGGAAAGGGCAATACCCGGGAACACGCTGGAAGAAATGGTAAAAAACGACAGAATCGTTGGTGGCGCGACACAAGAAGCGGCGAAGCGGACTGCTGAGCTCTACGCATCGTTCGTGCGGGGAAACATTTACCAAACCGACATTACAACCGCCGAGTGCTGCAAAGTCATGGAGAATACATTCCGCGACGTAAACATTGCGTTGGCAAATGAGTTCTGCAAAATTTCAGAAGAGGTTGGTATTAATGTGTGGGAAGCGATTACACTGGCAAACAAACATCCGCGGGTACATATTCACCAACCAGGACCGGGAGTGGGTGGTCACTGTATTCCCGTTGACCCTTGGTTTTTTGTTGGGATTTCTAAACAAGCAGAGTTAATACATACGGCAAGAAATGTTAATGATGGTATGCCCGCGTACGTTGTCAAAAATCTTATGCAGTATGTGCGGAAACATAAGATTAAAAACCCAGTCATCGGTATTCTCGGCGTTTCATACAAGAAAAATGTTGATGATGCGCGGGAAACACCGGCATCCACAATTATTGAGGCGTTGTGCAAAGAAAAACTCTCATTTTTGGTTCACGACCCATATGTGAAAACATTTTCAGTTCCATTGTCTCCTCTCAAAGAATTGGTGGAAAAGGCGGACGCGCTCTTACTCATCACAGACCACGATGAGTATGTCAAACTTGTGTTGCCAAAAGATTCTCCTATCAAGTTTATGTATGATACCCGGAATGTTTTACCTCATACGTTCAATGTTCCCGTGTACACGCTTGGAAACGCGAAAAACATATGAACATTGTCCACCTCATTGAGTATTTTTCGCCGGCGTTGGGATATCAGGAAACGTATCTTGCGAAAGAACAACAACGGTTGGGGCACCATGTCACGGTAGTGACATCAGACAGGTACTTTCCTTTTCCGGATTATGATGCAACCGTTAAAAAAGTCTTAGGGAATCGGATTGTTGGAACAGGATCTTTTACAGAGGAGGGTATTCATGTTATCCGCAAGCCGATTTTATTTGAGTTTTTCTCACGCGCGTGGATTGTTGATCTTCTTCCAGCACTTCGCGCGTTAAAACCGGACGTTATCCATATTCATAGCACGAGTTCATTGAGTACTGTCCGCGTAGCGCGTGCAAAACACACACTAAAAAACACCATTGTGTTAGTGGATGACCATTCGCACCTTTCTGTTGTGGCAAACCACTGGAGTAAAGCATGTTTTTATTGGGTGTTTCGGATGTTATTTGGGAAATATCTTTCATACCGCATTAATACCTTTGTTGCGATTACAAAAGAAACGGCGGATATTGTGCGCACATACATGGGGATTTCCGCGCCTATTCATATTGTCGAACTGGGGGCGGATACGCGATTATTCTATCGTTCTCCGCAAAAGCGCTTTAAGATACGCAAGAAATATGGATGGAAAGATCAAGACGTTGTGTTTATCTACACGGGGAAAATCATTTCAGATAAAGGATGCGATACACTGGTTGATGCATGTTGTGCGCTTCCAGGACACACCGCAAAACTTCTTTTTGTAGGGAGCGGGCCCGAAATGTTTATTGCAGATTTAAAAAAGCGACTGAAGCAAGCAAAAAAAGAAAACGATGTTGTGTGGGTCCCGATGGTAAAGCCAATAGAGCTACCGGCGTATTATTCGGCAGCTGATGTTGGTGTTTGGCCAAAACAGGAGTCTATTTCTATGATTGAGGCGGCTGCGTGTTCACTTCCTGTTATCGTCAAGTCATCTCCGAGCATGCAGAAACGGGTGCGGAATGAAAATGGAGTGATGTATAAAGAGGGAAATGTGCAGGAACTTACCCGCGCAATGCAAAGCATGATGAAAAACAAGGCGGTACGGATTACTATGGGAAAACGCGGAAAACAGTTGGTAGATCAGGCGTATAGTTGGACATCAATTGCCAAACAGTTTCTCTTGCTATATACGAAAACATAAGGAGTATCTATGAATCTTCGTCAAATCTATCTTCGATATGTCGATGCACGGTATGGGGAGTACAAAAGCGCCTACGATACATATTTAAAAAACAAGAAACGCGTTTTAGACGTTGGATGCGGCATTGGAAATTTTATCGCGTTTGATCCAAAACACATTGAAGGAGTTGATCAGAATGAAACTTCGCTGAAGATTGCAAAAAAACGTGGATATACAGTGACAAAGGGACAGGTTTATACACTTCCATATAAAAATGATTCTTTTGACGGAATATTTTGCGGACATGTGATTGAACATCTCTATCCGCATGAGGCATTAAAAATGCTCTCTGAGTTTCATCGTGTTCTCAAACGCGGTGGCGTACTTGTCATGAAAACGCCGCTCATGTATGCGCGGTTTTATAACGATCTTACGCATATCCGTCCGTACCCGCCGGAAGCGATTATGGACTATCTCATGCGTACGCCACAGACGTCCACCCAAAGAACGGCGGATGATTCACGCATGGAGTTCGAAATTGTTGATTTGCGGTACCGGTACGATTATCTATACTATCCGCAACTTGAACCATCGCGCTACACAAATATATTTATACGATATCTCATCACAGTGTTCAAAATCTTTTCTTTGGCGTTGTATCAGCTTGGAATCAGAAATTATTTCGTCAAAAATGGCTACACGATTGTCCTGCAGAAGAAAGCATAATCATGGATTTGAAGAATCTTTTTTTCCGCACAGTGGGTGATGCCGTTGGACGTTCCTATGGGATAGTAGACAATGAGCGATATATCCACGAGGGGCTTCGATGGCTCATGCATGCCCAGGATATAGCCGGTGATGGCGGAGTGTCGGCACAGTACTCTCTTTTTCATGGGTGGGATGGATCATATATTGAAACAACGGGATATATTTTGGAAACATTTTTTACTGTTGCACAGAAATACCGCAACGCTGAGTATAAAAAACGAGCGGTTCGTATGGCAGATTTTCTTGTCCATGTTCAGCTATCAAGTGGTGCATTCCAAAGTGGAACACCACAAGACCTTCCAGCTGTTCCCAGAGTGTTTAATACGGGAGAGGATATCCGGGGACTTGTTACGGCGTATGAGAAAACAGGGAGGAAACAGTACCTTAAGGCGGCACGCAAAGCCGCAGATTGGTTGATTGCCATACAGGAAAAGGATGGGAGTTGGATACAGCATGAGTTTCAACACCGCAAACACGCGTATCATGCTCGCACGGCGTGGGCGTTGCTTCGAGTATGGCAAGCCACAAAAGAAAAAACCTATCGCCAGGCAGCGGAAAAAAATCTCCGTTGGGTTCTCAGCAAACAGCAAAAAAACGGATGGTTCTCTGAATGCGATTTCACCACCCCAAAATGGCCGTTTACACATGCGATTGACTACACAATGAGCGGTTTTTTTGCCTCTTCGCGTATCTTGAAGAACGCGACCTATTGGAAGGCAGGAAAAACGTGTGCGGATGCATTATTACGGTACTATGGTCGCCATGTATTTATGCCGGCGACGTTTGATCCAGACTGGAAAAGTGTTAACACATACACATGTTTAACGGGAGATGCACAAATTGCATACACGTGGCTTATGGTATTTCAAGAGACACACGATCAGAAATACTTGAAATACGCGGTCAAACTTCTCGATGACATAAAAAAAACCGTTGATGTTAGTACAGAAGATTTAAATATCCGCGGTGCAGTTGCCGGCGCTTTCCCACATTATGGCGGATACAGCAGATGGAACTATCCAAATTGGGCAACGAAGTTTTTTGTTGACGCATGTGTGTTATTAGAAGAATGTCAGAAGGAACAATGATTCATCCAACATACACGACAATACTGAATGTTATCAATCGCCGTTTTCCCCAAAAGAAAACGCTGCGGATTCTTGACTACGGATGCGGAAGCGGATATTTTCTTGAGGTTTTTGGAAAAACACGCATTGGCGAATACTATGGATATGATCTCAGTGAGAAAAGTATTCAATGTGCAAAAAAAACACACCATAATCGTAATGTACATTTTTTTCATATACAAAAAGATAACGCATCTCTTCTCAAAGAAAAGAAAAACATTGATGTTCTTGTCCTCATCGGTGTTTTACAGTACATGAGTAATAAAGAATTTACTGCCTTGCTTCAAAATGCAAAAAAACTGTTGGCTCCAAATGGGGTGATAATCATAAGCTGTAGTGTAGATCATATTGTGTATAGAGCGATGAACGTATTGCAAATATTCTCACCGCACCAGCTGATTCATCGAAAACGCGCTGTAGACATGCTCAAACAGGTTGGATTTAGGGTTGTACATCAATATGAGCGGGGAATTATCTTGAGTCCCATATTTTCTCAACTCATGATAGTGTTTGATATTTTGGACAAACTCATTTTTTCAACGAAAGGAACGATTGGCCCGATTGGAAAGACTATGCGAGGCATCACAAACATTCTTTTGTCTCTGGAGTATCGGTTGCCGGTGGATTATGGATATACGTTGTTTATTGTGGCGGAAAAATGAAGCAAAGAAAAACTGTGAATGAAAAGTTAAGAATAGTACTGATTTGCGATAACAAATATAGAGAATTTGAGTATCTTTTATTAGTGAAGAAGGAGCTTCAAAAAACACTTCACGCAGATGTATATATTATTGGTTCTCTTGCAGAACAGCAAAGAATGTTTTTCTTGCTCTATGGAATAAAACCCCATTTTGTATTTCTTCAACAAATTGTTGAACAATGTTGTCGGGATATTGCTCAGTATGTTGTTTCCTCCGGAGGAAAAGTAGCCATCCTTCCATCTGAAGTCACAATGAATACATCTTTGGAAGCCTTATTTATAAATCCCGCACAACGGTATAACGATATGGCACAGTATTTTCTTCTACCTGGGGAGAGAATGGCAGCGGCGTTTAGAAAAAATGGTATTGATAAAAAGAAAATACACATCGTTGGGGCTCCTAAAATGGATCTGCATTTATTGCACAATGGCATGTCCCGTTATGATTTTCAAAAAAAGTATGCTCTTAATATAAAAAAGAAAAATCTTTTTATATTTACATCCTTTTCTGAAAATTCTCAAGATTATATTCACAAAGATTCAGGTTTTAAAAATTTCAGAAATGAGACAATCGCATACTATGAGCATGTGAAAAAAATGAAACAAGCATATAAAAAAATGCTGACGCAACTCCCCTCAGATTTTAAGAACTACAATATCATTCTTAAACCCCATCCTTTGGAAAAAGCCCATTTTTATACAGGAATAAAGAAAATTACTCTAGTGCATGAAACTGTTACAGACTGTCTAAATTCGATAGATTTGGCAATTCATTGGAACTCGACGGTAGCAGTAGAATGTTGGATAAGGAATATTCGAACAATTCAATATGATCCGAATAAAAACCATACATGGTTGAGCGAGTTTAAGACAGGAAATCCAGTGTGTTCAACGTACACTGAACTTAGAAAAGCGATAGAAAAATTCTCTGAAAAAGGGTTTTTCAACACATATGTATCGAAACGAAAAGCGTACATACGCAATAATTTTTATGCTGTTGATGGAAAAAGTCCTGAGAGAATATGCAAAGCCTTAAAAAAAGACGTTATTTTCTTTGCATACAATCAATTGCATTATAGGAGAAACTTTAATTACGGAGTATATGTATTTGATATACTGGATCGCATTATTGGAATAACCCTTTCAAGAAAGATAATAAACATGTTATTTCCAAAATTCAATTCGGTATACGCAACAGAAAATTACACCTATGTTATATAAACAGGATAAAAGACAACATTACTGGGAAAATAACTATCTCAAGTATTGGAGAGAGAGGGTAAAGTTGCAGAATACACTCTCTAAAAAAGACAGCCTACCTCCGGATATGCGCGTCTATAAGAAGTTTTATGACAAAATCGTGGTTTCACTGAAGAAAAAAGGAGAAATGTTAGATGTTGGAGTTGGTTTTGGTCGATTTTTAACGACATTCCAAAAAGATTTTCCCCACAAAGTTTGGGGGACCGATATTTCTCAACAAATGATTGATTATTGCAAAAAAACGTATCCTGGTCTGAAAAAACACCTTTTTGCTGCTCCAGCGGAAAAACAACCTTTTACCAAAAAAAGCTTTTCGTTTATCAATGTTTGGGCGACATTTGACGCGGTTTATCAGGAAAAAACATTAAGGCATATTCTTGAACTTTTGGATGATGAAGGACTAATTCTGCTAACAGGCAAGAACTTCAACTACTATGATACCGACAAGAAGGCATTAGAAGCTGAGATAAACGCAAGAAAGAAAAAACACCCAAACTATTTCACAAACACAAAGAAACTTATTTCTTTATTAAAACGAAACAATATCGAAATTCTCTATCAATATTTCTTTAAAAGGCGTGGAGATTTTGCCAAATTTTCACATGTTCGTACGATGCCGAAGAAGTTTTATGAGTACGCCATCATCGTAAAAAAAACAAAAAATAAGGTATATAAAAAATTTCCAACATTTTCATATAAATACAGTGACACTTTTAAAAGAGTCCACATATGAAACACACGCTATACTTTGTTTTTTGTATGGACACAGAGGGTCCTGTAACGGACAATTCTGATCCAACACTATTAGAAAGTTGGAAAAAAGTTGACGTTGCTCTTGGTAAGATTTTTTCTCCTGGAATAAGAAACCTCATCCGCGATGATTCTGGCAAGTCTTTTAAAATGAGTTGGTTTTTCTTAGATTGGGTTGGTTTTAGGACAAATCCCGTGAAAAGAAAACTTGGGTACCACAAAATCCGCGATCACTACACCAAAACGTGGTCTGCGCAGATAAAACAGTTTTCAGATGGCATGTATTGGCACTACCATCATCCTCCCAAAGATGGGGTAGGAAACCATTGGGAAACTGATTGGCTTTGGAGCAATCAGCATGAAGATATCATGAACCACTTAATCATTGATAGAAAGTTTTATCCCACTATTTTTAGGGCAGGTGGAACGATTGAAAATAATGATGCCTCACTTTGGCTGGAGAATCATATTCCTTTTGATTTTTCGAATCGTGCCCCTTTCAAAAATCCATTTTTGGATTGGTCTAGGGCTCCAAAAAAATGGGGAGTGTATCACCCGTCAAGAACTGATTATCAAAAAATTGGTAATATGAAACGCGCTATAGCCCGCAGTTTAGACTTATCTGGCAGAGAGTACACAATTCCCGAGGAAGAGGTGGAAGCGGCTTTTTCCCAGGCGATGCAAACAGGAAATGCCATATTTTCGGTTTTTTCACATGACTATAGGGATATTAGTTCTCAAATAGAGCATTTTTCTCTCATTCTACGTGACATGAGAAAAAAATATCCCCAGGTTAAATTTGTGAACGCAACGGCTCAAGATGCTATAAACAGGAATTTGTATCCAACAAAAAATATTCCAAAAATAGACCTCAAGATTCAGAAAGGAACGAAAGGATTAACAATAAGATTATTAAGCGCAAAACATATGTTTTTGAGAGCTCCGTATGTGGCGCTGAAAAGTAAAAATAAAGAGTATTCACGAGTAAAAGTTGCTCGCATGGAGGATAATACCTGGGTAGTAGATCATCATGCACTGCGCAACGGAGAGAAGATCGGGGTTGCAGTGTGTGATACGCGCGCAAACTTTGCTGTACGAGTTTTAACTCTATGAGCACACAACAACCAAAAATTTTAATCATAGGCTATGGTTCAAGTGCGAAAAGATTTATTGAAATCCTCCGGGATTTGGGTTGTGCAGTTACCTTGTTGAAGCATAGAAAAGACTTAGTAGTTTCAAATAGTATAAAAACGATATATCACTTAAAGGATCTCCAGAAGAAGTTTGACGGAGCAATTGTTTCTTCTCCCACGCATACACACATAAAATACTTAAGTATTTTAGTCAGGCAAAATATTCCAACTCTCGTTGATAAACCAATTTCCGATACGCTTTCAAAAGTAAAAAACATTATCGATGAAGCAAAAAAGAAAAACCTTTATATTCAAGTTGGATTTAATCTTCGCTTTTTACCAATAGTCCACGAAATAAAGCGTTATCTCAAGAATATATTGGGGAAACCACTATCAGCAGATTTCTATGTCGGACAGTATCTTCCCTTTTGGAGACCGTTGAAAAAATATGATGAAACATACAGTGCTTCTTTTAATCAGGGAGGTGGAGTTGCTCTCGATCTTATTCATGAAATGGATCTTGTTCTGCATTTGTTTAAAGGAATAACTTTTAAAACAATATACAAAAATAAACTTAGCTCTTTACACATTGATACAGAAGACTATGTGGAATTTGTGTCGGTCGGCCAACCAAGGATAAGAATTACGCTTGATTATCTTAATCACAATAAAACACGGCGGTATAGAATTATCGGAGAAAAGGGATCGATAGAATGTGATATTATTGGGCACACATTTATATATACAGGAATAAATCATATACAAAAAACAGTTATTGGTGAGCGATATTTTGACATGCTTTCTAGTTATGAAGCTGAACTGAAACAATTTATAAAAAATCTGCACAATAAGAAAAACGATTTGAACGATCGCAATCTGGGAATGGACGCTTTAAGAATGACGCTAATCGCAAGGAAACATGTACAAAAATAAACGCATTCTTGTCACAATATGTGCACGAGGGGGATCAAAAGGCCTTCCTGGGAAAAATATCAAAGTTCTGGCGGGAAAGACTTTGTTAGAGCACACGATTAATTCTGTGCGCCACTGTTCCTTGGTTGATAGGATCATACTTTCCACGGATGATGGAAATATCAAAAAAGTAGGAGAAAGATTGGGCTTAGAAGTTCCTTTTTTACGTGCAAAAGCGCTGGCTACGGATCAAAGCGGAAGGGTGATGGCCGTTATTGATGCTGTCAAACGGGCGGAAAAACACTGGAAAGAGGAGTACGACGTGGTTGTAGACATTGGCAATACTGTTCCATTCCGCCAGTCACAGGATATTTCTGCGTGCATTAAAAAACTCGTTGATACTCCAAAAACAAACCTCGTATTCACCGTCAATGAACCTCATCACAATCCGTATTTCAACATGGTAGAGGTAGATGGAGATGGCAACGCTCATTTGGTGAAAAGAACCTATGTTCGTTTGAGGCGTCAAGATGTTCCGCCTGTCTACGATATGAATGACGCAGTTTTTGCAATTTGGAAGGATAAACTTTTTCAATATAAGAGTTTTATTATTCCGCGAAGGAAAATACATGTTATGCCAAAGGAAAGATCAATTGACATTGATTCAATATTTGATTGGAATGTTGCGGAATATTTTGCATTACATAAAAACAAGGAGAAAAACATATGAGTGCATTATTCAGTTTACAGGGGAAAACAATTGTTATCACGGGCGGTGCGGGATTACTTGGGTCTGAATTTACTCGGGTATGCATCCAACATGGCGCGCGTGTTGTTATTGTTGAATTACATGAAGAAAAAGCAAAAAGTCTTATTGCATCTGTTCGAAAAGAGATAAAAACTGCAGAAATACTTTTTGTAAAGTGTGATATTACAAAAGAAAAAGATATTCAAAATGTATTGATAAAAACAATAAGAGAATATAAAAACATTGATGTTTTAATCAACAATGCATATCCCAGAAATGCCCATTATGGTCGGAACATGGAAGATGTTACGTATGAAGATTTTTGTAACAACCTGAATATGCACGCCGGTGGATATTTTTTGATGACGAAAAAAGTTATAGAAGTTATGAGAAAGCAAAAGAAGGGAAACATTATCAATATTGCCTCCATATACGGGATTCTTGGTCCCGATTTTCGTATCTATAAAAATACACCAATGACGATGCCCATAGAATACGCCGCGATAAAAGGAGCAATTGTTAATATGACAAAATACTTTTCAACATATGCCGCATCATATGGCATTCGGGTGAATTCTATAAGTCCGGGAGGAATTTTTACCGATCAACCAGCCTCTTTTGTCAAGAAATATTGTGAAAGAGTTCCTCTCGGGAGAATGGCTAAAACAAAGGATATTGTTGGGGGAGTCATATACTTGGCTTCCGACGCTTCCTCATATATTACAGGACAGAACCTTATGATCGATGGTGGATTAAGCGTATGGTGAAAAATACTAAAGTTGTGCACATAGGAAATGTATCCGTAGGAGGAAAACACCCCTGTTTCATTATTGCTGAAGTCGGAGTGAATCATAACGGTAGCATAGCTATTGCAAAAAAACTGATCAAAGAAGCGAAGAAAGTTGGTGCAGATGTTGTAAAGTTCCAAACATTTGTTGCTGAAAATATCGTTACGAGATCTGCCTCTACGGCTGAGTATCAAAAGGTGAATACAAAATCACAGCAGTCCCAATTTAATATGTTAAAGAAGTTAGAGCTCTCAGAAAAAGATTTTCAAAAACTGAAAGCGTATTGTGATAAGGTTGGAATTATATTCATGTCCACTCCGCACTCCAGTGCGAAGGATATTGAAGTTGTTGCAAAACTTTCTCCAGCAATCAAAATTGCTTCCGGTGATATTACAAACTTTCCTTTCCTCGAGCACATTGCGAAATCAAAAAAACCCATCATCATGAGTACGGGTATGAGCACGTTAAAGGAAGTAAAAGGCGCTGTTTCGTTTGTGAAGAAATACAATAAGAATCTTATCGTTCTTCACTGTACAACGAATTATCCCACCGACACATCTGATGCGAACTTGCGCGCAATGGAAACAATTAGTAAGGCATGCAGAGTTTCTGTGGGATATTCTGACCACACAGCCAACGCGATGACCGCGGCAGTTGCCGTTGCTATGGGGGCATGTGTTATTGAAAAACACTTTACCTTGGATAAGCGTATGCCTGGCCCGGATCACCGTGCCTCATTGGAGCCGATTGAGTTTAAAACGATGGTACAGAATATCCGCTTTGTTGAAACACTGATGGGATCTCCTACAAAGAAACCAACGGTCTCCGAACAGAAAACAAAGAAAGTTGCAAGAAAAAGTATTGTTGTCCGCATAATGATTCGGAAAGGCGAGCGCATTACCCCGCGTAGTTTAATAATTAAAAGACCGGGAACAGGTCTAGCATCAAAGTATCTACCTTTGGTTATTGGTAGAAAAGCAGCAAAAGACTTATTACCAGACAGTCTAGTGCCAAAAGAAGCGTTGTATTGGAAAAGAAAGAAATAAGCTCATGGTGAGAAAAATTGCAATAGTGACTGGTTCAAGGGCGGAGTATGGGTACCTGAAGCCATTAATACAAAGAATTCTCCGTGATGAAAATTTACAGTTACTACTGTATGTTGCTGGCATGCATCTCGTAAAATCACACGGAAACACCATAGAAGAAATAAAAAAGGATGGGTTTAAAATACAGGCAACAGTTCCCATGGGCGAAGAAGAAAATAATTCAACAGACGAAGTCCCTCTTTCTATAGCAAAAGGAATTATTGGGTTTACTAAATCGTTCAAAAAAGACAAGCCCGATGTTGTTGTCGTGTTGGGTGATCGGGTAGAACCCTTTTCCGCAACTATAAGTGCAGCTTCGCTTAATATTCCCGTGGCCCACATTAACGGTGGCGATGTTTCCGGAAACATCGATGATAGTTTTAGGCACGCAATGACGAAATTATCACATCTCCATTTTCCCGCCAGCGCGTTGAGTATGAAAAGAATATTGAAACTTGGTGAGGAGAAGTGGAGAGTGCATCAAGTTGGAGCATTATCATTAGATACTATACTGCATGAAAAACTTCGATCATTGAATGAGCTTAGAGCGATATATCATGTTCCAAAGAAAAAATATATTCTTTTTGTCTATCATGCTGTTACAACAGAATGGAAAGATGCTAAATATCAGATTCACCGAACGCTTCAGGCAATGCAGAAGATAATGCAAAAACAAGATATGTTTGTCATTATGGTTTATCCCAACACCGATCCTGGAGGAAAAGACATTCTACTAGAAATAACTCAATTTGCTTTAAAAAATTCACAGGTATATCTATTCAAAAATCTTCCCTATCAGGATTTTTTATCTTTTATGTCTGCAAGCTCTGTGTTTGTTGGAAACTCAAGCTCTGGAATTATCGAAGCTCCGTCTTTTGGTATCCCATACGTGTGTGTTGGAACAAGACAAAAAGGTCGAGAAAGAGCGCAGAATGTTATTGACGTGGATTATGATGAAAACAATATTATAAAGGGAATAAAAAAAGCGTTGTTTGATGAAGCATTTCTAAAAAAGATACGACGGTGTCATAATCCGTACGGAAACGGAACGGCAAGTCAAAAAATCGTTAAAATACTCCACACAGTGTCACTTAATGAACGATTATTGAAGAAAAGAATGACATACTAATATGAAAATAAAAAAGAACGAAAAAACAAACAAAAGATTCACTTCATGGAAGTTTCCCGTGTTTAATAAGAAGAATATAACGCGATGGAACTGGATGTGCCAATACCACAAACATTTAGTTTTAGGAAAAAACACGGACATTGGTGCATTCACATACATTAATGCAAAGTACGGGGTGTACATTGGAAAAGATGTACAAATTGGATCCCATTGCAGTATTTATTCAGAATCAACCATTGATGAAAAAACGGGAAAAGTTGTTATAGAGGACGGAGCAAGAATAGGAACCCATTCAACAATCATGCCGGGAGTCCACATAGGAAAAGAAGCCATTATTGGTGCATACAGTTTTGTAAAAAGAAATATTCCTGCACATAGCGTAGCATATGGTATTCCTGCTAGAATAGCGAAGCCTTAAAATTATGGCGACTAAAAAGAAATTTATACCGGTTGCCCGCCCCTATATTGACTCCCTGGATAAAAAAGGTGTTTTGGAGGTTCTTAACTCCCGCGCGCTTTCCTTAGGACCAAAATACAAGATATTCGAAAAAAATATTGCATCGTACTGCGGTGCTACATACGCATCTACAGTGTGCAATGGTACAGCGGGTCTTCATTTGACGGTATGTGCGTTGGGATTAAAAAAGGGAGATGAAGTTATCACGTCTCCGTTTTCTTTCATCTCTTCATCAAACTGTTTGTTATTTGAGGGAGTGAAACCTGTGTTTGTTGACATAGAGGATGTGACGTACAACATGGATCCTTCAAAAATCGAAAAAGCTATTACAAAGAGAACAAAAGCTATTCTTGTGGTGCATATTTTTGGTCAAACGGCAGATATGGCGGAAATCATGCGTATAGCAAAAAAACACCGTTTATCCGTCATTGAAGACGCATGTGAGAGTTTGGGAGCACGTTTTAAGGGAAAAATGGCTGGAACAATAGGGGATGTTGGGGTCTACGCGTTTTATCCAAACAAGCAAATGACAACCGGAGAAGGTGGCATTGTAGTAACAAATAAACGAAAGATTCATATGCTATGTCAAAGTATGAGAAACCAGGGAAGAAATACCCACGGAGATTGGCTTATTCATGAGCGGTTGGGGTACAACTACCGCATGGATGAGATGAGTGCATCATTAGGCGTAACACAGTTACGCAAATTAAACTGGATGATCAAGAAAAGAAGAAAAATTGCAGAGTGGTACAAAAACGAACTTGCCAATATTCCGCAGATTGTAACTCCAAAGATAGGGAAACAAAGGACTCATTCCTGGTTTGTTTATGTCATTAGAGTTCTCCGTGGGAATCGTAATGCCATCATAAAAAAGTTGGCGAAAAAACATATTCAAACAAAACCATATCTTCCCGTTATCCACCTTCAAAAGTTCATGCGAGACATGTTTGGATACAAAAAAGGTAACTTCCCCGTTGCGGAAAACATTACATCACAAACCATTGCTTTACCATTTTATGTTGAGTTGAAAAAAAGCGATGTTGTTTTTATTTGCAAAACTTTAAAAGAAATTTTGGCATGAAAAAGAAGTTCCTCAAATTATTTAAAGGAAAAGTCATTTTAGTGACAGGTGGAACGGGATCCATTGGGAGTGAAATTGTCCGGCAGCTCCTACAATATAAACCCAAACAAATTCGGGTATACTCCCGGGACGAATCAAAACATTTCTTTTTACAACATGAACTTGAGCTTTTACACGCACGTGTAGATATTCGTTATTTAATCGGCGACATTCGTGACAAAGAACGTCTAGACAAGGCTTTTAACAACGTTGATATTGTTTTTCATGCTGCGGCATTAAAACACGTGCCATTCTGTGAATATAATCCGTTTGAAGCAGTAAAAACAAACGTATATGGAACGCAAAATGTCATTGATGCAGCGTTAAAGTACAATGTGTCAAAAGTTGTGGCGATCTCAACCGATAAAGCTGTGTATCCAAACACGATCATGGGCGTTACAAAGCTTCTTATGGAACGCATGATCATCTCATCTATGCATTATGCTGGAGAAGCAAAAACAAAATTCGCGGTTGTTAGATTTGGGAACGTTCTGAACTCCCGCGGTTCTGTTATTCCCATGTGGGTTGAGCAGATCAAGCGGGGTGGCCCCGTTACTGTGACCGACAAACGCATGACCCGCTTCTTTATGAGTATTCCAGAAGCAGTTCATCTTATTTTTCTGGCCGCAATTACCATGAGGGGACAAGAGATTTTTGTGCTCAAGATGGCTGAACGAAACATGTACGAACTTGCACAAGAAACCATTGCAAAACATGGAAACGGAAAGAAAATCAAAATTCGCATTGTGGGGGCAAGAGAACGTGAAAAATTGCGTGAAAAACTTCATACGGAAGAGGAAAATGAGTACTTGAAAGAGAAAAAATCGTTTTTTGTGATATATCCCGATAGGGACTTATATGAAAAGAGAGAAAAAACGGTATATAAGGTAAAATCTCAAGTAAATGGATCGGGGTAGGGCGGTGGTGTCGGTTTTTCTTTTCTTGCTGAAAGAATAGTATTAAATATTTTTTGGTTAAACGGTTTACTTACGAGAATAAATCCGAACATGATCCCAGTGTACACTCCTCCAAAGAGTATATATTGATAAAAATTATATGGTTGGAGATTGAATACGCGCGTAAGTGTGAAAAGAAGTACCGCGAACAATGCAAGCTCTCCATAAAACACGATGGGGTAGCGAAAGGCAATGATGTGTGAAATGACCTTACCCAGGAGAAGAACAGAACAGCATTGTATGAGGACAGCGGCAACAACTGCCCCAACAACGCCATATGTATAAATGAGTATAGAGCTTAAAACGATATTTATAATGGCAAGAAAAAGCGCAATATGTAGTCTCTTTTTAACAAGGCCGATACCAGCAGCAATCGTTGTAAAATAACTTGATAAAGAAGAAAAGAATGAAACAACGATCGCAATCATTAATGGAATCGTACCAAGTTCTGTCCACTGTTTACCAAATAAAAGACCAATTGTTTCTTTTGGGAAAAGAAAAACAAAAATTCCAAAATATGCCGTAACGAGAGGAACAATTTTTAAGATTGATTGCATAAGATATAACATTTGAGCCATTCCGCCTTTTTCTTCAAGATGCGAGACAAGGGGAAAGAAAAAAGAGTTGATCGGATATAGAAAAATTCCTGAAATTGCCGCAATGGGCATGACAACGCTGTACACTCCGACTTCCCGGACGGTTTTAAATAGCGTCAAGAAGAAAATATCTGTTGAGATAATAAATGTATAAATTGATGTTGTAAACAATGTCGGTAGCGCGTACGCGAACATTTTTTTACATAAACCCTTGTCCCAGGTTGTCTTTAGTACAACGGAAGCATGTTTTTTATAAAGTATATATGTATATGCTAACGAAGTAATAAGATATGCTCCGGACCACGCTAACGCATAATACAAAACGCGTGGAACATCAAAAAACCAAAAGAATAATGAAAAAACGAGTATAGAAAATAGTGAGCTAGTCTGAATTGAAGAATAAATATGTTCTTTTTGAAGTCCTAAAAACAATTTTTGTATTGATGAAATAAAACTATTTGTAATAAAATATACACAAAAAATATATATAAGGTACTCAGCCATCGGATTCTTAAAATACACAAGCGCAAGCCATTTCGCGGAAAAGAAAAGCACGATAGAAAATAACATCGACGTTCCAAATTCAATATACCGGTCATATGCGTGAATGTTCCAGACAGACTGTTTGTCTCCTTTTGCAAGAAATTTTGGAATGAAATAGGCCGCGCTTAATCCAAATCCAAGGTCGTTATATGTGATAAGAGTAGCAAACAGAGCTAATACGGCATAAAACAACCCATACATCTCTATTGAAAGGGTTCTGGACAGCAGGAGCCGGAAAGCGTATCCAAGTGGAGATGCAAGAAAGCTAAAGAAGAGGACAATCATTCCTCCGCGCAAAACTCGTTGTGTGAGTGGGTGAGTGTATTCTTCCATTATTTTTCTGCCAAACCCGTTGTTATGGCTCCTTTATAAAAACAATAAAGTATCCACTTTAAAAGAAATAATTTCGTTCTCCACGGTATGTAACGCAAACCTGGAAAAGATATTTTTCGTAAAATATTCCAAGCCTCATTGATCTGGCTATCATCTTCGACCCTTGTAGTACACTTGATGTATTGAAAACCCTCTTTTATGAACATATCCTTGAGCGGTTTGGGTGGAAGAAGCGTAAGGTGTTCCGGTAAAAGCATATACCAAGTATTCCCCATGACTTGAGATTGTACGCTTTCTGGATTTGGAGTTTCAACATATACGATTCCCTGAGGTTGAAGTACCCTGTGAAACTCCCGAAGCGTTGCTTGAACATCCAGTGGGGAAAGATGCTCCAGTGTTTGCAGGGAGATAATCATGTGAAATGTGTTTTTGGGGAAAAGTATCTTTGTCAACGACCCCTTAGAAAAAGCAACAGACGGGGGTAAATCTTTCTTTATGGTTTCATCGATATCCATCCCGAATAACTTCATTGGAATTTTTGTTTTTGTATGAATATCTAATAGCGCTCGTAGCGCAACACCATCTCCACATCCGGCATCTAAAATAAAAAGAGTTTGTTTTGGATAAAGACGATGGGTGCGTTGAACAATCGGGAGCAGTATATTGAAAAAAGAGGTGCGCAATATATGTTTACGGTCTGTATAAAATTTTTTCTGTTGCGCATTACGTTTTGTTGTATACCCCGTATAAGAAATTTTTTGAAGAGGAGTATTCCTTACATAATATCCTTTGTGTTTTGTGAACTGTGAAAATTGATGGTGTTTCATAAATTTATCTGCAAGAAAATACTTCAAACTGCGTATTTCCGAATAAATCAGTTATATCTGTCTGTGTATATTGTGGCACATTCGAGAGAATCTTTCGAAGATTGGAGTCTGCCAAGGAAAACTTAGCAAGTGACGTTGGCCGTAAAATGATAGGCGCACATACCTTGGTTAATGGAGAGAGAATCTGTTCAATCAACGGATCATTCTGTTGGTTGGTGACAAAAGCGACTTCATGAATATCAAGTTTGCCGTTAGAAAGGAAGAGAAGTTGTGTTGCTATTCCCCAATCTCCAACAACAATGGGTACGTTTTCATGCCTTACACGTTCGTAGAGTGGATAGATTGCACAGGTAAATGACCCCCTTCCACAAGTAGTTTTTCCTAAAGAATCAAAAGAGATATATGTCGAAAGAAAAATGATGAGATACATAGCAAAAATGCCATACAGGATAGATCGGCGTTTGAGGTGAGAGCAAAAAAGCGCAAGTGCAAGTTGTGGGATGGGATAGATAAGTAAGCGGTGGTATGAAAAAATAAGTCCCTTATAACTCATATACACGATGAAAAAAATGAAAAAACTTATACCAATCCACACATGCTTTGATTGCTTTATTGTTTTATATGCTGATAAAAACCAGAGAAGTATACAAAAAACTGCTAGAACAGATATCATTTTGGGAAAAGTCGGAACTATTTCAAAAACGTAGGAAAATGTTTCCGGAATCTGGAGTTGGAAAAAGAATCCATGAAGTTTTTCGATGTATGCCGCAAGAGTAAAGCCTTGCAGTTTTTGTGCTGTTGCAAAAACGTTTATCCACGCTGAACGAACATAGTAGAGGAGGGGGGAAACCGCTACAAACATTCCCGCAAGAACAGATATTGTATTGCGCAGATTTATTCCATGTATAAGTTTAGAAAAATGATGAAGATATATGTGTTGAATAAATAGAGCCAGTGCAATCGAACCTATCCAAAAGACTGCATCGAGTTTTGTATATATGTTTAACCCGGCGAAAAAACCAAGAAGAAAGAAAATAATTTTCCCAATCTTTCTTTTTGTGTACAACACATGAAAAAGAAATAAGAGAAATATCGCTTTGAGAAAAAATGGAAACACGCTTGTCCGATCAAGACGTTGTGTAAGAAGAAACTGCGCGTCAAACACGAGAAAAAATAATGTATAGAGCGCTATTTTTTTACCAAAAATCTTCCATATACTTATCGCTAGAATGCAAAGCGACGTTCCAACAAAAAGGATATTCGCCATCCGTATAGCTTGAACGGAGGGCATAAGAAAGGTAAAAATGACTCTGGGAATAAACGCCATCGGGGCTCCAATGTATGGAGAAAGCATAATGGGAATGCATCTGTTTCCGATGTGTACTGCATAGGAAAGAAATATGTCCGGATGCGGGCATCCTAGTGCGGCATTTGCTGTTAGTATTTCGTCGTACTCTAGCCCAACACGAAGATATCCATAGAATGAAAAGGCGAAAAACAACGCAAGCAAAATTACCGCAATAATGATGGAAAATTTATTAGAATGGTATTTTTGAAGGATATTTTTCATTGCGTTAATACATACTTCTCATTTTGAAACAGAATACGGTGTTTTTGAGTATATTCTTGATACGTGGGTTCGGGTGATGTTGTGTCATAAAGAACGTTATTTGAGGTAGGAAGAGCGGGACAGTCTTTTTCTAACAGCGTTGGGCAAAGCTGAGCGCACGCGCCTACGGTATTTGCAACAAAGTACGAAGTAGATCGGACATTTGTTGTTACGAGAGTGCATGGAAGATTTTTTTTAATATGTTGAACGAGTGCACAATCTCCTTCATCTTGAATGACCCAATACCGTTGTATGTTCCATGTATTTGCGGTAAGAAAAAAGTATAACGATGGGATAATGCCGGAAAATACTAAAACAACTGAAATCATTTTTATAAAACCGCGTTTTTCCCTAAGGACTCCATAGTATATACAAATGAATGTTGTCCAAAAAAATGTTGGACGCAAAAGTTTGTTTAGGGCAAGTGAGGATGAGTCTATTTGGCCAAAATATGCTACGGAGAGGAAAGCCAACATAACTGTGAAAAAAAAGATTGACCAAATACGATCTTTTCGTTCCATAATAATTTGGCGAATAAGCAGGAATAATGCAAAAGCCCACAATACTCCAATACCACGTATGGTTGAAAAGTTTTGTATTGACGCGTATGCGGGCATAAGCGTTGCGTCTTTTGCATACGGAAAACCCCATAATAGTGGTTCACGTATGTGGACAAGTCTGACGATAATGTTTCTAACATATTCAGATTGGATGAGTGCGAGCGCAATCAATCCACAAGCAACGACAATCTTAAATATATGGAAATATGTTATATGAAATGTTTTTCTGTTTAAAAGGAATGACCATCCAAGAAATACCACGATACTCACAACGTATGTTAAAAGAAAAGCCTTATTTATGACATTAAGCGCGGTCGTAGAAAAAAGAAGAAAAAGTAAGAAGGGCACATGAAACTTCGCTTTTCCTTCCCCATATAAGGTAATGAAAAAGAAAAAATATACGAGAAAGAAAATGAGACCGAACCAAGTTAATCCTGCCAGTTCATAGAAAATTGGCGTGTACAGTAGTTGGTATGAGGTGTGGAGAAATACATTTGATGAAAAAATATCGAAGAAAAAAAGACTAGGACCGGAAAATAAACAAGCAAACGCAATAAGACCAGCCACCCAAAACTTCCGAATGTGAAATATCTGCATAAATATTACCGCAAATAATGGAATAATCGGGAGAAATAATGTGAGTTTTGTCAGATCAAGCGCAGATTCTACCGATATGTTGTACATGATCTTCGTAAGAATGACGGGAAAATATAATCCAACATGGTAATACTCATTGAGTATATTTCTTGGAGAGTACGGATCAATAAACGGATATGTGTTATTTTCCAAAAACAATTGAATAACGGCGTGGTGCTGATACTCATCATGTATTCCGTTTTTATACGTGAAATTAAAAAGCATGAGTGCGGAAAATATGGTAACGCCTGCTAAAAAAACAAGAGCATTACTCGATTTTCTTAATGGAGCTAAAAGACGGAATATTTCTTCTTTTCTTTTATAAAGTTGAATGAGTCCGAATACTGTATAACCAGAAAAGGACGCAATAAGCGTTTCGATAGGCTTTGGAGTGATATAGAGCAGATAGTACGCGGTAACAATAAAAAACCCGATTGAAATGTACGGAAGAAAAAGAAGTTTGAGCAAAGAAAGCCGTTCTTTCCCATAGATCCACAGACAGCCGCTGGAAATTAAAAGAAGAAATACGCTTGCGCCGAATATATACGGAAGAAACTCTGGAAGTAAAAAAATTGTGTGAGTAAAAATAATCCTAAGAGTTTCTAGCATTGGTTATGAGTGTAACTTCCTTTGAATTCTCCAATATATATTCAGCGGAAACCTCGAGTGTGTCATCAAATAATGGGCTCTCCAGAAGCGTAATTTTTTCCTCATCGTACGTAATCCCGCTGACACCTGTTGAGCAGTATCTTTTTCTTCTGGGAAACCCTCTCGCTCTGCCTGTTTTATTGTAATGAGCATATTGTACATTCCTTGGAGCAAAGAGAGTCCAACGCCCCTCAAGCCTCCATCAATGCCATTTAGACCGAGAAGTCTTCGTTCAAACTCAGAAAAAAAAGAATTTATAAGTACTTCCGAAGTAATGTGTTTTTTGGGAGACTGTTCTTGTTCTAAAGTTGTGTATCGATTCATGCGGGAAACAAACTCCTCTACGGTGTTGTAGTTGGCATGGACGATTGCATACTTTAGCTGTGGAGGAAGAAATACGGTTTTCCCCATCGGTTTGGGGTTTTTGTGAACTTTTCCGCCCCATTCTGCATGACCTTGTTTAAAAAGCCTGAGTTGATAATCTGGCCACCACCCCGCGTACTTTACCCAGTCTCCCCAGATGATGTTTTTTCTTGGGAAGTAGTAACAATCTCCGAGTAATGCTTCTGGAACTTTCCCCATAAGGATAGATTGGATAAAAGAACATGTTTCAGGTTCTAAATACTCATCGGCATCTAGCACAAGAATCCATGGATGATGCGCTTTCGAAAGGCCAAAATTTCTTGCGGGATCAGCGTATCCAATGTCTTTATATGAAAAAATACTTTTTGTGTACTGTTTCGCAAGAGCAACGGTATTATCCGTACTCTGCATATCAACAATAATGATCTCATCGGCAAGATTTTTTACGCTCTCTAACGTTTTCATCAGTGTTGATGCAACGTTTTTCGTATGAATAACCAAAGAAAGGGGGGGAAACTTCATGCTTTCATTTTAGCATCACAGTTTCTACAATAACCACAACTATCATAATGTATGGTACTCGGAGAGAACGGATCGGGGATCCCCATCTTTTATAAGTTTTCCATTTTGTAAAAGGAGTGCTCTCTCACAGAAATCTAAAACGGATTCTTCATTATGGCTTACATAAATGATCGTTTTTTTCCGATCTTTTTTTATCGCATGAAGACGGTCAAGACATTTTTTTTGAAATTTAAAATCCCCAACCGCCAGTATTTCATCTATAAGCAGAATGTTTGCGTTTGTATGGATCGCGATAGAAAATCCTAATCTCATATACATTCCCGATGAATACTTCTTGACCGGCACATGGATGAACTCTCCGAGTTCGCTAAACTCTATGATTTGGTCAAGTTCTTTTTCAACTTCTTTTTTATGCATTCCAAGAATTGCTGCATTTAAAAAAATGTTTTCATATCCCGAAAGCTCTGGATGGAAGCCCGCTCCAAGTTCAATGAGGGGTGCCACTCTTCCTCGTACAGCGACAGTTCCTTTGGTGGGATATGTTACCCCGGCAATAAGTTTGAGGATTGTTGATTTTCCTGCGCCATTTTTTCCAATAATGCCAACCGTTTCCCCTTCGCGAATTTCAAAAGAAAGATCGTGGAAAACGGTATATTTTTTTGTTAACGATTTTCCTCTTAGAAGGTTTGGAATAACTTCTTTAAATGTCCGGTCTTCCTGTAGGTAAAAATCTTTATGAACATGCTGGAAGGTGATGGCGGGATTTGGCATAGTGTTCCTTAAGCAACATCGGCAAATGTGCGCTCCGCTTTTTTGAATATAAAAAATCCGACAAAGAAAATAACGATGGCGATACCAAGAGACCATACAATGATTGTCCACTCAAATGGATCATGAAAAAGGGCTGAACGGTATCCCTCCATAAACCCAACCATGGGATTGAGTTTATAAAGCCATACATATTGAGATGGTACTAAGGAAAGCGGGTACACAATAGGCGTCATGTACATCCACAGCATAAGAAGAAGGTTGGCAAGGTATTGAATATCTCTATAAAACAAGTTAGACGTGGAGAATATGAAAGAAATACCAACGGTAAAAAGAAGTTGACCTGCTAGTAATGGAACAACCCACAAAGACGTTGTTGAAAAAGGTACGTGAAGAATCATCATAAACAATGAAAAAATGATGGCGGAAATAAAAAAGTCAACAAATTTTGCTAACACAATGGCATAAATAATAATTTCTCTGGGAAAAGCGACTTTACGGAGGAGAGATGAGTTATCAACAAGTCCTTGTGTTGCGGTAAATATGGATCCCTGAAATAAGCCCCAAGGGAGAAGCGCCGCATAGAGGAAAATAATATAGGGGATATTATTTGTTGAAAATCGGAAAATCACCGAAAATACGAATGAATACACCAACAGCTGTGATAAGGGATTGAGAATAACCCACGCGTATCCAATGAATGACTGTTTATATCTCGCCTTGATTTCCCGCTGTGTAAGCTGCAGAAGAAGATATTTGTAATGCGTGAAGGGGAAAACAAGTGTTTTTAGAAAAGTCATAGTTTTAGTATATAACGGGAACGACATATATTTATTTTTTCTTGTACAAATAACGCGTTTTTTTAAAGAAGAAGATCATCGAGGCGATGTTTATCAGGAAAAGTACAGAAAGAAATGTTTGAGGTTTATCCCAGTAGTACACATTTTTCAGCCACCAAAAATCAAATGTTTCTTCATAAATTCTTGCCCGCAAGTTCCAGAGCTGCCATGGGTCTGTTACAGTCTTTCCCCAGTATTGATACGGAATGGAAGTGGTCTTTTCTCCTAATAAGGTTGAAACATCGGGATAATCTAACGATTGGAGATTGACAGAGTTATTATTTATTGTCATCTTTTTTACATAAAGCGTGTTTTGAGCGGAGGATGTTCCAACGTATGTGACGCGTACATCTAATAAATTCATACCATTTTGAATGATTCCAGCAGGGGGTGTTATAGAAAAAGAGCCGTCTTTAGAAACAGGAATGACAGAAACATCAGAAAGAATATGTGTATTAAGAGAACCAGAAATTTGTGCGGAGTACATGCTGGTTGGTTCGTCGGGATTGTTATACAGAAGGAAAGAGATTGATTGAATAGGATTCTCTGCTTTTTGTGTGAAAGAAAGATGTCCTACACTTTTTATCCCCCGGAACACTCCAATGCCCGTCCGAAGCGGTGTTTCAAAACCATCATAAAACCGGACACCATATAGACCGTGATCTATTGTTTTTGGGAAATCATGGATTTTTACAAGAAAGTCCCTCGTCATTGTAATGATAGGCGAGTATCTGGGAATGAAGCTCGCATACTCGTATCGGGTAATTTCGGTTGTATCAATAAAAAAATGATATGGGAGACCCCGGTATTGGACTTGATATGGTACTGCAACGCCAAGTAATTGAATCAACGCTCCCAAAACGAATACAGGCGTAACAATAAATTTTTTCTGCAGAGAAGAAAGTCTTGTGATGATGTGAAAAATAATAAGCATAAGCGGAGGAATAAGCATTGCCATGTAGCGGGGTCCCCAAACCGCTCCTCCATACCAAATTGGACGAAGCTCCTGCGCTCCGGGAATAGAAATAGTCGCGGAACCATAAGAAAAAACATAAATAGCAAAGAGGAAAAGAAAACTTAACACTTCCGGAAGCAGACGCTTCTGAATCCGGTGCCAAAAAATAATAAGAAGAACAAGCGGAGGAGAATACAGAAAAATACTTTTCCCAGGACTAAAAAGAAGTCCGTATGCCCCTTCAAAAAGAATTTTTGGTTGAATCTGGGAAACAGCGCTTATAATGGACTTAATTTTCCAAAAAAGAAGAAACGAAAAACATAATAAAATGCCAAGAAGCACGCGTTTTACAGAATGATATTTCGGGTAAAGAAGAAGAACGATGTACAGAAGTAGTGCTGGAATAGGAAGAATATATGATTCGTTATACGAAAAAATAACAACAAGATATGAAATCAAACTAAAGAGAAGATACCGAAGGTGTTCTGTTTGCGCGTATCTTTTTACACAGTAAAACGTACACATTGTGAACGTAATAAATGGCATATGTGCAAATCCAAACTTTGAGAGAGGAAAAATGTTTGTCGCAAACACGGTAGCAAGACTCAAGAGTAAAGACATCTTATGTGAAAGTTTTAACGTAAGGCCATACTTGAGCATAATAATGCCAAGAAGCGCGGCGAAAAAAGAGTTTGTAAAACTCGCAAAAAGAAGTACGGACCAGTCTGATTCTAGGGGAAAACGTGTAGGGGGTGGTGCCCCATAATATGTATGAACAAGATCAGAAATTGCCACTGCGGGAACCATCACTATAGAATACCCCAACCCTCCAGGCGCGCGCCATGTTCCATCGGGTTGTTTGACGGAGTTCATGTGAACATTTTTTCCCTCGTTAAACTCGTATGGAGCTGATGTTGCCTGATGGTTGTAGTACAAATTTCTTGCAACGGTCAGATATAAAAGTCCGTCTTCCGACTCAATGAGACCGGAGGAAAAGAAGCTTAAGACAGAAAAGAGGAAGAAAAAATAAAAAAAGAAAAACTTCCAACTGAGCTTTGTATCTTTCATACCATGTATTATGATACCTCATACGGGAAAATATACCGAACGTATATGAGCAACAACATTTTAGCCTCCATTGTTATCGTGAATTATAACGGGAAACATTTTCTTGAACAGTGCTTCTCTTCACTTTTTTCCATGGACACGCCAAAGCATTCGTACGAGATTATACTCGTTGATAATCATTCATGGGATGATTCTGTTGTTTTCACGAAAACACATTTCCCCCAAGTTCGCATTGTTGAAAATAAAGAAAATCTTGGTTTTTCCGCAGGAAATAACGTGGGAGCAAAAATTGCCCGTGGAAAATATATTGCCTTTTTAAACAACGACACCAAAGTTGATAGATTGTGGTTATCTTCATTGATACATAGAATCGAGAAAAATTCTACTATTGCTGCGGTAAGTTCTAAGGCGCTTTTGTATTATCCTTTTTTTAGGCTTCACGTCCAGTCAGATACATATGCAAAATCAGATTTTATGCGATTTTCCGGCAGAAAACGGGTTGGAGTTTCTCTCGAAAATGTTACCCCCGCTGACATAAAACTTAAACCATATATCCAATATGGGTGTGGTTTCTATGATGTGGATGATAAGGAGGCCATAGAAAAATGGACTGATGGAGATGCGGAACTTTTAATTCCATTCGACCCACTGGCACACGAGGTGCGGTATACAGTGACTCTTAGTACTGACCAACCCTTTTCAGGAATAAATACAGAACTATCTCTTACCATTGAAGATAACGTGCTCATTCACGACACGCTTGCTCCACATGAAACAAAACAATACACACTCGTTTTACACGCTGATCAAATAAAAAAGTATGCAAAGTATGCTGTGCAGAACGCAGGAAATATTGTTTTTAAAGATGGGTATAGTCGGGATAGGGGGGCGGCTGTACGAAAAACGACACAAATATTTGAGTTGGATTGTCCTTTCTACGATAAACCAGTTGAAGTTTTAGCGTTTTGTGGAGTCGGAGTGCTTGTACGTGAGGACATTTTTACAAAACTTGGCGGATTTGATGAACTATACTTTATGTACTACGAAGACATTGATTTAAGTCTAACGATGCGTCGTTATGGATACTCCATTTGGTACGAACCAAAAGCAGTTATGTATCATATTCATGCAGGATCGAGTAAAGAAGGGTCGCGCTTTTTTGCATCACATGTTGAAAAAGGGCGCCTCATTCTTATCGCAAAACATTTTCCATTGTTTATTGTTTGTATGCAGTTTGGATTATATGTACTATCATTTTTATTTGCATGCGTATCCATGATGAAGTGGGGATTGAGAGGGAATTGGCGCCTTTACGAAACGTTGAACGAAAAAGTTGAGTCGCGTGGCGATATTATGAAGTGGGTTGTGGGTCATATATTTTTCCTAGTAAAGAAACGGTTTGTACTAAAACTTCGACAAAAAAAATCTATGAGTGAAATATTTCAGTCATTGTATTAATCATAAAAAAATGAGGAAGTAAAACATGACTACGAGAAAACATAAACAAATAGCTGCAGTATATGACCGATGGCTTCACACGTTAGGCGGTGGCGAACAGGTAGGATTTGCATATGCGGAAACACTTCGCTACCTGGGATATAAAACCGAAATTCTTACACACAAAAAGTTTGATGTAGCTGAAGCAGAACGGAAAATGCACGTAAACCTTTCCGATATACATGTCCGTTACTTACCAAACCTTCCCGATTACCAGTTAAGTCAATATACGGAGGGGTATGACGTATTCGTTTCTAATTCATACCTTGATTACATTCCAAATAGAAGCAAATATGGCATTCTTTCTATTTTTTTCCCATCAAGAATTAAAGTCTCAATATATGAGTATTTAAAACGCGCGCACATTATCCCGTCGCTTCGCAGATTTTTCGTATACCCGTCATTTTTTGAAGGTTTCCGTTATGACGAGTTTATAGAAGGAAAACTGTACAAATGGTTGGGAAGAGAATCGACAGTATACTTCAATCAGAATTTTTCAACTCTGCAAATAGAGTTGAGAGCAGAATTTCTAGCATTTTCGTGTCTTGATGACATTCAATTTCGATTGGGAAAACAACATATTGTTCCCGACTCACGCGCAGTAAATCATTCGAAAAATACGATAAAGTATATATTTCAATTTAAAAGACCAATAAAAGATATTGGCCTCACCATCATTCTCCCCGATTCCGCATATGCAAAATATATTGCCTTAACGAGTATGAGAATTGTGGACTTCCGATACGTTCTCTATAACATGTTTAAAGTATTATTTCCGGTATGGGAAATGCGGCTTCATGGGGGTCCGTCGGCAACAAAGTTTTCTGATATTGATTCATATGATCGTGTTGTTGCCATTTCAAAATTTTCGCAAGACTGGATTCGAAGATATTGGGGTGTGAATTCTGATTTACTCTATCCTCCGGTAGACGTGAAAACGTTCGTTCCAGCGAAGAAAAAAAAGAACATAATTGTGCATGTGGGACGTTTTTTTGTCGGGGGACATTCAAAAAAACAACTTGATATGACGAGGGTATTTAAACGGTTAATTGATCAAGGATTAAAAGGTTGGGAACTCCATTTTGTTGGCGGGATAGCTGAGGGAGGGATACATCGGAAGTATGTAGAAACGATTTATGAAGAAACACAGGAATATCCAATTTTTTTGCAT
This sequence comes from Microgenomates group bacterium GW2011_GWC1_46_15, assembly GCA_001002285.1. Classification (GTDB taxonomy): domain Bacteria; phylum Patescibacteriota; class Microgenomatia; order UBA1400; family UBA12028; genus UBA12028. The sequence continues at coordinate 412,925 of LCLX01000001.1, forward strand.
ACAAATGCACCATTTGATGAAGTAAGGATGCTTTTGTCTGAGGCAAAGATTTATTGGCACGCGACAGGCTTAGACGAAGATAATACCAGATATCCTGTTCGCCTTGAACATTTCGGCATCACAACAGTAGAAGCGATGGCTTCTGGATGTGTTCCCGTGGTAATCCATGCTGGTGGCCAGCCAGAAATTATTACTCCCGCGTGTGGGTATACATGGAAAACGAGAGAAGAATTAATGAAACGCACGCTTGAGTTGATACGCAATTCAAAACTTCTTAAAGAAAAAAGTTTTGCCGCGGTAGAAAGAAGTAAAGATTTTAGCAGAGAGCGGTTTAAAAGAGAGCTTATTGAGTTATTGAAAGATGCAAAATGATAAACTTGCTCCATAAGTTGCGACAACCATTTTTTGCACACATACTTTTTGTCTCTCTCCTTTTTGTTCTCCTCGCCCGCAATCCATTTTCTTCCCGCACGCTTATCCCCAACATGGAGCCGTTCCCCGATACATTCCATTACATTGTCCCAGCACAGTCACTTTTGCGAGGGGAGGGATTTTTCATTTCAAGGGAAGGAAGAACGATTGTTCCTGCTGTTCCACCGCTATACTCACTTTCATTGGTTCCTGCTTTTTTAGTGAAAAATGACGCACGCATGTTTTATGTTACAAACGTTATACTTGCGCTCACTGCGTACGCGCTCTTTGTAAACATTCTCCGAAAAACGACAGATAAACCTGCCATTGAAATACTTCTTTCCTTTATGTATGTCACCAACTTTTACATCTCTTGGTACCCACAATGGGCGATGGCGGAAAACTTGATGCTTCCAGTTGTTCTTTATAGCATACTCCTCTTGCTTCAGCCCGCAACAAAAAAACACGCGCTCATCGCCGGCGTTATTCCGATCGCACTCTACGGCATTAAGTTTGCAAATGCTCCACTTGTTGTAGTGTTTCTTGCGCTGTATGCCATCAAATTTTTCAAGAAATTCTTCATATTATTTATCGCGAGCGTAATATGTTTCACCACGCTCTATATTTTGGGCGATTACGCTATAAGCGGAAGAAACTTGATTTTAACAGGGTGGTCTCTTGTATTAAGTCTGGTGAAACAACTTCCCATGTTTGTCTCATCGGGACAACGTGGCAGTACAGCGACCCAAGCATCACTATCACCATGGTTTTCCCTCTCTTACCTTCCCGAAAACTTTGCAATGCAGTGGCGCGGCCTCCACGGATATGGGGCAAAGTTTCTGTGGGAACAAACGCCGATTCTCTCACACGCTGTTGCCGTTTTTGGATGGGTTGGTTTTGGATGGAGCTTGTTGTACGCACAAAGGCGGTGGTTTTCGCTTGCGCTGGTATTGGTTATTCTCGCGGAAACACTATTTATGTCCACGTTTTACTCAACCGACATGCGGTATCTCATGTTTGCCATCCCCTTCCTCTTGATCGGCTTTGGATGGGCGGTAGAGTATTCGGCAAAAACCTTAGGAAAACTGTTTCATGGTTTTTCCAGCATGTGGCTCCTCAACTGTTTGGTGATAGGCATTACAATGGTATATCTTTTTTCAAACGCCCTCCAGCTTAAGTCCCAAATCATGGTCAATCTCAAGTATGCGGAAACTCCGTGGTGGTACCTTGCGGTGGTGGACATGAACACATATTTTTCTAAAGTTGAAACCAAGGACGGCAAAAAGCCAATCGTGATTAGTGCAATGCCGCCGTATTTTATTGATTTTTATTCAAATAAGACATATACGCTTTTGCCACTTTCTGCCCAGCAGGAGTTCCGCTCGTATCTTGTCGAGGCTTGGGGGCCGAATGATTATTCAGACATGATGAAACTTTACGCGACATACCTTAAAAACGGCTATGACATATATCTTGAAGAGTACGGATTGGGGAATGAAGGATACCTGCACGAAGCATTTCAAAACGTGTTAAAAAACTTTACTGTAATAAAGGTGCAAAGCGGGTGCTACAACGTGTGCAACATATACAGCGTGATCACAAAAAATTGACAGGGATAACTTGAGGTGGTATCCTTCGCGCAGATTGTGGAAGTGCTTATGATCCTGCCATAAAGGGACTATTGTGAAACTACCTCGTTTGGGTTTGGTCCGAAAATTTTTCAAGAAACTCACCGTACTGAGTACAATTGTTGGGCTCCTTTTTCAATCATTTATTCCCACAGTGTTATTGGCATATCCAGCTCCGGTTGCTGCTATTGAAATGGCCGTTTCTCCTTCTGTTTCTTTACAGTATGACAGTGGAGCACATACGTTTGCACTTGATGTGTTTGGTGTCTCTAAAACGTCATATACATTGACGTATCAACACGATGGCGGAGTTACAGAGGCGGTTGAGGGGACTATTGATGCCTCGAGTGATGTTGCCCATGCTTCACTGTATGCAGGGACATGTTCAACGGGCGGAGTATGTGTTCCACACGATGTACAAAGCGGAACGATCCATGTTGATGCACTCTATGGCGATACGCAGTCGTATATGTACGATGAAAACTTCTCGTTCAACAATGGTGTGTTCTGGAATGAACATGACAGAGTGTACACCACACCAAAAGTTGAACTTAATAAAACATATGTTGCTCCACAAAACGGCGCGGTTACTGTTACATTTACTTCTTTGCCAACGAACCCCGGAACGCTTTCCATTCAAGAACTTACGTTAACCGAGGAACAAAAACTTCAGCTTGGTGCGATAAGCGACAAAGCCTACGACATTACTTCAACCATGGCAGATGGAACGTTTACCTACACACTCACCCTGCCGGTGCCGGATCTTGGAGAAAACAGCGATACGCTCAGCGTAGCGTCCTCCGAAGACGGTCAACGTTTTGAGAACGTTGCGGAAACCCAGCAAACTTTTCATGAGGAGAAGCAGGAGATTGAGGTTCGCAGTCTTGATCACTTTACAGTTTTTGTGATCCGCGACCCATCGGCTTCTGGAGTTGACGGAGCGGGAGGGTCCTGGGTGAATCCCGGCAATGTCTACGTCTCCGACAACGCGCGGGCCACTGTTCTGCTGAATCTTGGAGCAACCTCGGAAAATCTTCTTGCGACGGGGTTTGGGTTGTCTGTCCCAGGAACGGCGGTCATTGAAGGCGTGGAGGTGATGATTGAAAAAAGTGTGAATACATCGAGGACAAACGCGAGCAAAGATTCGCTTGTAAACCTTATTGTTGGTGGAGTAGTTGTTGGAAACAACAACGCGGGAGCGAGTTATTTTAACAACACGACCGATGCGGTAACAACATACGGATCGTCAAGTGATCTGTGGGGATTAACGCTCACACCAGCGCAAGTAAACTCGGGTGACTTCGGGGTTGCATATGCAGCGCAGCGCCATCCGTCGGGAAGCAGTGATCAGCGGGTGCGCGTTGATCACATGCAAGTAAAGGTGTACTACAACACACCGCCAACAATAACAATAACATCACCGGATGGCGGCCAAATCTACCAAGGCGGGTCAGCGCAAGATATTACATGGAACGCAAATGACGTGGATGCAGGGGCATTGTTAAGTGTGGCATTAGAATATACAACGGATGGAAGTACATACACACCCATTGTTTCCGGATTGGCGAACGTGGGAAGCTATACATGGACTCTTCCGGGGGAAACTTCACAGACAGTGCGTGTTCGTGCAACGGTAAGTGACACAGAAGCTACGGCAAGCGATGATTCAGATGCCGATTTCATTATTGATACTACTGCGCCAACGATGACATACGATGGCCAATCGCCAATATCGAATGCGTATGGGTGGAATAATACTTCGGTTACATTAAGCTGGACATGTTCAGACGCAACGTCAGGCGTCATAAATGGAACAGTAACGGAAACGCTTTCGGGAGAAGGGGAAGATCAATCGGCAACGGGTGTGTGTACAGACAATGCGGGGAACTCGTCTTCGGATACACAAAACGGCATTGATATTGATTTGACTGCACCCACAGGCTTGGGGACTCCTACTTCGGACGCCGCCACAAATCCGACAAACATTAACATCATTACGTGGACGTGGGCAGTCCCAGATTCTTCAATCTCAACTCTTCAAAAATACCTCTGGAATCTCTCGAAAACATTGTTCGGTATCGTCCAGTCTGGTGATACAACGTCCGACAGTGTTACAACAACGATTGTTGAGGGAGATGGGGAGTACGCGTTCGACGTCCAGGCTGTAGATAAAGCAGACAACACAACTGCCGTACTTACCTCTGATAGTGTCACACTTGACCAAACAGGTCCGGTCCTTCAATCGTTTTCTTCTCCAGAATCGGATGATATATATGGGCCGGGTTCGAGTATCGCCCTGGAGGCAAGTTATGATGAAACACTTGCCCCTGGAAGCACGATAACAATGGAGTTAGACAATGGTGTTTCCGTAACACTGGACTCGGTATCTGGAAACACACTGTCTGGTACGTATATTGTTGGCACAACGGGAAGCGGAGAAGATAGCGCGGATCTCACCGTTTCATCAATCTCTTCGGAGTCGGTGATGGATGCCTTGGGGAACACGCGCACCGACAGCGACTTGCCTGCCAGTAATATTGAAGACACAAGTGATCTTGAAATTGACACAACTGCGCCAACGAATCCCACACTGGACTCAACCAGTCATAGTATTTCTACATGGTCGAATGACTCAACGGTTGATGTAGAATGGGACGGAGCAGGTGACTCGAGTGGTATCAATGGATACTCGTTTGAGTGGGACACGAACGCTTCCACGAATCCTGATACAACACTTGAGCCTGCTGGAACGACAACAACGAGTCCGAGTCTCACTGACGGCGATTCGCATTATTTCCACCTGCACACAGAAGATGCTGTTGGAAACTGGTCAGATAACGCTGATCTTGGTCCGTTCTACATTGATCTCACCAAGCCTACGAGCACAATTTCTGATCCTGCAAACACTGGAACCGGATCTACGACCTACATAAACAGCTGGGCCGGCGCATTGGGCGGCTCTTCTGCAGACACGCTCGCGAGTGTGAACTCGGACGTCAATCATGTTGATCTTTCAATCAGGCGCTCTTCAGATGGGTTGTACTGGGATGGTGTAGCTTGGGTTGCTGGCACCGAAACTACAACACGCGTAACAACAGCGGGCGCGCCGGACTGGACATACACATTGACCAGCCTAGTGGAGGATACCTACACAGTGACCTCGCACGCGGTTGATAACGCAACGAATGTTGAAGATTCGTATGTGCTCACGATTGTGTATGACCTTACATTACCCACAGTTTCTTCGAGTATTTCACCCGCGACTCCAGATGGAGCAAATGATTGGTATCTGACTGAGCCAACAATTACTATTACTGGCGCGGATGACATTCTCTTAAATCATCTAGAGTATCAGTGGAACGGCACAAGTGGAGCATGGACAACGTATTCGGTACCGTTTACAACATTTGGCGAAGGCGGATACACCGTGTACTTCCGTGCATTTGACGAAGCAGGAAATGTAAGTCTCGTTGGATCACGGTTGGTAAAGTATGACAAAACCGAGTTGGACAATGGACCGTTGAATGTAAGCATTAGTCCAAATCCAACCGGCGGTTCCACGGCAACCGTAAAATGGGATGCGGCAAAAGACAACGTTGGCATTTCCAAGTATGAAGTTCAGTGGACGTTGAATGGCAGTTCGACAGGATACACAGATACGGTAGGATCGAATATCCGCGAGCATGTGATTACCAACTTAACAGAAGGCACATGGACCGTCCGCGTGCGCGCGTTTGATGACGCCGGACACAATAAAGACGCGACGATCAATGAAGTTGTTGACCGCACCGCCCCCGTAGCCCCAACCCTGAGTTTGACAGGAACGGGTACGGGAACAGCAAGCCTCGCATGGAATACAGTTGCGGACGCAACGGACTACATTATCTGGTACGGCGTGACCACGGGAACGTATATTTATGGCGCACGTGTTGGTAACGTGTCATCGTATACAGTCCAAGGTCTTGGCGCGGGAAGCTACTTCTTTATCGTCCGCGCGGTTGATGCTTCAAATAACCAGAGTGCAAACTCAAACGAAGTTTCAACGGGAGCGATTGCAGGGGCGCCTGGAGTTCAGCCTGGAGCGCCAGCGCAGGGATTTGCGCCTGAGGTGCTTGGTAAGACAACAACAGAAGAGGCAACACCATCACCCTCGCCGACTCAGCTAGGCTCAATTGAAGGTGCACAGACAAACGATTGGGAATGGCTCTGGTGGCTGACACTCACGCTTCCGGTTGGCGGGGCTCTCTACTTCCTTCTCCGCAGACGAGTGATATAACACGAACTACAATGCTAAGTATTTAAAAAACGTTTGTAATACTCAATTGTCTTTTTTAATCCCTCTTCGAATGAAATTTTTGGTTCCCAGCCTAATATCGTTTTTGCCTTCGTAATATCTGGCTTCCTTCGCACTGGATCATCGCCGGGCATAGGCGTAAACACGTACTCGCTTGTTGCGCCGGTAATCTTTTTTACAGCCTCTGCAAGCTCAAGCACGGTTGTTTCATTCGGATTCCCGAGATTGACTGTTTCACCTTTTGCCCTGTCAACAGAACCCAGAAGCAAGAATCCGCGAATTAAATCATCAACGTAGCAGAACGACCGCGTTTGTTTGCCGTCGCCATAAATCGTCATCGGTTGATTTTTGATTGCCTGTTGGAAAAAGTTGATGGTGACGCGCCCATCTCCAAGACTCATCCGCGGACCATGCGTATTAAAAATGCGGGCGATACGGACATTCATACCGAAATTGCGGGCATGTACGCCGCAGATCGTTTCACCAAACCGTTTGCCTTCGTCGTAGCATGAACGGACACCATTCGGATTGACGTTTCCCCAGTAACTCTCTTTTTGCGGATGCTCCAGCGGATTTCCATATGTTTCAGAGGATGAAGCATAGATGAATCGTGCGGATGGCGCGTGAGCTACAAGATACTGCAGAATATTGTGCGTTCCCATTGAGTTCACGAGGTATGTTTCTACGGGGTGTTTTTGATAGTGTGGCGGGCTTGCGGGAGAAGCAAGATGGAACACAGCATCGGGAAGAAATCCGCTTGGCAAGTATGCCTCCGGCGAAGTAATCGCATCGGCTTCCACAAACGTAAACTGCTGATTTTTGCGCGCATCAGAAAGATTTTCTTTGTTTCCGGTGATGAAGTTATCTACGCCAAGCACCGTTGCGCCAGCTTGAAGAAGCGCATCACAGAGATGGGAGCCTAAGAACCCGGCGGCACCGGTCACAAGAACGCGGAGGTTGGTGTATTCCATGGGGATATCTTAGCATGAAACCTGTGTTTCATACCTCAGTGATTCAATGAATTTAAAATCATCCCACAAGAAAATCCTCAACATATTTCTTGAGCGTAGCGTACTGTAATGAGAAAACTTTATTGGGGTATCTATCCAAAAAATCCTTCAACTCAGTCAAATCTAGCCACCGTGGATCCCGAGCCTCTTTGATATTCATCTTTACCTCACCCACCACCTCACATCGAAATACAAACCCATACCAAGGTAAACCGCCATTCGTAGACAAAACCTGCTGACACAAGTAGGGACGAAAAGCGAGCGATCGATCTCCTTTCCGATTTTCCATCACATCAGTTATAACATCGTCTAGAATATGCACAACCCGTAAACCAGTTTCTTCAAAAACCTCTCTTTTTAGAGCATCATACACATTTTCATAAGATTCTATCCCACCCGCTGGTATCTCAAGTGTGTCTACATAATAAGGAGAACTGGTAGGTTTATTTCGTGTTTGAACAAACACCTGCCTTTTCCCATTATGGGTGCGCTCCAACAAGGCTGACACAACTATTCGAGGTTGATTCATTTCAATATCCCTTTTGTGCAAGCAATCTCATAAATGTTGCAGGCACACCATTCCACTTCTCCTGCCTATCTTGCAAGTTCAGTATACCCCACCGCATCGTTTCACAAAGCTGTTTCGCAAACCGACAAGTCCAAACACGCCGCAAATGCCCCTCTTCCTCTTCATCAATGACCAAGGGGCTAGTAAACTTAAAGCGGTATAATAAGCCGCAATGTCTTCATTAATCAATCTAAATAAGTATTACAAACATTCTCACATTTCGAAAGCTAA